>NZ_JBHLWK010000006.1:0-423568 GCF_042432915.1 Novosphingobium soli
GCGCTCCTCCGCATTACCGCTTCCTCGCGATAAGCCATCTTATGCGCAGCTCGCCATAAGATCGCCCAGACGCCGGCGTAGCAGTCCGCCTGCAGCTCCATCCGCACCTGCAGCGCGTTGGCGGCAGAGGCGTTGCGCTGCTGAGCCTCGCGGATCTGCCCGTCTGCCCCCAGCAGGTGCTGGACATGATGCCCGTACTCATGAGCGATCACGTAGTACCGTGCGAAGTCGCCCTTGGCGCCGAGCTGTCGACTGAGCTGGTCGTAGAAGCTGGTGTCGATGTAGATGCCCTGGTCGGCGGGACAATAGAACGGACCCATGTCGCTGCTGGCCGCGCCGCAGCCGCTGGAGGTGCCGCCCTGGTAGAAGTGCAGCGTGGGCTGCTCGTAGGCGATGTTCGCCTGCTGGAAGAGCGGCTGCCACGTCCGGTTCAGCGAGTCGAGCGCGTTGCAGGCTTCCAGAGCATAGGCGTTCTGGCGGCACAGCTCCGCCGCGCTCCTGGGGCTTTCAGCCTGGCTGGGGGCTTGCGCCTGCTGCTCTTGCACCCCCTCGAGCGATCCGAGCATCTGCGTCGGGTCCACGCCGAAGACGAGCACGCCGATCAGCGCGATGACGAGAGTGCCGCATCCAAGCTTGCCGCCGCCACCGCCGAGGAAGCCGCCGCCTCGGCCGCCTTCCGTCACACGGATGTTGTTGGGATCGAACTCATCGAGACGCATTGTGGCTCGCCCTTCTGTGGTGTGCCGGTCGGGTCGCCGGCCTCCCGATCAATTCGCCACGGCCCACCGTGTTCCGACGCAGCTGCGGTGTTGCAACAAGGCGTCAGGTCCGGCGCGATGCCTGGAAAACGACTGGATCCTTTGTTGCGGAGGAGATTTTCGCACTCTCGTCGAGAATGTGTCGTATAGATGGGCGGCAATGATGGCGGGCAGCAGGGCAACAGGGACATTGGCGTGGTGGACGGTGGCGTTCTCCGCGCTGTGGGCCTTGTTGGTCCTGTCCGTGGAACCTGCTTGCGCGGGCACCCGGGCTGAGCGGGAGATCGAGGCGCGGCTGCGCGCGCACATCGGGGTTCTCGCGAGCGATGCGTTCAACGGCCGCGAGCCCGGAACCGAGGGCGAGGCGCAGACGCTTCGCTATCTCGGCAAGCAGTGGTTCGAGATCGGCCTGGTGTCCGGCACCAACGATCCGGGCAACGAGTGGTTCGCGCCCGTTTCGGTCGTGGCGCACGAGCCGGCGACGGGGACCGCGCAGTTCCTTCGCCGCGGCTACCGCACCCCCATTGCGCCCCAAGATGTCCTGGTCCTGACCTCCGGCAAGCGCAGCATGGTCCGCAACGCACCGATGCTGTTCGTGGGCAAGGCGCGGGGAGAAGACTTCACCCGGAATGAGCTCGCCGGCCGCATCGCCGTCGTGCTCGACGGAGACAGGCGGGACAGCACGAGGCAGAACGAACTCCTCGCCCTTGGCGCGTCCGCGGTGCTGACCGTGCTGGACGGCACGCGGACCATCGACCAGGTCGCGGCGCGGCGTCGCCGGTCCGGGTATGCGCTGTCCGAAGAGACCCTGGGCGGAGACCTGGAGGCTTTCATCAGCCGCGCAACCATGGAGACCTTGCTCAAGGGCACTTCCCATACCCTCTCGTCGCTGGAAGATGCTGCCGCCCGGGCCGACTTCACGCCGCTCGTGCTGGACGTCACCGCAACCCTGGAGGCGACCACCACCGAAACGACGATCCGCACCCACAATCTCATCGGCAAGCTGCATGGGCGCAACCCGCAGGCAGGAGCCGTGCTGTTCGTCGCGCACTGGGATCATTTCGGCGAGTGCGCGCAGCCGCCTGCCGAGGATCTCATCTGTAATGGAGCAATCGACAATGCCAGCGGCGTGGCCGCGCTGACGGAAGTCGCGCGGCGGCTCGCGCGCGGGCCGCAGCTGGATCGCGACGTCTATTTCCTTGCCACCACCGCCGAGGAACTCGGCCTGCTGGGCGCGCACGCCTTCGCCGAGAACCCACCGCTTCCGCTCGACAAGATCGTGGCCGCCTTCAACATCGACTCGATCGCCATCGCGCCGGCCAAGACTCCCTTTGCCATCGTCGGCCGCGGCATGACCGGTTTAGACCGCGATATCGCGCGGGTAGCGCGGCAGGAAGGCTTCAAGCTGCGCGAGGATGACGAGGCGAACGCCTATGTGCGGCGGCAGGACGGGTGGGCTCTCCTGCAGCACGACATCCCGGCGGTGATGGTCACCACCGCCTATGGCGACATCGCGCGCATGCAGGCCTTCTTCGATGGCGACTACCACCGTCCGCAGGACGATCTCTCGCGCCCACTGCAATTGCAGGGTGCTGCGGACGACGTGCGGATGCTGGCGGCGCTCGGGCGCTGGTTCGCCGACACCCGGCGGGTGCCGCCCAGGGGAACCGCACCGAAGGCTTCCGCGACCGCGAAATGACCCTCTAGCCCTCGTTGCCCCCTTTGATTACATGGGCCGCCACGATTCTCCTGGTAAAGGCACTGGTGGCGCATATGGATATCCAGCTCGGACTCACTTTTGACGACGTGCTCCTGCGTCCGGCAAAGTCCGACATCGTTCCCACGCAGGCCGACACGCGAAGCCGGCTGACCCGGTCGATCGGGTTGAACATCCCCGTCATCTCGTCGGCCATGGACACCGTCACCGAGGCCGACATGGCCATCGCCATGGCCCAGATGGGCGGCATCGGCGTGCTGCATCGTAATCTCACGATCGAGGAGCAGGTCGCCGCCGTCCGGCAGGTCAAGCGGTTCGAGAGCGGCATGGTGGTGAACCCGATCACCATCGCCCCCGACGCGACGCTGGGCGAGGCGCAGGCGCTGATGCTGGCGAACCGGATCAGCGGGATTCCCGTCGTCGAAGCCTCGGGCAAGCTCGTGGGCATACTCACCAACCGTGACGTTCGTTTCGCCGACAACGCGGCGCAGCCCGTGCGCGAGCTGATGACGCACGAGAACCTCGCGACCGTGAAGCTGGGCGTGAACCAGGAAGAGGCGCGCCGGCTGCTCCACCAGCGCCGGATCGAGAAGCTGCTGGTCGTGGACGACGCCTTCCGGTGCGTCGGCCTGATCACGGTCAAGGACATCGAGAAGGCGGTGCTCTTCCCCGAAGCGACCAAGGACGAGGCAGGCCGCCTCCGGGTGGCCGCCGCCACGACGGTGGGGGACAAGGGCTTCGAGCGCACCGAGGCCCTGCTGGCGGCCGAGTGCGACGTCGTCGTGATCGACACCGCCCATGGCCACAACAAGGACGTAGCGCTGGCGGTGGAGCGGGTTAAGAAGCTCTCGAACTCGGCGCAGGTCATCGCCGGCAACATCGCCACGGCCGAGGCCGCGCGTGCCCTGATCGACGCCGGGGCGGACTGCGTGAAGGTCGGCATCGGACCCGGCTCAATCTGCACCACCCGGATCGTCGCCGGTGTGGGCGTGCCGCAGCTTACCGCCGTGATGGAGGCGGCCGAGGAGGCGGACAAGTCGGGGGTTCCGGTGATCGCCGATGGTGGCTTGCGCACCTCGGGCGATGCCGCCAAGGCGCTCGCCGCCGGAGCCTCGACGATCATGGTCGGCTCGATGCTCGCGGGTACCGAGGAAGCTCCGGGCGAAACCTTCCTGTACCAGGGTCGGGCCTACAAGTCGTACCGCGGAATGGGCTCTGTAGGCGCGATGGGCCGCGGGTCGGCCGACCGCTACTTCCAGGGCGACATCAAGGACCAGATGAAGCTGGTGCCCGAAGGGATTGAGGGCCAGGTGGCCTACAAGGGGCCCGCGAAGGACGTGATCCACCAGCTCGTCGGCGGCATCAAGGCGGCCATGGGCTACACCGGTTCGCCCACGATCGAAGACCTGCGCAAGAATTCGCAGTTCATGCGCATCACCAATGCCGGCCTGCGCGAAAGCCACGTCCATGACGTGACGATCACGCGTGAGGCACCGAACTATCCGACCCGCTAAGCGCTCGATGAAGCCGCGGGCGAGGGCGGGAGCGGCCATGCGCCGTGAGCGCTTCGCGGGAGACTTCGCATGACTCCCGCAGCCCGGGTTCAGGCCGCCATCGAGATTCTCGACCTCGTGATCGGCGCCGCGCGCGCCAACGGGGCGCCCGCCGACCGGCTCATCGGTGACTGGTTCCGTGCCCGGCGCTACGCCGGGGGCGGGGATCGTCGCGCCATCCGGGAACTCGCCTACCGCGCCATCCGCGCCTGTGGTGAGATCCCCGAGACCGGCCGCGCGGCGATGTTGCAGCTTGCGGCTGGAGATCCTGCCATCGCCGCGCTCTTCGATGGCGCGCGCCATGCGCCCGAACCGATCTTGCCGGGCGAGCCGATGGCGAGCGGCGGCGTCGCGCCGGCCTGGCTGGTGCAGCGGTTGGAGGCGAGCGGTCTGGACCAGGCGGAGGCCGAGGCCCTGCTCGGTCGCGCGCCGCTCGACGTGCGCGTCAACACGCTTCGGCCCGGCGTGCCGAGCCTGCCTCCCGGAGGTGAGCGGACGGCGGCGGCGAACGGCTGGCGTTTCCCTCCCGAAACCCGGATCGAGCAGACGACCGCCTATGCGCAGGGGGCGATCGAGGTGCAGGATACCGGATCGCAGCTCACCTGCGAGGTCGTGGCAGCGCGTCCCGGCGAGACGGTGATCGACCTGTGCGCCGGAGCCGGCGGCAAGACGCTGGCCCTTGCAGCGGCGATGGAGAACGCCGGCACACTCCTGGCATGCGATGCCGACCGGACGCGGCTCTCCCGGCTGTCTCCCCGCGCCGAGAGGGCGGGTGCCACGAACATCACGACCGTGCTGCTCGATCCCGGCAAGGAGTTGGAAGCCCTGGAACGATTCCGGGATGGTGCCGATGCGGTGCTCGTGGATGCTCCGTGCTCGGGCACCGGCACCTGGCGGCGAAATCCCGAGGCGCGCTGGCGCCTCACCGAGAAGCAGCTGGCCCGCTACGTCGCGATCCAGTCCCGCCTTCTCGACGTCGGTGCAAGCTTGGTCCGGAAGGGCGGGCGCCTGGTCTTCGTGACCTGCTCGCTGCTCGACGCGGAGGGCGCCGAGCAGGCGCAAAGGTTCCTCGAACGTCATCCCGGCTGGACGCCTGCGATCCCCGAACTGCCCTTGGGAAGGGCCCGGGGGCCCGGCATCAGGCTGTCTCCGCAGCACGACGGGACCGACGGCTTTTTCGTCGCGCGCTTCGTTCGGCTGTGATAAATCGGCACGCATGATGAGGACGAAGACCTCGGCCAAGGACCTGCTGATGCGTTACACGCCCGTTGCTGTTGCTCTCTCCCTTCTTGCCGCCACCTCCTCCAGCGTTCTCCTTTCGCAACCGCCCGAGCAGCTCGATCCGCGGGCCGCGGCGCTGCTGAGCGAAGGACGGTCGGCGGCGGCGGCCGGCAACCTCGACGGTGCGATCGATGCCTTCGAGTCCGCGCTGACCGTGGCGCCCGGAAGCGTCACCGTGCTGCTCTCGCTCGCCGACGCCACCCGGCGCCAGGACATGCAGGGCAAGGCGCTGCACTACTACCGCGTGGCCTTGGCGAGCGACCCGCGCAACATCTCCGCCCTCGCCGGCGAAGGCATGGCGCTGGCCGAGAAGGGCGCGACGGAGAAGGCCAACCGCAACCTGGCCCGGCTGCAGTCGCTGTGCGGCAAGGATTGCGCAGAGGCGCAGAAGCTCGCCTCGGCAATCGCCAAGGGTCCGGCGCCGCGCATGGTGACCGCAGACGCCGCGGTGCCCAAGACCGCCGTCACCGAGAACTGAGGCGGCCGAAGCGAAGTCCTGAGCGACGTCCCCTGACGGGGCTCGTCAGATCAACGCCTTGAACTCTTCGAGGACGGCGCGATAGACGCGCTTCTTGAAGGGCACGATCAGCTCCGGCAGCAGCTCGGGCTCGATCCATTTCCATTCGCAGAACTCGGCCGGCTTGTGCGCGTCGAGCCGGATATCATCGTCCGTTCCCTCGAACCGCGCGAGGAACCAGTACTGGCGCTGGCCCCGGTACTTGCCGCCCCACAGCTTGCCCATGAGCTCCTCGGGCAAGTCGTAGAGCAGTTCCTCACGCGTCTGGCTGAGCAGCTTCACGTGCTCCCGCCGTGCCCCGGTCTCTTCCCAGAGCTCGCGGAACGCCGCTTCCTTGAGATCCTCTCCCTCGTCGACGCCGCCTTGCGGCATCTGCCACCAGTCGCCCTCGCGATTGTCGATCCGCTTGCCGACGAAGACCTTGCCGTCGGCGTTGACCAGCATGACGCCGACGCAGGGGCGATAGGGCAGGGACGAGAAGTCTTTCATCGTTCGATGGATATCCACTTGGAAGGGAGGAAGCTCTTCGCGATTCGGCAGAGCACACCGCAGATCGAGCCATAGCCCAGGATGGCGAAAGGCAGCGCGCTTGGCCAGCGGGGAATATGCTCCGGCCACGGTGAAGCGATGAAAGAGAAGTTTGTTCGCTAAACGGAAAACTAATTTGGAATCGAGAACGTGAACTCGCACCCTTGGGGCTGAAGCAGCAGCCCGGATACCGGGAAGGCAGCGGCAGAAGGGAGAGCCATGGCGACGGGTCGTTCGGAACAGGGCAGAGGGGCCTTTTCGGGAGAGATCGCGCCCGAAGCCGTGGTGGTGCGGTTCGCGGGGGACTCGGGCGACGGCATGCAACTCACCGGCGGTCAGTTCACGCTGTCCACGGCGCTCGCAGGCAACGACCTTGCCACCTTCCCGGACTTCCCGGCGGAGATCCGCGCGCCGCAGGGGACGCTGTTCGGGGTATCGGCGTTCCAGATCAACTTCGGCTCCAGCGAGATCACGACGGCCGGCGATGCGCCCGACGTGCTCGTCGCGATGAATCCGGCCGCGCTGAAGGTGAACCTCGGAGCACTCAGGCCCGGCGGTCTCGTGATCGCCGATACCGGCGAGTTCACGCGGCGGAACCTCGACAAGGCAAAGTACGAGAACGATCCTCTGACCGATGGCAGTCTGGCGCGGTGGGACGTCCTGGCCTTCGACATATCGGCATTGACGCTGCAGGCGGTCAAGCCGTTCGGGCTGGGCAACAAGGAGGCGCTGCGCTGCAAGAACATGTGGACGCTAGGCCTGGCGCTATGGATGTTCGACCGCGATCGCCAGCCGCTGGTGGATTGGCTGGCCGCCAAGTTCGCCAAGAGCCCGGTGCTCGCGGAGGCGAACATCGCGGCGCTGAATGCCGGGCACGCCTATGGCGAGACGGCCGAGTTGTCCGGCCCGCTGCGCAAGCTGCACGTCGATCCGGTTGTCTCGGAGCCCGGCCTCTACCGCACGATCACCGGCGCGGAGGCGATCTCCCTGGGGCTGGTGGCAGGGGCGCAGCTGGCAGGGCTGCCGATGTTCTTCGGCGGGTATCCGATCACTCCGGCGTCGGCGGTGCTCCACAATCTCGCCAGAATGAAGGAGTTCGGTGTCACCACCTTCCAGGCCGAGGATGAGATCGCCGCCATCTGTGCGGCGATCGGCGCCTCCTACGCCGGGCAGCTGGGTGTGACGTCCTCTTCTGGGCCGGGACTGGCGCTGAAGGGGGAGGCGATGGGCCTCGCGATCATGACCGAGCTGCCGCTGGTGATCGTCAACTCCCAGCGCGGCGGCCCCTCCACCGGTCTTCCCACCAAGGCCGAGCAGTCCGACCTCTATCAGGCCGTCTACGGGCGGAACGGCGATGCGCCCTTGCCGGTGATCGCCGCCCGCTCCCCGGGCGACGCCTTCGCGTGCGCGATCGAGGCCTGCCGCATCGCGGTGCAGTTCATGACCCCCGTGATCCTGCTGAGCGACGGCTACATCGCCAATGCCTCGGAGCCCTGGAAGGTGCCCGACCCGGCCACGCTCACGTCCTTTCCGGTCACGTTCCTGGAGGACGCCGGCGAATCCGGCGGCAAGCCGCTGCCGTTCAAGCGTGATGACCGGGGGGTGCGTCCCTGGATCAGGCCCGGAACGCCGGGGCTCATGCACCGGATCGGCGGCATCGAGAAGGCGATCGACACCGGCAACATCGATTATGCCCCTGATGTCCACCAGGCGCAGACCGATGCCCGCAAGGCCAAGATCGACGGGATCGCGCGAACGATCCCCCCGCAGGAGGTCGCGCTGGGAGCGCCCTGCGACACGCTTGCGGTGGTGGGCTGGGGCTCCACCTTCGGGCCCATCCACCAGGCCGTGCGCCGTTCGCGGCGCAAGGGACTGGCCGTCAGTCATGTCCATGTCCGGCACGTCTGGCCCCTGCCGGAGAATTTGGGCGAGCTCCTTGCCGGCTACCAGCACGTGCTGGTGCCGGAGATGAACACGGGGCAGTTCAAGACGGTCCTGCGCGACCAGTTCCTGATCGATGCGGTCCCGCTCAGCAAGACGAGCGGTCAGCCTTTCGCCATCTCCGAACTGGAGGCCGCCATCGCCAGGTTCTTCGACGCCGTTCCAGGCAACGAGGGTGGCGAGGTGTCGGTGAACCACACCCAGCTCCCTACTCCCGAAATCGAGCAGCCCTGAGCACTTGGAACGGAATCTTCACCATGAACGACATGTCCTCTGTTCAGACCACACCCAGGGATTGGGAGACCGACCAGGAGGTCCGCTGGTGCCCCGGTTGCGGCGACTACGCCATCCTCAAGGCGGTCCAGCGTACGCTGCCCATGCTGGGGGCCGATCCGAAAAACACGGTCTTCGTCTCCGGCATCGGCTGCTCCAGCCGCTTCCCTTATTACGTCGAGAGCTACGGCTTCCACACCATACACGGACGCGCGCCGGCTTTCGCCACCGGAATCAAGCTGGCCAACCCGGAACTGGACGTGTGGATCGTCACCGGCGACGGCGACGGCATGTCGATCGGGGGCAATCACACCATGCACGTCCTGCGCCGGAACCTCGACTGCCAGATCCTGCTGTTCAACAACGAGATCTATGGGCTGACCAAAGGCCAGTACTCGCCGACCAGTCGCGTGGGCACCGCGTCGCCGACCTCGCCCGCAGGTTCGGTGGACCGGCCGGCAAGTCCCTGCGCCTTTGCTCTGGGAGCCGGTGCCCGCTTCGTCGCTCGGAGCTATGACGTCTCCAAGGACTTGCCCGAGGTGCTCAAGGCGGCTCACGCCCACAAGGGTGCCGCCTTCCTGGAGATTTTCCAGAACTGCATCGTCTACAACAAGGACCGCTTCGACGACTTCACCGCCAAAGCTGTCGCCGCGGAGATGCAGCTCCACTGCATGGATGGAAAGCCGCTCCTGTTTGCCAACGGCTGCAAGGGTTTGTCGCTCGATGTTCGGACACTTTCGTTCCAGGTGGTGGATGTCGTCGGTGCCGATTGGAAGGCGGCGGGCGTCGCGGTCCACGACGTGCGCAATCGCGCACTGGCGCACATGCTGGTGGAGATGCCCTTCGGACCTTTCCCGATGGCGTTGGGGGTGATCTACGACGATCCTGCACCCACCTTCGAAAGTGGCGTGCGTGCCGAGCGCGCGACGATGGTCGCGGGCAAGAGCGCGGACCTCGGCCAGCTTCTCGCCCGCGGGCAGACCTGGACAGTTGCTGCGGGCTGATACTGAAGCGGAACGGCGAGGAGCCCTGCGGCAGGTGACCGGCCTTGCCATGCGGGTTGCTGCCGCTGATAAGGCACGGCATGCAACTCCTCGCCATCGATGGATAATCTCACCCATAGCCTGGTTGGCTGGGTGCTTGCCGAAACCGGCCTGAAGCGGCGCACGCGCAAGGGCCTGGCGGCTTGCGTGCTGGCGGCGAACATGCCGGACATCGACGTCTTCTTCGGCTGGGCACCATGGGCTCCGCTGGCGATGCATCGCGGCTTCACCCACGGGCTGGTGGGAGGCGTGCTGCTCATGCCGCCGCTGCTGGCGGGCTTGCTGTGGCTGCTCGACCGCTGGCAGGTGTCGCGTGGAGCCACCTTCCGAAGCGGGCTGAGCATGCACTTCGGCTGGCTCGTGGCGCTCTGCTACCTGGGGGCACTGACCCATCCGCTCCTCGATCTGCAGAACACCTATGCGGTGCAGCTGATGTCGCCCGCCAGCGAGCGGTGGTTCCACACGGACGGGCTCTTCATCGTGTCGCCGTGGCTCCTGGCGATGCTCGGAGCGGGGCTCTGGCCGGCCCGCAGGCGGCGGAGTGGGCGCCCTGCCGTGGCCGCGCTGGCCAGCGTGATCGGGTTCATCGGATTGAACATCGGGATATCGGCGCTCGCCTGGAGGTCGATGCCGGACGCGGCAGCGGCGGACCGGGTCTTCGCCTCGCCCGAGCCCCTGTTGTTCTGGCGACGCGAGGTGGTCTGGCGCAGCCAGGGGCAGATCGGGCAGGGCCGCTTCGATCCCTTCCGCGGCTTCGCGCTGACGGCACCGCCGCGCGCGGATGCCATGGAACACCCGCTGGCACGGCGCGCCGCGTCTGCAACGCCCGAGGTCCGGGAATTCCTGGCGTGGTCGCAGCTTCCGTTCGCCCGGATCCGACGCACCCGCTGCACGGCCATAGTCACCTTCGGCGACGGCCGCTTCTCGGGTCCGCGCATGGCCGGCAGCTTCCTCGTGTCGGCTACGGTTCCGGTGCGGGCGGCAGGCTGTCCTCACCCGTGATCGCCTGCGCCAACTCCTCGGTCGCGCGGGCCGGGCGGTAGAGCAGGGCACTGGCCAGGAACGCCCAGCCGGCGCCGCCCAGCCATCCGGCGATCACGTCCGTGGGCCAGTGGACGCCCAGCCAGACGCGGCTCCAGGCGATCGCGAGGCTGGCGGCCAGCGCGGCACCCACGATGGTCCATCGCACCGCGTGGCGGCGGCTCATCGCCGCGAATGCGAGCGCCATCGCCAGGTAGACGACGGCGGCGTTGAAGCTATGGCCACTTGGGAAGCTGTACCCTCCAGCCTCTGCAAGGTGTGGTACGATCTGTGGCCGTTCTCGGCCGGCCAGCGCCTTGAGGCTGCTGTTCACCAGCCAGGCCGTCACGACGGTCAGCGCGAACAGCGCGGCCTCTCGGCGCAGGCGCAGGAACAACAGCGCCGCGACGGCGCCCAGTGCGAAGAGGTTGCGCAGGAGGACGCCGCCCAGCGCCGTCACGTCTCGCACCCCTTCGAGCAGCTTCGGCGAACCCGAGGGCTGCAAGGTATCGTCGCGCCAGAACAGCAGCCCCGTTCGATCCACTGCCTGCGCATGGTCCGCGTGCACCGCCCAGGCGATTGCGGCAGCGCCGAGCCAGCATAGCATGCCGGCTGCAAGCGCCTTGCGCGGGTCGATCCGGTGGTGCTGCCCAAGGAGCGTCATGCGGCAAGGGAACGCGGGCCCAGGCCAGGTGTTGCGACCGGATGAATTCTCCCGTCATCGTCTGGCTCCGCCGCGACCTGCGTCTCGCGGACCAGCCTGCCCTGGCCGAAGCGGCGCGCAAGGGGCCTGTCATCCCGCTCTATGTCCACGACGACGCGGCACCGGGGGCTCACCGTCCCGGCGGCGCCTCGCGCTGGTGGCTGCACCATTCCCTGGCGAGCCTGGATGCCGATCTTCGCGCCAGGGGATCGCGCCTGATCCTGCGGCGGGGCCGGAGCGAAGAGGTGATCGAGCGGCTCTGCAGCGAAACCGGAGCGCGCGAGGTCCATGCGCTGCACCACTACGAGCCGTGGTGGCGCCAGGCGGAGGATGCGCTGGCCCGCCGCGTGACCTTGTGCCTGCACCACGGCAACTACCTGGCCCCGCCCGGCTCCGTGACCACCGGTGCGGGGGCGCCATACAAGATCTACACGCCGTTCTGGCGCGCCTTGCGCGAACGGATGCCGCCACCTCCGCCCGAGCCGATCCCCGAGCGGCTGCCGGCGCCGTCCGAGTGGCCGGGCTCGGAAAAGCTTGAAGACTGGGCGCTGCTGCCTTCGGCCCCGGACTGGTCGGGCGGGCTGCGCGAGACCTGGAAACCCGGGGAAAACGGCGGCGCCGCGCGCCTGGAGGCCTTTGCCGAGCATGCCGCCGCCTATGAGAGAGCGCGCAATTGCCCGGGCGTGGAGGGCACCTCGATGCTGTCGCCGCACCTGCACTTCGGCGAGGTGTCTCCGGCCCAGGTCTGGCATGCGGTGGCGGATGCCGGCGGTTCGGTGGGGACCTTCCTGGGGGAGATCGGCTGGCGCGACTATGCGCAGGGCGTCATCCTGCAATCGCCCGACTATGCGACAAAGCCGGCGCGCGATCCCTTCGGGCGGTTTCCGTGGCGGCGCAATAAGGCCGACTTAAGAGCGTGGCAGCGTGGCCTTACGGGCTATCCCATCGTCGATGCCGGGATGCGTCAGCTCTGGCATAGCGGATGGATGCACAACCGCGTCCGCATGATTGCGGCCAGCTTCCTGGTCAAGCACCTGCTCATCGACTGGCGGGAGGGAGAGCGCTGGTTCTGGGACACGCTGGTCGACGCGGACTACGGGAACAACGCGGTGAACTGGCAGTGGATCGCCGGCTCGGGGGTGGACTCTAACATGTTCGTCCGGGTCATGGCGCCGCTCACGCAATCTTCCAAGTTCGACGCCGCGGCCTACATCCGCGAATGGGTGCCCGAGCTGGCCGACCTGCCCGATGGAGAGATCCACGATCCCTCGCCGCTCGTGCGGCCGGCCAACTACCCCGAAAAGCGCATCGAGCATCGCCAGGCGCGGGAGCGGGCGCTTGCCGCCTGGCAGCAGGCGAAATCCACCTAGCGCACCGCTGCCCGATTGCCCGGCGCCGCGTTCCGGTCCATACCTGAGACATGAACGCGCAAGTGCCGGGCAGAGGGGGGGAACTGGTCGACGGCGGCCGAGCCATCGGCATCGGGCCGCAATGGCTGGCGCGGCTCTGGTCGGGCGGCGTCCACCGGATCCTGGACCGCATAGACCAAGGGCTGGAGCGGGGGTCGATCCTGGCGACGCTCCCGGGCGGCGAGACGCGGATGCTGGGCGGGCGACACCCCGGGTTCGATGCCGTGGTCGTGCTGCGGAGCTGGCGATCGCTGCTGCGGCTGGCGACGGCCGGCTCGGTCGGCTGGTACCAGGCCTGGGAGGCGGGCGAGTGGGAAAGCCCGGATCCGGTCCCGCTGTTCGCCCTGTTCATGGACAATGCGGTGGCGCTGGGCGACACCGGGCGCGCGCACGGCCCGTGGCGGCTGCTGACGCGCATGGTCCATGCGCTCCATCGCAACACGCGCAAGGGTTCGCTCAGGAACATCCACGCGCACTACGATCTCGGCAACGACTTCTACGCGCAGTGGCTGGGCGAGACGATGCTCTATTCCAGCGCGCTCTACGCCGATGCGGACGTGCGGCCGAACGCCTTCAGCCAGTTCGTCACCGAGCTGGACCAGGCCCAGTCGGCGAAGGTGGCCGCGATGATCGCGCGGCTCCAGGTGAAGCCCGGCGATAGCGTGCTGGAGATCGGGTGCGGCTGGGGCACGCTGGCCGCATTCCTGGCCAGCCATGGCGACGTTCACGTCGACGCCATCAGCCTGTCGGACGAGCAGCTCGCCTACGCAAGGGCCCGCTGGCAGCCGGACCGCGGCAGCGTCGGCTTCCGCAAGCAGGACTATCGCGACGTCGCCGGGCGCTACGACGCGATCGTCTCGGTGGAGATGGTCGAAGCCGTGGGGCGGGCCTTCTGGCCGGATTTCCTGGACTGCATCGCGCGCAACCTGAAGCCCGGCGGCCGGGCGGCGCTCCAGCTCATCTCGATGCCCGACAGCATCTTCGAGGGCTATGCACGCGGCGCCGACTTCATCCAGACCTTCATCTTCCCGGGCGGCATGCTCATCAAGGAGAGCGAATTCCGCAGCCTCGCCGCGGAGCGTGGCCTCGCATGGGAGGACCGCCGCGGCTTCCGCGAGGACTATGCGCGCACGTTGCGCGAATGGCGCCGCAACTTCGATGCCGCGGTGGAGGAAGGCCGCCTGCCGCCCGGTTTCGACGAGCGCTTCGTGCGGCTCTGGCGCTTCTACCTCATGTACTGCGAGGGCGGCTTCCTCGGCGGCGGCATCGACGTCGCGCAAGTGACCCTGGTCAAGCGCTAGCCGGCGCCCAGCCGGCGCGCGATGCGCCAGGCCAGCGCCTTGCCGCGATTGCGGGCGGGCCAGCGCCCCGGCGCGGCGGGCGCGATGCCGATCCGGCGCAGGAGAGCATTGAAGGCGCGGGCGTCGGCTTCGGCGAAGCTCCACTCCGAACGCCACGTGATCGACAGCGATACCGAAGGTTCCGGTCCGTTGCGCACGAAGTGCGGGGCCATGACCGGCACGAACACGGCCTCGCCCTGTCGGAGCGCGAACTCTTGTCCCCCGGAGACCAACTCGGGCCGCCACGTCAGCTCGCGCCCGCCGCCGGTGTGATAGGCTTCGTGAATCGCATCGGGCGCGAAGGCGGGATCGCCGGCAGGGAACTGGGTCATCACCTTCGAGCCGCGGACTTGCAGCAGGATGTTGTGCTCGGGATCGAAGTGGTACGGCGTGACTCCGCCGGCGCTGGTCACGAAGACGAAGCCCTGCGTCTTCAGCATGCGACCCGTCCGCGCTTCGATGGCGAGGCGGAGCTCGTCCAGCAGCGCTTCCAGCAACGCCGCGTAGGCGGGATGCTGCTCGATGTTCTTGAGCACGGCCCACGAGCGGGAGGTCTCGATGCGGCGGAGCGTCTCGCCGATCGGCAGGCCGGTCGGCGCGGGCTTGCCCGAAACGCCGATCGGCTGGTCGCTGGCGTTGTACTCGATCGAGCCGGGCGGCAGCGCCTCGGCAAGCCGGGCGAGGGCGCCGAGCTCCATCAGCGGATGCGCGCCCAGCGCGTGCTCCAGCACATGCGGCACTTCCGGGTAGGCGGCCGCGAAAGTCTCGCGCGCGTGGGCCGGGAAGACCACAGGGCGGGGATCGCCCGGCGCCTTCATCGCTGCGTCGCCGGCCGGCGCGCCGTCTCCGCGCCCACCAGGCGCCGGAAGGCGCCGCGGCGCAATCGGCCCCCGATGGCGATGGACAGGCGGCCAAGGCTGCGCCGCTCGCGCCAAAGGTGGTCGATCATGGGGTGGTCGGCGCTCGCGCAACTGTCGCTCCAGGCGATGTCGTCGCTCTCCAGGATGGACAGGTTCTCCCGCTGCAGCAGGACTCCCGGGGAGAAGCGCGCATAGGCCTCGTCGAACGCGGTCTTGTAGGAATAGGCGCCCGGGGCGGCCAGGAACGTCGCCAGCATCGCGATGGGTCGTCCATCCAGCGTGAGCGCCAGGCGTTCGAGGCGGCCCCGGGCCGCGGCCTCTTCGAGGCTTGCGCGAAACAGGCGCGCGGTGCCGGCATCGCTGGCGAGCGCGGAGCCGGCCCGGCCCTTCCAGCCCTTGGCCTCGAGGGCGAGGAACGCCTCGCACCAGGCCGCCACGTCTGCGGCATCGTGCCGCCGTTCGAAGGACAGCGCACCTTCTTCGGCCAGACGGGCGGCCTGCCGGCGCAGCTCCTTGCGCTTCCTGCCCGACAGCGAGGCCTCCAGGTATGCCGCCGGCGAGAGCGGGGATGCGAGCATGGCCCGCTGCTCGCATTGGACGACCTCCACCTGCCGCGCCTGCCCGGCTGCGACCTGTCGCAGCGCGGCGCAGACCGGGCCGTTGAGCACCATGCCGCGCATGTGCAGGAACAGCGCCGTGCCCGCCGCCGCGTCGGCCCACTGCAGGACCGCTTGCCAGAAGGGCTCTTGCGCGCCTTGCGCCACGAGCGGCACGCCGCAGAAGCAATTGCTGTGCAGCCAGCTCGACAGGTGCGGGAGCGGCCAGCGATAGTATCGCCCGGCGCGCACCAGCGGCAGCAGCCCGGCCAGCCGTCCCTCGTGTTCGAAGCGCAGCACCGCGACCCGGCCGGTGCCCGCGAGATGCTCCAGCGAGGGGAGGAGATACCAGCTCTCGAAAAACGGATTGGGTTCGGCCGCCCGGCGCGCGAGATCGTCCCAGGCGTCGCGCTGCGCGGCCATGCTGCGCCAGGGGACGCAGGCGATGCGATCCATGCCGGCGGGCTCGGCCGCGGCCGAGCCGGCGCGCGAAGGGAGGCCGGGCCGGTCATGCGCCTTGCTTGCCACCAGAGCGTGTCCCCCGCGTGCGGCCGGGTTGGCCGAAGGCGGCTCTAGAGCGCATCCCTCAAGGAATCGCTAACGGGCCGGGTACGGAGGCTGGTGCGAATGCGGATTGGTGTGTGGGCGAGCAGGCCCTGCCGGTCCATGCCGGCAGGGCCCGTCGCATCGGCCGACTGCGGTTTACGCCGCCGCCATCGCGGCCAGCAGGAGCAGCGCGACGATGTTGGTGATCTTGATCATCGGGTTCACCGCAGGCCCCGCGGTGTCCTTGTAGGGATCGCCCACGGTGTCTCCGGTGACGGCGGCCTTGTGCGCTTCCGAGCCCTTGCCGCCGTGGTTGCCGTCCTCGATGTACTTCTTGGCATTGTCCCACGCGCCGCCGCCGGACGTCATCGACAGCGCCACGAACAGCCCGCCCACGATCACGCCCAGCAGCAGCGCGCCCAGCGCGGCGAAGCCGTTCTCGCGGCCGGCGACGGCGGCGATGACGGTGTAGACCACGATCGGCGCCAGCACCGGCAGCAGCGAGGGCAAGATCATCTCCTTGATCGCGGCGCGGGTGACGAGGTCCACCGTGCGCGCGTAGTCCGGCTTCTGCTCGTAGGTCATGATGCCGGGCTTCTCGCGGAACTGCTCCCGGACATCGACCACGACGTCGCCGGCGGCGCGGCCGACCGCGGTCATCCCCATTGCCCCGAACAGGTACGGGAGCAGGGCCCCCAGCAGCAGGCCGACGATGACGTACGGGTTTTCCAGGCTGAAGTTGACGTCCAGCTCGGGAAAGAACTCGCGCAAGTCGGTGGTGTAGGCGGCGAACAGCACCAGCGCGGCGAGGCCCGCCGAGCCGATGGCATAGCCCTTGGTGACCGCCTTGGTGGTGTTGCCCACGGCGTCCAGCGCGTCGGTCTTCTCGCGCACCGCGTCGTCGAGGCCCGCCATCTCGGCGATGCCGCCGGCATTGTCGGTGACGGGGCCGTAGGCGTCGAGCGCCACGACCATCCCCGCCAGCGCCAGCATGGCCGTCGCCGCATAGGCGATGCCGAGCAGTCCGGCGAGCTGGTAGGCGACGATGATCCCGGCGACGATCACGATCGTCGGCAGCGCGGTGGCCTCCAGGCTGATCGCCAGGCCCTGGATCACGTTGGTGCCGTGGCCGGTGATAGAGGCCTTGGCGATCGAGCGGACCGGGCGGTACCCGGTGCCGGTGTAGTATTCCGTGATCCAGATGATGAGGCCCGTGATCGCCAGGCCCACCAGCGCGCAGTAGAACAGCGTCCGCCCGTTGAACGTGCCGCCGCCGATCGCGGTTTCCATGTCGCCCAGCGCATAGGACACCGCCCACCAGATCGCCGGGATCGAGAGGACCGCGGTGACCAGGAAGCCCTTGTACATGGCCCCCATGATGTTGGTCCCGCCGCCCAGGCGCACGAAGTAGGTGCCCACGATCGAGGTGACGATGCACACGCCGCCGATCAGCAGCGGCAGCGCCATCATCGCGGCCAGGTTGTCCGCACCCTTGAGCAGCAGCGCGGTGAGCACCATCGTGGCGCCGACGGTGACCACGTAGGTCTCGAATAGGTCGGCGGCCATGCCGGCGCAGTCGCCCACGTTGTCGCCCACGTTGTCGGCGATCACGGCGGGGTTGCGGGGGTCGTCCTCGGGGATGCCGGCCTCCACCTTGCCGACGAGGTCGGCGCCCACGTCCGCGGCCTTGGTGAAGATGCCGCCGCCGAGGCGCGCGAAGATCGAGATCAGCGAGGCGCCGAAGGCGAGGGCGGTGAGCGCCTCCACCACGGTGCGGTCATCGCCGCCCACGGTATGGCCGGCGGGACCAGTGAGATACCAGTAGAACACCGCGATCGCGAGCAGCGCCAGGCCGGCGACCAGCATGCCGGTGATGGCACCGGCGCGGAAGGCCAGGGTCAGGCCGTCCTGCAGCCCCTTCTGCGCCGCAGCCGCGGTGCGCACGTTGGAGCGGACCGAGATGTTCATGCCGATGAACCCGGCCACGCCCGAGAGGATCGCCCCGATGACGAAGCCGATGGCGGAGATCGTCCCCAGGGTGAAGCCGAGGATCACGGCGACGATGACGCCGACGACGGCGATGGTGGAATACTGGCGCTTGAGGTAGGCTTGCGCGCCTTCCTGGATGGCGGCGGCAATCTCCTGCATCTGTTCGGAGCCTGCGGGAGAACTCAGTACCTGGCGACTAGTGACGAAGCCATAGACGATGGCCAGAAGTCCCAGGACGATTGCGATCGTGATTAAGTTCACGAAGATGTCCCCTTCCCATTTTATGTTCTGTTCTTGTCACGGCGGGTTTTCCCCGCTCGAGGTCGTCAGGGCTATCGCGAAGGCGCACGAGTGGCAAGCGGGTATTGTCTGCCGGGGGATCGAGGCTGCCCGCGCGCGGGGTTCAGTGCTCGTAGCCCAGGCGACGGGGGAGGGGGATGTCCTCTCCGTCGTGCGTGAGCGACAGTCCGTGCCCTGTCTCGACCACGCCGATCGGGGTGAGCGGGCGGTCGAGGGCGCTTGCCGTCTCGCGGATGCGGGCGGTGTGCTCGGCCGGGGCGGTGAACAGCAACTCGTAGTCGTCCCCCGCGGTCGTCGCGGCCAGGCGGGCCTGGCGCGTGTCGCCGGCCACGGCCACCAGCGCGGCGGACAGGGGAACGGCGTCGAGGGCGATGCGCAGCGCCGCGCCGCTCGCCTCGGCCATGCGCGCGGCGTCGACCAGCAACCCGTCCGAGACGTCCATCATGGCGTGGACCAGCGGGGCGAGCGCCGCACCGAGCCGCGGGTCCGGGCAGGGCCGGCGATAGCGCGCCACCAGCCGGGCCAGCGCCGCCGGCTCCCCGGCGCGGCGATCGCGTGCTGCGGCCAGCCCCAGGCCGGCATCGCCGATGGTGCCGCTGACCCACAGGCGATCGCCCCCCCTGGCCGCGGTCCGGCACGGCACCGGGGCGTCCCGCGGCCCGGTGCCGAGCGCGGTTAGCGAGAAGCTGCGCGGCGCCGCGGCCGGCATGCGCACGGTGTCGCCGCCGAGCAGCGGGATGGCGAAGTGCCGGCAGGCCGCGTCGAGGCCGGCGAGGAAGGCGGCGTCCCACTCCGCCTCGCCGAGCGCGTGCGAATAGAGGCACCCCACCGGCGTCGCGGCCTTGGCGCAGAGGTCCGAGACGTTCACCGCGACGAGCTTCCAGGCCACGTCCGCCGGCGGATCGCCGGGCAGATAGTGGACCCCCTCGACCACCGTGTCGAGGGTGAGCACCAGCGTCTCGCCGCCCAGGACCAGGACCGCGGCATCGTCCGCCAGCCCGCGCGCGGCGGGATCGCAGGCGATGGCGCGCAGCGCCCGGATGAAGGCGTGCTCGCCGGTCATCGCCCGATCATGCCGTCAGCGGACGGCCTTGGCCACCGAATCCAGCACGCCGTTGGCGAACTTCGCCTCGCGCGCGTCGAAGAAGGCGTGGGCGACGTCGAGGTATTCGCTGATCGCCGCCCCGGTCGGCACGTCGGACCGCGCCATCAGCTCGTAGGCGCCCGCGCGCAGGATCTGCAGCATGGTCTTGTCGAGGCGGGCCAGCGACCAGCCTTCCGACAGCTTCGAGGCGAGCAGCGCGTCGATCTCGTCGCGCCGCGCCACGACGCCCTTCACGACGTCGTCGAAGAACGCGACTTCCGCCTGCGCGAACTGCGCCTCGTCGATCTCCATGCCGAGCCGGTGGCGATGGAACTCGTCGAGCAGCGTCGGCAGCTGGGTGCCTTCCATGTCGTACTGGTAGAGCGCCTGGACGGCGGCAAGACGGGCCGCGGCCCGCTTCTGCTTGGAACTGGTCATTGGCCGAGCCTTATCGAAATGGAGCGCGCATGCGCGGGGAGCCCTTCCGCATCGGCAAGGGCGACGGCGGCGGGGCCGATGGCCGCCAGCGCCGCCTGGTCGAGCTGGATGAAGCTGGTGCGCTTCATGAAATCGAGGACGGAGAGCCCCGAGGAGAACCGGGCGCGGCGCCCGGTGGGCAGGACATGGTTGGGACCCGCGACGTAGTCGCCCACCGCCTCGGGCGTCATCCGGCCGAGGAACACCGAGCCCGCATGGCGGATGCGCCGCATCAGCGCCTCCGCGTCCTCGGTGGCGATCTCGACATGCTCGGCGGCGAGCGCGTTGGCGAGGGCGGGCGCTTCGTCCAGGCTCCCGACGTCTATGACGACGCCGTTGGCGCTCCAGCTCGCGCGGGCGGTCGCTTGCGTGGCGAGCGCGGCGAGTTCGAGTTCCACCGCCGCGGCAACGGCGTCCGCGAACGCGGCGTCATCCGTGATGAGGATCGACTGCGAGGTCGGGTCATGCTCGGCCTGGCTCAGCAGGTCGGCCGCGATCCGGCGCGCGTCGTTCCGGGCATCGGCGATCACCAGGATCTCGCTGGGCCCGGCCACCATGTCGATGCCGACGACGCCGTAGAGCTGGCGCTTGGCTTCCGCGACCCAGGCGTTGCCGGGGCCGGTGACCACGTCGACGGGCGCGATCCTGCCGGTTCCATAGGCGAGCGCAGCGACGGCATGGGCGCCGCCGACCCGCCAGACCTCGTCCACACCGGCGAGGTGCGCGGCGGCAAGCACCAGCGGATTGACCTCGCCGTTCGGCGTGGGCGTGACCACCACCAGCCGCTCCACCCCGGCGACCTTGGCCGGAATGGCGTTCATCAGCAGCGAAGAGGGGTAGGCGGCGCGACCGCCGGGCACGTAGAGACCGGCCGCATCCACCGCGCGCCAGGTGGCGCCCAGCCGCACCCCGGCGGCGTCGGTGTAGTCGCGGTCCTCGGGAAGCTGCGCGGCGTGGTAGGCGCGGATGCGCGCCGCGGCGAGTTCCAGCGCCTCCCGCAACGCGGGATCGAGAGCGTCGAAGGCCTTCGCGCAAGCCGGGGCGTCGATGCTCCAGCCGGTCCGGTCCAGGTCATGGCCGTCGAACCTGGTCGTGAGCTCGGCCAGCGCCGCGTCTCCGCGTTCGCGCACGTCACGCAGGATCGCCGCGACATCGGCGGCGACATCGACCGCGCTCTCGCGCCGGTCGGCGACCACGGCCGCGAAGGCCTCGGCGAAGCCGGGATCGCTGCTGGAGAGACGCAGCATCAGGCGCCGACCGCTTCGGGTGCCTTCTCGGCCACCAGCGCGCGGAACGCAGAGACCAGCGCGGCGACGCGCTCGTCGGTCTTGAGCGCCGCACGGTTGACGATCAGGCGGGCGGAGACGTCGAGGATCCGGCTGGTCTCCACCAGGCCGTTCTCCTTGAGCGTGCGCCCGGTCGAGACGAGGTCGACGATCCGGCTCGACAGGCCGAGCGAGGGCGCAAGCTCCATCGCGCCGTTGAGCTTCACGACTTCCGCCTGCACGCCCAGCGTCTCGAAGTGGCGACGCGTCAGGTTCGGGTACTTGCTCGCGATCCTGAGGTGCGAGGGCAGGGCGCCGCTCGCCTCGCCCGCCGGTTCGGCGACCGAGAGGCGGCAATGCCCGATGGCGAGGTCGACCGGCGCGTAGAGGTCGGGGTAGGCGAACTCCTCCACCACATCCGAACCGACGATGCCCACCTGCGCGGCCCCGTGTGCGACGAAGGTGGCGACGTCGAAGGCGCGCACGCGGATCAGGCGCATGTCGCTGCCCTCGCAGGCGAACGAGAGCGCGCGCGACTTCTTGTCGTGGAACTCCGCCTCGGGAACGACGCCGGCGCGCGCCATCAGCGGAAGCGCCTCGTCGAGGATACGGCCCTTGGGGACAGCGAAGGTCAGCGGTGTCGGCATGGTGCGCGCATTTAGGCCCGCGGCCGGCAAAGGGCAACCGTGATGGGGATCTGCCGATCAGCACGATCGGCAGGGGCGTCACTCGCCCGGGGCGCGGGCCTTGATCGCCACGGCATGGACCCGGTTGCCGGGTATGTCGCCGAGCGCGGCGTTGACCATGCGCTGGCGCTGCAGGCGCGAGACACCGGCGAACCGGGCGCTCTCGATCACGATGGTGAAGTGCGATTCGCCGCTGCCGTCGTCCCCCGTATGGCCGCGGTGCGTGGCGGAATCGTTGATGACCTCCAGCGCTAGAGGCGCGAAGGCGTCGGTCAGCAATTGGCGCATTTCGAGTGCAAGTGGTCCAGTCATGCCTTCACTTTAGGCGATCCGTCCCCCATCTTGAAGCCGGTGAGACAGCATAGATTTCATGGCAGGATCGAATCGTCCGGGCGCGAGTGCACCTGGCCGGGATGCAGGGAGGCGGGTGAGTTTCGCGCCCCGGGCGGTCGCCCTTCTGGGTTCGACGGCCCGGGCGACTACCGCTGGTTCTGCCTCGATCACGTGCGCCAGTTCAATTCGGGCTATGACTATTTCGACGGGATGGACTCGGAGGAGATCCTGCGCGCCCAGTCCCCGCTGCATGGCTGGGAGACGCAGACGCGCGCCTTCCGCCCCGACGCCGGGTTGGACAGCAGTCCGCGCTGGGCGGACTTCTCGGACCCCCTGGAGGCGATCACCGCGCGGGCACGCGCCCATGCCAAGCGGCGGCAGGCCGATCTCAGGCCGGAGAACGCGCGCTTCTCTCCCAACGAGCGCCGCGCGCTCGAGGTGCTGGGCCTCGATGCCGAGGTCGACCGCAAGACGCTGAGGCTGCGCTACACGCGGCTGCTGCGCCAGTATCATCCCGATCACAACGGCGGCGACCACGGACATGCCGCCCGGCTGCAGGGCGTGGTGGAGGCCTACCAGCTGCTCAGGAAAGCGCCGGCCTTCGCCTGACGCTTCCGGGAGCCAGGTGTCAGGCCTCTCGCTCGCAGATGGCGGCGAGCTGGTCGGCGCAGGCCTGCCAGCCTTCGACGAAGCCCATCTCCTCGTGCTCCTTGCACGCCTGTTCCGTCCAGTGCCGCGCCGTGGCGGTGTAGCGGGTCCCTTCGCCTTCCGGGGCGATCTCCCAGATGCCGATCATGAAGGGGCCCGAGGGCTGGAAGTCGTCGACGATCGCGTCGGTGGACACGAAGCGCCGGCCTTCGTCGTAGGCGAGGTAGATGCCGTTCTGCGGCATGACCTCGCCGTCCGGTCCGTACATCGTCATGCGGCAGACCCCGCCGGGCCGCCGGTCCTGCTCGTCCACCTCGGCGCGCCACGGGGTGGGGCACCACCACTCGGCCTGCCGGTCGGCAAGGACTTCCCATACCTTGCCGGGCGGTGCCGCGATGTAGCGGTTGATCGACAGCTCGTTGGGCATGGCTTCTCTCCTCAATCGCGATCGGGGGCGCCGAGCGGGAAGCCGGCGCGGTAGGGCCTTGCGTCCTCGACGCAGGCGGCCACCGGCGGCAGGCTCAGCAGGTGGGCACGCCAGCGCCGAAGCCGCGGGAACTGCTCGGGAATGGGATGTACCCAGTCGGCATAGAACAGCGCCGGCGCGGCGGCGCATTCGATCAGCGTCACATGGTCCAGCGGCGGATAGAACTGCAGCCAGCCCTCCAGCCAGGCGTAGGTCCGCTCCAGCCGGGACCGTGCATCGGCGACGCGCTCCATGTCGGGGTTCTCGCGGTCGCGCAGGTACTCGTTCACGACCTCCTGCATGATGTTCATCACGTAGTTGTCGAAGACCCGGTCCAGCATGCGGACACCGATGGCGGCATCCGGGTCCGAGGGAACCAGCGCATCGGTGTGGACGTGGTGCTGCGAAAGATACTCGATGATCGAGGTGGCTTCGAAGATCAGGTTCTCGCCGTCCTGGAGCACCGGGAACTTGCCTTGCGGCCCGGCCAGCGCGACCACTTGCGCGTGCTCCGGATGGTCGGCATCGACGATCCGGAACGCGTGCTCGATCTCGGCGCCGAGCAGGGCGATCCGGGCCTTCCAGGTATAGGAGGAGAACGGATGGCCGTAGAGCGCGAGCGTCATGCCGGCGCTCCCAGGGTGTCGGCGACCGCCGCCTCGATCGCCGCGATGTCGATCTTGTGCATCGTCATCATGGCCTCCATCGCCCGCTTGGCCGCGGCGCGATCGGGCAGTGCCATGGCATCGGTGAGAGCGCGCGGGGTAATCTGCCAGGACAGCCCCCACTTGTCCTTGCACCAGCCGCACATGCTCTCCTGACCTCCATTGCCGACAATGGCGTTCCAGTAGCGGTCCGTCTCCTCCTGGGTGTCGGTGGCGACCTGGAACGAGAAGGCTTCCGAATGCGTGAACTGATCGCCGCCGTTGAGGCCGATGCAGCCGATGCCCATCACCGTGAACTCGACCACCAGGACGTTGCCCTGCTCGCCGTCCGGATAATCGGCCGGCGCGTGCTGGATCGCATCGACGGTGGTCTCGGGGAACACCGATGCGTAGAACGCCGCCGCGCCCTGCGCATCGCCGTTGTACCACAGGCAGATGCGGTTCTTCGCCGTTGCCGCGGCCGGGACCGTCATCGCTTCATCTCCTCGATCAGCTTGCCGTCGATCGCCTTGGCCGCCTTGTACGCCGGCCGCTGCTGGCAGCGCTCGGCATAGGCCACGAGCGCGGGGAGGGGAGGCAGGATGCCGAAGGTGAGGCCCCAGTCGATTGAGCTGCCGACATAGACGTCCGCCATGCTGAACCGCTCCCCGCAGACCCAGGTCGCACCCTCCAGCTTGGCCTCGATGGTGTGGATCGTGCGCTCGAAGCTGCCCCAGCCCGCCATCATCTCCTGTTCGGGCTTCGGCTCGAACTTGAGCGCGCGCGAGGTAATCGCCTGTTCGATCGGACCGGCCGCGAAGACGGTCCAGCGGTAGTAGTCCGCCATCTCCTCATCGTTCGGCAGCAGCCCGGCCTCCGGATGCATTTCCGCCAGGTAGAGGCAGATCGCCGCCGCCTCGGTCACCACGCGGTCGCCGCCTGGGGCGTGATGGACGATGGTCGGCACCTTGCCCATCGGGTTCGCCGCGAGGAACGCCTCGGGCTTGCTTTTCCAATCGACCAGGACCTGCTCGTAGTCGGCGCCGGCCTCATGCAGGGCCCAGCGCGCGATCTGGCCGCGCGACATCGGATTGGTGAAGAAGGTGTAGTCGGCCATCGGCATTCTCCCGCATGTGAGGGCGGAACATTGATGGAACGCAGCGGCGGCGTCAATCGGTCCGGCGGCTTTGTCGCATCCCGGAAGTGCGGTGGCCTACGAGCGCGGCCCCACCAGCCCGAAATAGGCGCCTTGCGGGTCGAAGGCGTGGACCGTGTACTCGCCGGTCGGGATCTGCTGGGGTTCGCCCGCGGGGTTGCCGCCAGCGTCCTTCACCGCGGCGAAGGCACGGTCGATGTCGTCCACGCCGATGTAGTAGGTCCACCCGGCCACCGGCATGAAGTCCGCCTTGCGCATCACCGCGCCGATGGGAACTTCGCCGAGCTGGATGAAGCGATAGTCGCCGAGGGCGCCCATCGGCATCGCGCCCTGCTGGGTCCATCCGAAATGACGGGTGTAGAACGCGACGGCCGCGTCGTCGTCAGGGGTGACCAGCTCGTTCCAGCGCACCGTCTGCGGCTTGTCCACGGTGAACACGTCGCTGCTCGCGTCGGGATCGTCCGCCGGCGGCTCCGGCGTCATGACGTAGAACACCGCTCCTTGCGGATCGCTGACCATGGCGAAGCGGCCCACGCCCTCCATGGTGGTGGCCGGAACGTGCGTGGCGCCGCCATCGGCCTCGATCTGCGCCACCTTGGCGTCCACGTCGGGGACGTAGATGTAGCCCGTCCAGCCCGGGGACGCGCCCTGGCCGATCATCTCGTCGTCCAGAGCGAAGACGCCGCCGCTGTAGCCGCAGGGCGCGCCACCGCCGTCGATGCGCTCGATCATCCGGTAGTCCATGCCCGCCTGCGGCATGACGTTGGCGCCGATCCGCCATCCGACGACGCTCGCGTAGAACGCGGCCGCAGCGTCGGAATCGCTGGTCATCAGCTCGTACCAGATGAAACTACCTAAGGAATTGCCCATGGTCGTTCTCCTCTTACGCGCCGAAGACGACGACGGGCTCGAACCCGCCGAAGATCATGCGTGCCCCGTCGAAGGGCATCGGGTTCTTCTCGGGATCCATGCGGGGATCGTTGGTCATGACGTCCATCACTTTCGCCATCCCGGCATCGCGCGTCGCCTTGTCGGGCCATTCGATCCAGCTGAAGACCACCGCCTCGTCCTCCTGGCATGCCACGGCACGGAAGAAGTCGGTCTGCTTGCCTTCGGGCACGTCGTCCTGCCAGCACTCGAAGATGCGCGTGGCGCCGTTGTCCATAAAGACCGGGTCACCCAGCCGCGCGTGCGCGATGAACTTGTCCTTGTTGGCCTTCGGAACGGCGATCACGAATCCATCGACGTAGGGCATGGTTCAGGCTCCTTCCTTCTGCTTGGCAGGCGCGTTGTGCGCGAACGGGGCGAGCTGGGCGTCGAGCGCCCGCTGGAACGCGGGCCGCGCGAGCGCACGTTCGAGATAGGCGGCCAGCGCGGGGCGCGCCTGGACCAGCGACGTGCCGGGGCCGTCGTCGGGCAGGGCCCGCAGGATCGTGGCCATGGCGATGTCCGCGATGGAGAATTCGCCCGCCAGCCAGGCGCGGTCGCCCAGCGCCGCCTCCAGCCGGTCGAGCCGCGCACCGACCGCTTCGGCCAGCGAGGGCTTGCGGAGGCGGGCCCATTCCTCGCGGCGCGAGAAGACCATGCAATTGACGGTCTCCATCACCAGAGGCTCGATCGAGTTGAAGGCTGCCAGCAGCCAGCTCAGCACGCTGGCGCGTTCCTGCGAGCCGGCCGGGGGCAGGGCGCCCGCCTTCTCGGCGATGTGGATGAGCGTGGCCCCGCTCTCGAAGATGCCGACCTCGCCGTCGCGCACGAAGGGGACCTGGCCCCACGGCTGCTCGTCGTAGTACCACTCGGGCCGTTCGACCGCGCTGATGAGCCGCACGCGGTAAGGCAGCCCGTATTCCTCGCAGGCCCAGCGCGGGCGCAAGTCCCGCACGTGGCCCTGCGCAAAGGAGGGAACCCACGCGAATGCGGTGATCTCGATAGCGGCGGCGGGATCGATCGGCATCGTCTCTGTCTCTCCGGTGTGGCGTGGCGTGGCGGCTCAGGCGGGTTCCGCGGGCATGTCCCCGGAAGCCGCCGCAGGATCCATCCACATCGCCTCCCAGAAGTGGCCGTCCGGGTCGGTGAAGCTGCGGCTCATCATGAACCCGTAGTCGCTGGGCGGCGCCACGTCCGCGGTGCCGCCGTGCTTCCCGGCGAGCGCGTTCAGCGCCTCGACATCCTCGCGGCTGTCGCACGAGAGGCAGAGCATGACTTCGCTCGACCCGCTGTCGGGGATCGGGCGGTCGGTGAAGGTCTTCCACTTCGCGTGGCTGAGCACCATCACGTAGATGGCATCGGACCATACCATGCAGGCGGCCGTCTCGTCGGTGAACTTCGGCTCGTTGACGAAGCCGAGGCCGGTGTAGAACGCCTTGGCACGGTCGAGGTCGGCGACGGGCAGGTTCACGAATATCATCCGGCTCATGGCACTCTCTCCTGGCATGGCGTCGCTTTCGAATCGCCTCTTGCCGGACGGTGGAGGCAATGGTAACTAAAAGCAACCATGAAGTTACAAAAAGAAACGGGTCGTTCCGATGCCACGACAGAACGCCAGCCGCGGCCTCATGGCCGATGGTACGGCGATGCCTGCGGGGCCGCCTTCGCCATGGAGCTCATCGGCGAGCGCTGGTCGCTGCCGATCATACGCGAGATGATGCTGGGACCGCGGCGGTTCGGCGAGATTCGGGCCGAACTGCCGGGCCTGAGCGCCAAGACGCTGACGGAGCGGTTGGAGAGCCTCGAAAGCACCGGCATCGTGCGCCGGGACTCGCTGCCGCCGCCCGCCTCGGTGCATGTCTACGCGCTCACCGATTGGGGCCTGGCACTCGAGCCGGTGATGCAGGAACTCGGCCGCTGGGCGGTGCGCTCGACCCTGCACGATCCCTCGCTGCCGATCACGCCGGTTTCGCTGATGCTCTCGATGCGCACGATGATTGTGCCCGACCGGATCGGCGAGCTGGCGCTGACGGCAGGCTTCGATGTCGGGCGCGCCCGCTTCTTCGCGCGGCTTGCCGAGGGCGAGCTCACGATCCGCCCTGCGCGCGAAAACGATCCCGCGCCCGACCTGCACTTTTCCGCCGAGGCGGGATTTCCCTATCTGGCGGCCTTCTACGGCAAGTTCCCGGCGGCGGACGTGGGTCTGGCGATCGAGGGCGACGCCGAGCTGGCGCAGCGCTTCATGGCGCTGTTCAGCCTGCCGCCCAAATGCGCGCCCTGACCGGAACGCCCACTCGCCCCCGCCGCCGGCCACCACCTCCAAACAGCCAGGGGCAAGCAAACGTTATTGCGATGCAGCGCCCCGTCCTTTAGGCGATTGCCTGCGATGACAGACTCCAACATTCAGACCGAGAACCGCGACGCCACCGTACTGGCCGCTCCCGACATCGAAGTCGACGTGCGCGAGACCTTCGGGATCGACATCGACATGAAGGTCCCCGCCTTCTCGGTGGCGGACGAGCGCGTGCCAGACCTCGACGAGACCTACGTGTTCGACCCGGATACCACGCTGGCGATCCTGGCGGGCTTCGCGTTCAACCGGCGCGTGATGGTGCAGGGCTACCACGGCACCGGCAAGTCGACGCACATCGAGCAGGTGGCCGCGCGCCTCAAGTGGCCGTGCATCCGCATCAATCTCGACGCCCACATCAGCCGCATCGACCTGATCGGGCGTGACGCCATCGTCCTTCGCGGCGGCATGCAGGTGACCGAGTTCCGCGAAGGGCTGCTGCCCTGGGCGCTCCAGCACCCGGTCGCACTGGTGTTCGACGAATACGACGCGGGTCGCCCCGACGTGATGTTCGTGATCCAGCGCATCCTGGAGACCGAAGGCAAGCTGACCCTGCTGGACCAGAACCGCGTCATTCGGCCCGACCGGAACTTCCGCCTCTTCGCCACCGCCAACACGGTGGGCCTGGGCGACACCTCGGGCCTGTACCACGGCACCCAGCAGATCAACCAGGGCCAGATGGACCGCTGGAACCTTGTGGTGGCGCTCAACTATCTTCCCGCGGAGACCGAGACCGGGATCGTCGCGGCCAAGGTTCCGCAGATCGAGAAGGGCGTGATCGCCAACATGGTCAAGGTCGCCGATTTCTCGCGCCAGGGTTTCATGAACGGCGATATCTCCACGGTGATGAGCCCGCGCACGGTCATCACCTGGGCCCAGAACGCCGCCATCTTCAAGGACGTGGGCTTCGCCTTCCGGCTATCGTTCCTCAACAAGTGCGACGAGACCGAGCGCATGCTGGTGGCGGAATACTACCAGCGCGTGTTCGGCCAGGATCTGCCCGAAAGCGTGGTCGCCAAGGCCTGAGCGGCGCGGCTTACTCGGGAACCAGCGTCCCAAGCAGCTCGTCGAGATCGGCCACGGCGAAGGCGGTGAACTCGTCGCCGATGCCGTAGGGAAGCAGGACGCGCCGACCGCGTACCAGCGCGCCGCAGCTGTAGGTGACGTTGGGGACGTACCCGCCGCGCTGCTCGGCGCTGGGGAACACCAGCGGCGCGCGGCTGCGGGCCAGCACGCGCGAAGGCTCGTCCCGGTCGAGCAGGCAGGCACCTATGCAGTATCCCCTGACCATGCCCACCGCGTGGGTGAAGACCAGCCAGCCCTCATCGATCTCTATGGGCGATCCACAATTGCCGAGCTGGACGAACTCCCAGGGATAGCGGGGGGCCATGATCGGTATGCCGTCTTCCCAGACGTTGAGGTCGTCGGAGCGCAGCAACCAGATGCTCTCGTTGTCCTGGCGGCCCAGCATGACGTATTTGCCGTCGATCTTGCGTGGGAACAGCGCCATGCCCTTGGTTGCGGTCATCGCGCCCGAGAGGCTGCGCATTTCGAAGGTGCGCAGGTCGATGCCGCGCAGGATCTCCTGCCGCGCGCTGCGCCCGTCGTAGGCGGTGTAGGTGCCGATCACCAGGCGCGTGCCGTCATCCTCGGTGAAGACGACCATGCGCAGATCCTCCACGCCCTGGCGCTGGTTGGGCAGCACCGGGAAGATCACCGTCTCCGAGACATCGGCGCTGTCGTCGCACTGGAGGCGGACCCAACCTTCGTTGTCGCTCTCGATGCGCGGCGGCACGCAGTGGGGGCTAGTCGGGTCGATCGTGACCCGCTGGTTACCGTCCCAGGCGCCGGTCCGGAAGGTGACAGAAGAGACGTGGCCCTCGCCGATGCCCCTCAGCGAAAGCAGGAAGCGGACGCTTCCCTCCGGCTGCCCGTCGAAGCCCTCGATCGGCACGATGCTGGGATTGAACAGCGCCGCCGACTCGAAGGCGTACTCCTGGCTGAAGTAGGCGCCGAGCAGCAGGCGGTCGCGCTCGCTGATCGCGGAAAGGTCGCCGAGCTCGTCCGCCATGCAGGCGACCTGGCGCAGGAACATGGCGTCGGCGTTGCGATGCCGCTCGCGCATGGGCCCCGCCACGAAATCCAGCATCCGCTCCCGTACGCTCTCGTCCAGCGCGAGCAGCCGGTCCGCAAGCACGCGCGTGCGCGGCGGCCGCTGGGCGGCCCAGGGTTCGGGGTAGGCGAAGTGGAAGGGCCGGATCACGGTCCGGGCGGGATCGGGCCACAGCTCCAGGTCCAGCTTGGTGAAGACGTCCCTGGCTTCCATCGCTTCGCACCTCCAGCACGATCCGCCGGCTCCGCAGCGCGCAGCCCAATGCTGCGCTCAACGCGGCGGCAGGCGTATGGTTCTGCGACATTTTCTTGCCGGGACGCTGCGCCCCTGCAGCAGCCTACTCGCCGGGGTATACCGCGCGCACGAAGTACAGTCCGTCGGGCGGCGCGTTGAGGCCGAGCATCTGGCGATCCCGCGCGGCCAGCGCGGCGGCGACCTGTCCCTCCGCCCAGCGTCCCATGCCGACGAGCGCGAGGCATCCGACCATCGAGCGCACCTGGTGGTGCAGGAAGCTGCGGGCTTCCGCCTCGATCAGCACCATGTCGCCCTCGCGCCGCACCGCCAGGCGATCGAGCGTCTTGAGCGGGGAGGCCGCCTGGCAGTGGACCGAGCGGAACGTCGTGAAGTCATGCCGGCCGACCAGCGCCTGCGCGGCGCGGTGCATCGCGGCGGCATCGAGCGGCTTGGTGACCTGCCAGGCCTTGCCGCGCTCCAGCGTCAGCGGAGCGCGCCGGTTGGCGATGCGATAGACATAGGCGCGCCCGGTGCAGGAGAACCGCGCATGCCAATCGTCGTCCACCGCCTCGCACGACAGCACCGCGACCGGCGCTGGCCGGAGCCGCGCGTTCAGAGCCTCCATCAGCCGAAACGGCGTGAACGGCTTGGCGATGTCCAGGTGCGCCCGCATGCCCAGGGCATGGACGCCGGCATCGGTCCTGCCGGCAGCGTGCATCGTCGCCGCTTCCCCGGTGACCGCCAGCGCCGCGTCCTCCACCGCCTGCTGCACCGAGGGCCCGTGCGCCTGGCGCTGCAGGCCCATGAAAGGGGCGCCGTCGAATTCCAGGGTAAGCGCGAAGCGGGTCATTTCGCCCCGCCGATACAGGACTGGCGCCGGGGCGCAATGGGCTTGGCGGGCACCGGCGCCGGTGGCACGATGGCGGGCACCGGGAAAGGAGCCGACCATGGCCGAAGACCAGCGCCCCCGCTTCGAGATCTTCCGCGGCGCCGATGCGCCGGCGCTCGATGCCTGCGACTGCATGACGTACGAAGGCGAGACCCCGAACCTGCTCGCCGCCCAGCCGCGGCTGCAGGATGCCATGCAGGTCCGCGGCGAATATGCCGACGTGCCTTATCGGCGCGAGGACATGAGCCTGGCACGGCTGTGGGTGAAGAGCGGCTTTCCCTTGCCGCTCCACACGCATGACTGCGACTGCCTCTACTACGTGGTCGCCGGCTCGATCCGGATGGGAACGCAGGAGCTGGTCGCCGGCGACGGCTTCTTCGTCGGCGCGGAAGTGCCTTATGCGTACACCGCGGGTCCCCAAGGCGCCGAGGTCCTGGAGTTCCGCAGGACGGATCGCTTCAACATCCGCGTGAAGGACAAGCCGGTCGCGGCCTGGGAGAAGCTTGCCGACACCCTGCGCGAAGGCCACGCGCGCTGGATCGACGAAGCGCCTCCGGTCCGCCGGATGCCGGAGAAGGCGTGACGGCCTCGCCCGGCGCTCAGCCGAGCGTCGTTCCCGCCGCGATCGGGCGGCCGCGCAGCAGCTCCCCGGCCGCCATCGCCGGCTTGCCCGCGCGCTGGATGCGGGTGACGCGCAAGGCGCCCGATCCGCAGGCTATCGTCAGGCGGTCGTCGAGCGTGGTCCCCGGCGCGCCCTCGAGGTCCGCCGGGTCGGCCGCCAGCACCTTGTAGCGCTCTCCCTCCAGTTCGAAGAAGGCGCCGGGCGTGGGGGCGAAGGCGCGCACCTGTCGCTCCACCTCCTCGGCGCTGCGCGTGAAGTCGAGCCGGGCTTCGGCCTTGTCGATCTTGCTGGCGTAGGTCACGCCCTCCTCGGGCTGGCGTACGGGGCGGTGGACGGCCAGGTCCCGCAAGGTGCCGACCAGCAGTTGCGCCCCCCGGTCCGCCAGCTCGGCGGTGAGCTCGCCGGCCGTCTTGCGATCGATCGTCGTGCGCAGCGTCGCCAGCATCGGACCGGTGTCGAGCCCCGCTTCCATCTGCATGATGGTGATGCCGGTCGTCGGGTCTCCCGCCAGGATGGCGCGCTGGATGGGCGCGGCCCCGCGCCAGCGCGGCAGGATCGAGGCATGGATGTTCAGGCAGCCGAGCCGCGGCGCGTCCAGCACGGCCCGGGGCAGGATCAACCCGTAGGCGGCGACCACGGCGACGTCGGCCTCCAGCGCGGCGAAGGCGGCCTGCTCCTCCGGGCCCTTGAGCGAGGGCGGATGGCGCACCGCGATGCCTCGCAGCTCGGCTTCCTTGTGGACGGGGGACGGCGTCAGTTCCTTGCCCCGCCGCCCGCCGGGCCGCGGCGGCTGCGTGTAGGCGGCCAGGATCTCGTGCCCGGCCTCGACGAGCGCCACCAGCGCCGGCACGGCGAAATCCGGCGTTCCCATGAAGACGATGCGCATGATGTGGGGAACTCCTCGCGGTCAGGGGGCAGCGGGCTTTCTAAGCCGAGGCGCAGGCCCTATCTCCCGTTCCATGGCATCGCAAGAGATCGAGACGCTGGCCGCAGCCCTGTCGCGCCTGCCGGGGCTGGGCCCCCGCTCCGCCCGCCGCGCCGTGCTGTGGCTCATCAAGCGGCGCGAGACCGCGCTGGTGCAGCTGGTCGAAGCGCTCGACGCCGTCCGCCAGGCCCTGGTCGAGTGCCGGACATGCGGCAACGTCGACACCACCGACCCTTGCGGCATCTGCGCCGACCCGCGCCGCGACGCCCGCTCGATCTGCGTGGTGGAGGAAGTGGCCGATCTCTGGGCGCTCGATCGCGCGCGGCTGTTCACCGGGCGCTACCATGTCCTTGGCGGCCGGCTGTCCGCGCTGGACGGCGTGCGGCCTGAGGACCTGGCGATCGACAGACTCCTGCGCCGGATCGGGGAGGGGGGCGTGGACGAAGTCCTGCTCGCGATGAACGCGACGCTGGAGGGCCAGACCACCGCGCACTACCTTGCCGAGCGGCTCGAGAGCTTCCCGCTGCGGGTGACGCAGCTGGCGCACGGGTTGCCGGTGGGGGGCGAGCTGGACTATCTCGACGAGGGCACCCTGGCGCAGGCGATCCGCGCCCGCCGCCCGGTGGGCTGACCCGATCACGGTGATCGAGCGCGCATCCTTGCGAGAATCGCTCGCCGCCATTATCTGCCGCCCATGGCTATCCGTGACATCATCGAAGTTCCAGACCCGCGCCTGAAGCAGGTCTCGGTCCCCGTCGAAACGTTCGACGACACGCTCAAGACGCTTGTCGAGGACATGTTCGAGACGATGTACGATGCCCCCGGGATCGGCCTCGCGGCAATCCAGGTCGGCGTTCCGCTCCGCGTGCTGGTGATCGACCTCCAGCCCGAGGACGAGGATGCGGAGCCGGAAGTGTGCCACTCGCACGGCGATCACCACCACACGCACCAGCCCACGAAGAAGGAACCCCGGGTCTTCATCAATCCGGAGATCCTCGATCCGTCCGACGAGCACATCGTCTACCAGGAAGGCTGCCTCTCGGTGCCCGAAATCTTCGCGGATGTGGAACGGCCCTCGCGCATCCGTGCGCGCTGGCAGGACCTTGACGGGACGGTCCACGAAGAGGACATGGAAGGGCTGATGGCGATCTGCCTGCAGCACGAGATGGATCACCTGGAAGGGATCCTCTTCATCGACCATCTGTCGCGGCTGAAGCGCCAGATGGCGCTCAAGAAGCTCGAGAAGCTGCGCAAAGCCGCCTGATCGCGCAGCGGGAGAAGCTGCGCAGAGCAGCCTGGTCCCGGTGGCGTGGAAAACTGTCCAACAGGGCTGGAGTTCCTGAAATGTTCCGGTTAGTATCCGGACATGGAACTCGTCGTCGCCATGATTCTCGCACTCGTCGCCGGCCTCGCAGCGGGCTGGTTTTTCGGCGCGCGCCCGGTCTCGCACTGGCGCGGTGAGGCCGAGAAGCGGGAGCGCGAGCTCCGCGAAGGCGACGCGCGATATCTGCGCGCCTTTGCCGAGCTGGAAGCGGCGCGGGAGCGGGGGGCCCGGGCCGACGCGCTGGAGCAGGCGCTGGAGCGTGCCCGCTCCGACCACGAAGCGGCGGCGGAGCGGCTCCGCGTCGATGGGACCGCAGCGGTGGAGCGCATCCGGCTCGAGCTGACACAGGCGCTCGACGCGAACCGCTCCGAGCATGCCTCGCGCGTGGATGCGCTGCTGCGCGAACAGCGCGCGCTTTCCGAAGAGCTGTCCACGCTACGCGAGAAGTCCGCCAATTTCGACGAGCAGAAGCGCCTGCTGATCGAAGCGCAGGACGCGCTGCGCAAGGAGTTCGAGAATGCCGGGGCGAAAGTTCTGGCCGGGGCGCAAGACGCATTCCTCAAGCGTGCCGGTGAACGTTTCGAGCAGAGCGAGAAGGCCAGTGCAGAGCGGATCAGCTCCATCCTGGCGCCGGTCGGCGCGCGACTGAAAAGCTACGAGGAGCAGGTCGCCGCGCTGGAGGCCAAGCGGGTGGACGCCTTCGGCCAGCTCACCGGTCAGATCGAGGCGCTGCGGGTGGGGCAGGAGCAGGTCCGCACCGAGGCGATGCGTCTCGGCAACAGCCTGCGCAACGCACCCAAGGCGCGCGGCCGGTGGGGCGAGCAGCAGCTCCAGAACGTTCTCGAACAGTGCGGCCTCACCGAGCACACCGACTTCGTCACCGAGCATTCGATCACCACCGAGGATGGCCGCCTGCGCCCCGACGCTATCGTGCGGATCCCCGGCAACAAGCAGCTCGTGATCGACGCCAAGGTTTCGCTGAACGCCTACCAGGACGCGTTCGAGGCGGAGGATGAAGCCGTGCGGCTCGCCTTCCTGGGGCAGCATGCCGCTTCGATGCGCAACCACATCCAGGCGCTCGGCGCCAAGAGCTACCAAAGCCAGTTCGAGAATGCGCCGGACTACGTCATCATGTTCGTGCCGGGCGAGCACTTCATCGCTGCCGCGCTCGACCACGATTCCGGGCTGTGGGACTTCGCGTTCGACCGCAAGGTCCTGCTCGCGAGCCCGACCAACCTGGTCGCCATCGCGCGCACCATCGCGCAGGTCTGGCAGCAGGAGGGGCTGGCCCGCGAGGCACGCGAGATCGGCAAGCTCGGCGCGGACCTTTACGACAGCCTCGCCAAGACGCAGGACGACCTCGGCAAGGTCGGCGTGCATCTGGGCCGCGCCGTGAACAGCTTCAACGACTTCGCGCGTACGTACGAAGGCAACGTGATGAGCCGAGCCCGACGTCTCAGCGAGAAGCACATCAAGATCGGCAAGCGCGAGATCTCGGACGAAGTGCCCCTGGTGGAGGCGGCGCCGCGTTTCGCCGAGGCGACCGTCCGCCTCGACAGTCAAGCCGACGTTCCGGCAGAGGCCGCCGAGTAGGCACCGCCTGCATGGCGGCGGCGGTCTTCCTCGCCGCCCCGGGCCGCGGTTCAGTTCGGGCGCAAGTGTGCCAGCGCCTCGTAGGCCAGCACGGCACCGGCGACAGCGGCGTTCAAGCTGTCTGCCCGGCCCAGCATCGGGATCGTGACCCGCAGGTCGCAAGCCTCCTCGTAGGCGGCCGGCAGCCCCTGCGATTCGTTACCCACCATCAGGAAGCAGGGAGCGGCATAGGCCGCCTGGCGATAGTCGGTGGGATCGCGCAAGGACGCCGCCACGAGTTGCCCCGGACCCGTGCGCAGCCACGATTGGAACTCGTCCCAGCGCGCGATCGCCAGCTTCTGGGTGAAGATGGCGCCCATGCTGGCGCGCACCGCCTCGACCGAGAACGGGTCGGCACAGTCGTCGATGAGGATCAGGCCACCGGCGCCGACGGCATCGCCGGTCCGCAGCATGGTACCCAGGTTCCCGGGATCGCGCAGCGCCTGCGCCACCAGCCAGATGGGCGCGGCACTGCGGTCGAGTTGGGCGAGGCGGGTGTCGAACTCGGCGAAGACTCCGGCGACCGCCTGCGGATTGTCCTTGCCGGTGACCTTGGCGAGGATCTCGACGTCCATCTCGACGACCTCGCCGCCGGAGGACAGCACGGCGGCCTCCAGCTCGTCGAGGAGCGGGTGCGGATCGCGTCCGATCGCCATGACCAGCATCTCGGGCAGCATCCCGCTCTCGCGCGCATCGGTGAGCAAGCGCAGGCCTTCCGCCAGGAAGCGCTTCTCGCGCTTGCGGTGCTTCTTGTCCCGCAACGAGCGCAGGAACTTGACCAGCGGGTTGGAAAAGCCGGTGATGGTGCGGCGCCCGGGGGCACCCGGCGATGGAAGATCGGTCACTCTTCGCCGAAGCCGCCGCGCACCAGTTCGGACAGGATCGCCAAGGCTGCTTCGGCCCGCTCGCCCGAGCAGGTGATCTCGATGGAATCGCCCTTGGCCGCGCCGAGCATCATGAGGCCCAGAATCGACCCGCCTGCCGCAGAAATCCCGTCCTTCGAAACGGTCACCGTGACGCCGGGCGGCAGCTCGGCGACATGGCCGACGAACTTCGCGCTGGCGCGCGCGTGGAGTCCTCGCTTGTTGACGATGAGCACCGACTCACGGCAGTCGATCATGCATCCTGTCCCAGGTATTCGCTTGCGATCGTGATATAGTTGCGTCCGGCGTCGCGCGCAGCAGAAACCGCGTCGCGCACCGGCATGCAGCCGCGCGCCTTGGCGAGGCGGATCAGCATCGGCAGGTTGATGCCCGCGATCACTTCGACCTTGCCGGCCTGCATCAGCGAGATCGCGAGATTCGAAGGGGTGCCGCCGAACAGGTCGGTCAGCACAATCACGCCTTCGCCGCTATCCACCTTGGCGATGGCCTCCGCGATCTCGGAGCGGCGGCGCTCCATGTCGTCATTGGGGCCGATGCACACCGTCGCCACGTCCGGCTGGTCGCCGACGACGTGCTCCATGGCGTGGACAAACTCGTCGGCGAGGTCGCCGTGAGTAACCAGAATCATGCCGATCATGCCGGGAGAGCGCTCCGAAAGTCCTGCAAACGCACCCGGGCCTTGTCTCTATTTCTCACGCCGCGGTTCTCCCTCCAGGAGGTCCGCTGCCCGCGAGCCCAAGTTGCGGTGCAGCAATGTGGGCGAAAATCCCGCTTGACGCAAGGCTGCACCGATCTGCTCCGCGGTGAATACCGAACGGTGGCGACCTCCGGTGCAACCAAAGGCCACGTGGACATAGGCCTTCCCCTGGGCGCGGTAGCGCGGGAGGAGCAGCAGGATCAGGTCGCGGATGCGCGTAAACGCTTCATCCCATGCAGGATCCTTGCGAATGTGCTCGCCAACCGCCGCGTCGTGGCCGGTCTGCGGCCTCAGCGCAGGATCCCAGTGCGGATTGTCGAGGAAGCGCATGTCGAACACGAGATCGGCGATAGGGGGCATCCCGCGCGAGAACCCGAAGCTCGATACCGTCAGCGTCAGTTCGCCCGGCTCACTGGAGGCGAATCGGTCGCGAATCACCTTCTGAAGGTCGTTCGAGGTGTATTCGGTGGTGTCGATCAGGATGTCGGCCCAGCGGCGCAGCGGGGCGAGAAGATCGCGTTCGGCGCGGATCCCGGTGGACACCGGCGCATCCACCGCCAGCGCGTGGCGCCGGCGCGTCTCGTTGTACCGCCGCTCGAGCTCCGCACTGGAGCAGTCGAGGAACAACGTGGTGAGTTCCAGGTCGGGGCGGCCGCCCAGATCCTTGACCTGTGCGATGACGCGCTCGGGATCGAAGCCGCGGGTCCGCGAGTCGAAGCCGATGGCGAGCGGCGTCGGATCGCGATCGGACGCGGGATCGATCATCGCCTCGAGCATGCGGATCGGAAAGTTGTCGACGATCTCCCAGCCGAGATCCTCGAGCACCCGCAAGGCGGTGGTCTTGCCCGCGCCCAGCATGCCCGTGACGAGCAGCAGGCTTTGCCGCTTCGGCGGCGTGCCATGCGATCCCACATCGTTCCCCATCGCCCCTCTCTGCGCGCGGCGGCTGCGAAAGGGAAGGGGCGATGCGCCGATCTCCGCAGCGCGAGTGCGTCAGTCCGGGATCGCGTAGTGGCGCAGCGCGAGCTCGGCCTTCAGCGCCAGCGCCTCGCCGTGCGGGCAGAGCCGAAGGAAGGGCAGTGCGACCCCCGCGATCTCCACACGCTCCGCCGCCTCCACGAAGCGCGGCGCCGCAGGATCGAGCATCAGGACCAGGGCTACCGGCGCGCGCTCCAGGCAGGGGAAGGGCAGCAGCCCGAGGTTGCGCACCTCCAGGATGCCCAGCGTCCGCGGGTGCGGACTTGCGAAGAGGGTGCCCTCCTTGCTGGAGAGCAGAAGCGAATCGTCGCCCACGAGCACCGCCCCGCGGTCGATCAGCGCCAGTGCCAGCGTCGACTTGCCGGTGCCCGGCGCGCCTTCGATCAGCACGCCGCGCCCTCCCACCGCGACACAGGTGGACTGCCGGGCCATCGGCGCGCCGACGCTCATGCCTCGGGTTCCCAGCGGGGCAGCGAGATGACGAGGCGCGCGCCCGCCGCGCCGTCCTCACGATCGGTGGCGACGAGGCGCCCGAAGTGCGCTTCAACGATGGTGCGTGCGATCGCCAGGCCCAGGCCGCTGTGCGTCCCGAACTCCTCGCGCGAGGGACGGAGCGAATGGAAGCGCTCGAACACCCGCTCGCGCGCGGCCTCGGGGATGCCCGGGCCGTGGTCCTCCACGGCAATGATGACGCGTCTGCCGGCCTGCAACACGGTGATCTCGATCTCGCCGCCGGGAGGCGAGAAGGACACGGCGTTGTCGAGCAGGTTGTGGAGCACGCGCTCCAACCGCGGCGCGTCTCCCGCGGCGACCGGAGCCTCCCCTCCCTCGCCACGGACGTGGACCGCGCGACCTTCGTTGACGCCGCGCTGGTCGCGCTCGCCGACCAGCGCCTCGACCAGTCGCCGCATGTCGACCGGTTCGAAAGTGGTGCGGCTGAGCTGCGCGTCGATGCGGCTGGCGTCGGCGATCTCCGTGACCAGGAAGTCGATCCGCCGCACGTCACTCTGGGCGATACCCATGAGTTGCTGGCGCAGCTCGGGCTGCTCCACCCGGTCGAGCGTCTCCAGCGCGCTGCGCAGCGAGGTGAGGGGGTTCTTCAGCTCGTGCGCCACGTCCGCGGCGAAGCTCTCGACCGCGTCGATGCGCTGGCGCAGGGCGCCGCTCATGTCGGAGATGGCGCGGGCGAGCAGGCCGATCTCATCGCGCCGGTCCGGCAGGCGAGGCACGACGACGCTACGATCGCGCCCCAGGCGAACGCGGACGGCGGCGCGCACGAGCTTGCGCAGCGGCTCGACGATGGTGCGCGCGAGGAACAGCGAGAGCAGGATCGACACCACCAGCGCGCCGCCCACGATGATGGCGAGGGTCTGTCGCGCCATGCGCACGTTCTCGGTGATGTCACGCGCGTTGCGGGTGACGAGCAGGGCGGAGCCGTCGGTCCCCACCGGCGTCGCGGCGATGATGACGGGCGTTCGGTCGGGCGCGGCCTTGTGGCTGATCCAGGTCCGCCGTTCCGCCAGCGCGGCTTTCACCTCCTGCCACGCGCCGGCGTCGGTCCGCGCGGGATCGCGGTAGTCGGGGATGGGCGGCGCGCCCAGGAGGAAGTCCATCCCCCGGTCGAGCAGCCTGGCGGCATCCTGCAGCCACGGTTCGCTGCGGGGATCGACGAGTTGATAGGAGGGCGGCGCGAGGGCGAAGCTGTCCGCCACCAGCGCGCCGGAGGGCGCGAACAGGCGCAGGCGCAGGTCCTGCTCGGTGCCGATCCGTGCGATCAGACCGCGGCGGCCGGGCAGATCCTCGTCCGCCAGCGCATCGGCGGTGATCTCCGCTTCCGACTTGGCCAGGCGATAGCGCTCGGCGAGCAGTTCGCGGCGATAGCTGTCGATGTAGAACAGGCTGCCGGCCATCAGCGCGAGTGCGATGACGTTGACCGCGAGAATGCGCGCGGTCAGCGAGACGCGCCAGGAGAGCGCCAGGCGTGTGGTGGTGGCGCGCCGTTCCGGCCGTGATCTTGCCTGCGTTCCGGAGTCAGCCATCGGAGAACGAGTATCCGGCACCGTAGAGCGTGTCGATCGCGGCGAACTCCGGATCGACCGCGCGGAACTTGCGGCGCAGGCGCTTGATGTGGCTGTCGATCGTCCGGTCATCCACGTAGACGTCGTCCGAGTAGGCTGCGTCCATGAGCTGGTTGCGGCTCTTCACCACGCCGGGCCGCAGAGCCAGTGCCTCCAGGATCAGGAACTCGGTCACCGTGAGCGAGACCGAGCGACCGCCCCAGGTGACCTGGTGCCGCGCTGGATCGAGCTTCAACCGTCCTCGCTGGACCGGCTCCGGCAGGTCCGCCGCCGGAGCCGCCTCCGCGGGTGACCTCGCCAGTTCGCTGCGCCGCAGGATCGCGCGTATGCGGGCGACCAGCAGGCGCTGGCTGAACGGCTTGGCGATGTAGTCGTCGGCCCCCATCGCCAGGCCGAGCGCCTCGTCGGGTTCCTCGTCCTTGGAGGTGAGGAAGATGACCGGCAGCCGCGACTGCGCGCGCAGCTCCTGGAGAAGGTGGAGGCCGTCCATCCGCGGCATCTTGATGTCGAAGATGGCGAGGTCGGGCGGGTTCTCCAGCAGGGCCTTCAGCGCCGTCTCCCCGTCCGCGTAGACGCGCGTGGCGAAGCCTTCCGCATGCAGGCCGATGGAGAGCGTGGTGAGGATGTTGCGATCGTCGTCGACGAGCGCGATCGTCTGCTGTCGTGGAGCGGGCGGCGCCGGAAGGTCGGCGGCGGGTGCGGGGGCGTTGGTGGGATCGACCATGCGCGTCCTGAGCTGCCTCAATGCTGCAAGGAGCGGCCCTGAGTAGCGGCTGCGGCGGTACGTGGCAATCGTTGCCGCAGCGTGGTCGAACGCCGCCATTCCGGAGCCTTGACGGTTTCATTTGTCGCCAATTTGACCGAAAAGGGATCGCCGCTTATGCGCGGTCCGATTCTTGCGCAGGAATCGCGAATGCGTTCGCGGGGATACCCGCAGGGCGCCATCTTTTGGAGGAGATGACATTGACCGCTTCCCTTAGCTATCCGCTCGACAAACAGGGCATAGAGACGAAGGCCCAGATCTTCGCGAACCTCGGCACGGCCCCCCTGGTCGAGGAGGCGGTGAAGAACGGGGAGGGTGTGCTTTCTGCGGACGGTCCCTTCGTTGTCGCCACCGGCAAGCACACGGGGCGTTCGGCGAAGGACAAGTTCATCGTCAAGGATGCCGAGACGGAGAACACGGTGTGGTGGGGCAAGACGAACGTGCCCATGACCCCGGAGCACTTCGCCGCGCTCAAGGAGGACTTCCTCGCCGCGCTTTCGGGCAAGGACAAGCTCTACGTCGCCGACCTGTTCGGCGGCTCGCAGCCCGAACACCGGGTGAACGTGCGCGTCGTGAACGAGTATGCGTGGCACAACCTGTTCATCCGCACGCTGCTGGTACGCCCGACCGCGGCCGAGCTCGACGGGTTCGAGCCCGAGTACACCATCATCGACCTGCCGAGCTTCCGCGCCGATCCGGCGCGCCACGGTTCGCGGAGCGAGACGGTGATCGCGGTCAACTTCACCGAGAAGCTGATCCTGATCGGCGGCACCGCCTATGCGGGCGAGATGAAGAAGTCGGTCTTCGGCATCCTCAACTACCTGCTTCCCACCAAGGGCGTGATGCCGATGCACTGCTCGGCCAACATTGGTCCGGACGGTGACACCGCGGTCTTCTTCGGGCTTTCGGGCACCGGCAAGACCACGCTGTCGGCCGATGCCAGCCGCACGCTGATCGGCGACGACGAGCATGGCTGGTCCGACACCGCCGTGTTCAACTTCGAAGGCGGCTGCTACGCCAAGATGATCCGCCTGTCGGCCGAGGCCGAGCCGGAGATCTACGCCACCACCAAGCGCTTCGGCACGGTGCTCGAGAACGTCGTGATCGACCCCGAGACCCGCCAGATCGACCTCGACGACAACTCGCTCGCCGAGAACAGCCGCGGTTCCTACCCGATCGACTTCATCCCGAACTGCTCGGAGAAGAACCTGGGTCCGGTGCCGCAGAACATCATCTTCCTGACTGCGGACGCCTATGGCGTGCTGCCCCCGATCGCGCGCCTCACGCCCGATCAGGCGATGTATCACTTCCTCTCGGGCTATACCGCGCGCGTTGCCGGCACCGAGATCGGCGTGACTGAGCCGGAAGCCACGTTCTCGACCTGCTTCGGTGCGCCGTTCATGCCGCGCCATCCGTCGGTCTACGGCAACCTGCTCAAGGAGCGGATCGCCAAGGGCGGCGTCAAGTGCTGGCTGGTGAACACCGGCTGGTCGGGCGGCATGGCGACGATGGACGGCATCAAGCGCATGCCGATCAAGGCCACCCGCGCGCTGCTCAATGCTGCGCTTGATGGCAGCCTCAACGATGCCGAGTTCAAGGAAGACCCGAACTTCGGCTTCGAGGTTCCGGTCGCGGTGGCCGGTGTCGACAGCAAGCTGCTGGACCCGCGCGGCGCCTGGGCTGACCCGGCGGCTTACGACAAGACCGCGCAGACCCTGGTCAAGCAGTTCATCGACAACTTCGAGCAGTTCGAAGCCCACGTCGACGAGAGCGTGCGCAAGGCAGCGCCGGTCGCGGCGTAAGAGCATGTCGCCAAGGCGGTGACCAAAGGGCCCCGGGACCTCGGTTCCGGGGCCTTTTGCGTCCCGGCGGCACGAGGCGCCTCAGGCAAAACCCGCCAGCGGCTACCGACTTCCCCGCCTTTCGCCCGCAAGGCTTTCGGTGCATGTTCGTCCCGGCCTATCTAGGAGAACGGCAATGAGACTTTTCGACGGCATTCTCGGCAAAGTCAGCGATCATCCCGACGTGGAGAACCTCGCGGCCAAGCTCGGGCTCGAGCCCGAGGTGGCGGAGAAGGTGATCGCCGCCCTCGGCATTGCACACCAGCAGGAAGGCGACACCGCACAGCTGGCGGCCGAGCGCAGCGGGATCGATGTCGGCACGGTCCGACAGGTCATGGAGCAGATCGGCGGCGAGGGCTCGCTGGGGCAGTACGCCAGCGCCATTGCCGGAGAGCCGGACAAGGTGGCGCGCCTGTTCGACAAGGACGGCGACGGCAGCGTCCTCGACGACCTCAAGGGCATGGGCAAGAACCTCTTCGGGAAGTCCTGAGCCCCGTGCGGCGGGGGCGGCGCGCTGCGGCGACCCGCCCCCGCCAAAGCGCACGGTCCGGCCGGTGGTGGGTTCAGGCCTTGCGGCGGGCGATGTAATCGCCCACGTTCTGCGCCAGGACGTCCAGCGGGACGTTGCCGCCGTCCACCACCGCCTGATCGTAGTCGCGCAGGTCGTAGGCGGTGCCCAGCGCCTGCTGCGCGCGTGCGCGCTGCGCCACGATCTGCGAGTGGCCCATCTTGTAGCCGCAGGCCTGGCCGGGCCAGGAGCAGTAGCGGTCCACCTCGTTGACCACTTCCTCGCGCTTGTTGCCGTTCTTCTCCATGAAGAAGCGGACGGCCTCCTCGCGGCTCCAGCCCTTGGCGTGCAGCCCGGTGTCCACCACCATCCGGCAGGCACGGAACGCCAGCGACTGCAGGTACCCGAGCCGGCCCACCGGATCGTCGTCATAGGCGCCGAGTTCGTCGGCCAACTGCTCGCCGTAGAGCGCCCAGCCTTCGGAATAGGCGTTGAACGCCAGGATCGAACGGATCAGCGGCAGGCGGTTGGCATATTCGCCCTGCCAGACGTGCCCGGGGATCGCCTCGTGGTGGACCAGCGTGGGCAGGTCATACTTGCGGTGCAGGTCGATGCTGCGCAAGTTGATCCACATCTTGCCCGGGATCGACCCGTCCTTCGACCCGGCACCGCCGTACGCGGTCGGCGCGCCGGGCTCCTCCGAGAGGGGCAGGCGGCGGACTTCCAGGCTGCCCGGCACCAGCTCGCGGAAGGCACGCGGCATCTGCCGGCGGATCCAGTCGACCCGCTGGCCGATGAAGGCCAGGATCTCGGCACGACCCGGATCGCCTTCCGGGAACATGAACCGCTTGTCCTCACTCAGCGCCGTCATGCGCGCACCGACGGTGCCATTGCTGTAGCCGAGGCTGCGCAGGATCGGGTCCATCCGCGCGTGCAGCTCGGCCAGTTCCTGCAGGCCGCGCTGGTGGACCTCCTCCGCCGGGACCTGCGTGGTGGTGCTCGCGCGCAGCGCCCAGGCGTAGTACTCGGCGCCATGCGGCCGCTCGCGCATGCCCGGCGCGCTGCCGGCGAGGCCGCGCTGGCGTTCCAGCTCGGCCAACTGCCGCTCGAGCGCGGGGACGACCTGGGTCGTCACGATGCTGCGGGTGTCGTTCGCCCAGTTGCCGCGCATCTGCCGGGTGCGACCCGCGATGGACGCGGCGAGGCTGCCGCCCTCGGCCCTCGCGTCGGCGATCGTGCTCTTGAGCTGTCCGATCGCGCGATCCAGCAGGAAATCCGGCGGGACCAGCCCGTTGCCGGCGGCGGCCCGGATGCGGCCCAGCTCGCCGTCGAGCTGTGCGCCGAGCTGCGAGGCCCGGGCGACCCAGGCATCGGCATCCGAGGGCGTCTTCACCGGGTGATCGGCATCCAGGAAGCGCGGAGCGTCGAGGTAGGCGCCCACGTTCTGGATCACGACATAGGGGGTGTTGCGCCAGCCGCCCACGGCGACATCGCCGTAAGGCAGGGCAAAGCCCTCCAGCGCGGTGGCGAAGGCGCTGCGCACCACCGCCAGGCTGGTGCGGGTCGAATGGTCGAGACCGGCCGCGTCGAACGCCTCCACCACCGCCAGCCCGCGGCGCAGCGTGGCAGCATAGGCGTCGCGGCCGGCCTGCGAGCGGTCTTCCAGCCTTGCGCGCAGGGCTGCATGCGCACCGGTGTCGACGCCCAGCGTGGTCGCGGTCTCGGGCACATGCTCGAGCAGGCTCCAGGCGATACCGTCGAGAAGCGCGGCCGCGTCCGGCCGGCCGCTTGCCGCGCGCAGCGGGAGAGCGACGGTGGCCGTGCCCGCAGCCAGCAGGTGAAGGGCGGCGCGACGGGTACACGGCAGGGCGGGGCGGTCGGTGTCCTGGGTCATGCCGGGACGATGACGGCGCGCGACCCCAGTGTCAAACCAGCCGGCGCGGTGGCCACGCGTGCTTCAAAAGCAGGACATCCTCGGCTAGGAACGCGCAATGGACCTTGCGCTTTCGCTTCTCGTGCTCACCGTCGTCGCGCTGGTTCTGGGTGCGATCGCGCTGCTGCGCCGCGGCGGCTACCGCCGTCAGGCGGTGCTCATGCTGGTGCTTGCGGCGGTGATGATCGCCAACATCGTGATCTGGACGCTACCGACGCCCGAGGGCACCTCGCTCACGCGCGAGGCTCGCAAGCAGGCCGCACCGCGGTGAGCGACCGGCCGGTCAGCGCGACCCCGAGGCTGGGCCCCGGGGTCGCGCCGCGGATCACTTGATCGGGCAATCGGGCGAGAGGCGCATGTCGAGGTAGTTGTCGACCGAGCGCATCAGCTCGTCGGTCTCGTGCTCGAAGAAGTGGTTGGCGCGCGGGATCTCGTCGTGGTGGATGGTGATGTGCTTTTGCGTGCGCAGCTTGTCGACGAGCTTCTGCACGGCATTGGGCGTCACCACCGTGTCGCCGGTGCCCTGGATGATGATGCCCGAAGCCGGGCAGGGCGCCAGGAACGAGAAGTCGTACATGTTGGCCGGCGGGGCGATCGAGATGAAGCCGCGGATCTCCGGGCGTCGCATCAGCAGCTGCATGCCGATCAGCGCGCCGAACGAATAGCCCGCGATCCAGGTGGTCGAGGCCTCGGGATGGATCGACTGCACCCAGTCGAGCGCGGCCGCGGCATCCGACAGTTCGCCGATGCCGTTGTCGAAGCTGCCCTGGCTGCGGCCCACGCCGCGGAAGTTGAAACGCAGCGTCGCGAAGCCCCGGTTGACGAAGGTCTTGTAGAGGTGCTGCGTGATGCGATCGTTCATCGTGCCGCCCGCCTGCGGATGCGGGTGGAGGATCATCGCCACGGGCGCGCGCGGGCGCGATGCGGGTTGGAAACGACCTTCGAGGCGACCCTCGGGACCGGGGAAGATGACTGCGGGCATGTGTGTTTGCGGCCTGACCTGTTGAAACTCCCACGCGGCGGCGTGCAGGCGGCCATCGCGGGAGTGGAAAAGGGAAGGTTCGCTATATAGAAATGTTCGTTCCAAAGACAACTTCACAAGCAATGGGCGCAACCGACATCTATCTCGACCACGCGGCGACCACGCCGATGCTTCCCGAGGCGCGCGAGGCGTGGCTGCGCGGCGCCGCGATCTGGGCGAACCCGTCCAGCCCCCACGCACCGGGCCGCGCCGCTCGTGCCGCGCTGGAGGACGCGCGCGAACGCGTGCGTGCGGCGCTGGACTGGCGTGGCGAGGTGATCTTCACCTCCGGGGCGAGCGAGGCGCTCGCGATCGCCCTCCAGCGGGCGCAGGTGGAGCGGCGGCTGGTCTCCGCCGTGGAGCACGATGCGGTGTTCCGGGCCGCGCCGGATGCGGACGTGCTGGGCGTGGCGCAAGGGCGCGTGGATGCGGACGGCCTTGCGCAGGCGCTCCGCCCCCCCGGTCGCGTGATCGTGGCGGTGCAGTCGATCAACTCGGAGACGGGCACGGAGCTTTTGAAGGGTGCCGGAGATCCGCTCGTCAGGGTGGTGCGGGAAAGCGATGGGCTTCTCCTGGCGGACTGCTCGCAGTCGGCCGGCAAGTCGCCCCTCCCGGAAGCGGACATGGTCGTCGTCTCCGCCCACAAGCTCGGCGGTCCCATCGGCATCGGCGCCTTGCTGGTGCGCGACTTCGCCCTGCTGAAGCCGAGCGGCGGGCAGGAGCGGGGTTATCGCGCGGGGACGGAGAACCTGCCCGGCGCCCTCGGCTTCGCGGCCGCGCTGGAGGCGGGGGGGATCGAGAACTGGAAGACAACCGGGCCGCAGCGTCGCGCCTTCGCCGAGCGGCTGGCGACCCGCGGACAGGTGCTGCGTCCGGGAGACCAGAGCACGCACATTCTCGCCGTGGCGGCACCGACGATCTCGGCGACGGCGATGCTGATCCGCATGGACGCGATGGGTTTCGCGATTTCCACCGGAAGCGCGTGTTCTTCGGGTACGCTCAAGCCCAGCCGGGTGTTGCAGGGCTTCGGCATAGCGCCCGACATCGCCAAGCGAACGGTCCGGGTCTCGATGGGGTGGAACACGCGGCCGGAGGAACTGGACGCCTTTGCCGAGGCCTGGGAGAGGGTGAACCGATGATCTACCTCGACTACCAGGCCACCACCCCGCTGGCGCCCGAGGCGCGCGAGGCCATGCTGCCCTGGCTCGGCGGGCCCGGGACCGGCGGCTTCGCTAACCCGCATAGCCCACACCGGCCCGGCCGCGCCGCCGCGGCCGCGGTCGAACTCGCGCGCGAGCAGGTGGCGGCGCTGCTCCCGCCGGGCGGCCAGGTGGTCTTCACGTCCGGCGCCACCGAAGCGATCAACCTTGCGATCCTCGGCAGCGGCACGCGGCGCCTCGCAGTCTCCGCCATCGAACATTCGGCGGTGCTCGATACCGCCGGGGCGGTGGACGCGAACATGACGATCCTGCCGGTCGATCGCGAGGGCCTGGTCGATGCCGACGTGGCGTTCCCGGAAGGGATCGGGCTCGTCGCGGTCATGCAGGTCAACAACGAGATCGGCACCGTTCAGCCAGTGGACCGCCTCGCCGATCGCGCCCGCGCTGGTGGGGCGCTGTTCCTGTGCGATGCCGTGCAGGGCGCCGGCAAGATCGCCCCGCCCGCCGCCGCCGACTTCATCGCGATCAGTGCGCACAAGCTCTACGGGCCCAAGGGGGTCGGCGCGCTGTGGCTGCGCGAGGGCATCGCCATCGAACCGCTGATCCGCGGCGGCGGGCAGGAGCGGGGCCTGCGCTCTGGCACGCTGAGCCCGATGCTGTGCGCCGGCTTCGGTGCCGCGGCTGCGCTGGCGAGGCAGCGGATCGAGAAGGATGCGGAGCACGTCGCACGGCTTTGGGACAGGGCCCGCGCCGTGCTCGAGCGGTGGACACTGAACGGATCGGCGACGGACCGGTGGCACGGCAACCTCAACCTGCGGCTGGAGGGGCTCGACGTCGCCCGGCTGATGTCGGACGTGCGCGGCGTCGCCTTTTCCGCCGGATCGGCCTGCGCGAGTGGCTCCGGACGCCCCAGTCACGTCCTGCGAGCACTTGGCCTTTCCGACAAGGACGCCAAAAGCTCTATCCGTCTGGGATTCGGTCGATATACTGATCCGAGGGAACTTGAGGATGCCTGCGCCACGATAGAAGCCGCTGCGGCGGCGCAGGGAGTGTGACTTGGTTGACGTGATGTTCGTTGCCGTGGACGGATCCCGGGTTTCCGCACGTGCGGAGCCAGGTTCGCGGCTGCTCGAAGTGGCCCAGAACGCGGGGATGCCTCTCGAAGGTACCTGCGAGGGGCAGATGGCGTGCTCGACCTGCCACGTGATCGTCTCGCCGGACTGGTTCGGAAAGCTGCCCCCCGCCTCCGAGGAGGAGGAGGACATGCTCGATCTCGCCGCCGGGGTCACGCGCACCAGCCGCCTGTCGTGCCAGATCCAGCTGACCGAGGCGCTCGACGGGCTGGCGGTGCGCATCCCCGGCGTCGTTCGCGACATGCAAATCGGTTAGGCCCGCGGCCGGACGAGCCCGGTCCGGCTGGCGAGTCACTCCGCGGCAGCGGCCGCGGTCGCCTCCTTCACCGCCGCGATCACCGCCTGGGAGAAGGCGGGCACGTCGTCCGGCTTGCGGCTGGTGATGATGTTGCCGTCGACGACCACTTCCTCGTCCACCACATCGCCGCCGGCGTTGCGCAGGTCGGTGCGGATCGACGGCCAGCTGGTGATCCTGCGGCCTTTCACAAGGTCCGCTTCGACGAGCAGCCAGGGCCCGTGGCAGATCGCCGCGACGGGCTTGCCCGCGCCTGCGAAGCTCTTGACGAGCGCCACCGCCGCCCCCTCCATGCGCAGCTTGTCCGGGTTGATCTGGCCGCCGGGCAGCACGATGGCGTCGAAGTCCTCGGCGTCGACCTGGTCGAGCGTCAGATCAACTTGGACTTTATCGCCCCAGTCCGTCTTGTCCCAGCCCTTGATCTCGCCGCTGTTCGGGCTGGCGATCACGGTCTCGAGCCCTGCGGCGTTCAGCGCGTCGCGGGGCCCGGTGAGTTCCACCTGCTCGAAGCCGTCCGTCGCCATGATGAGTACGCGACCCATTGCGAAATTCTCCTGCTGTTGGGGTTTGCCAAGGGAATGAATGGCGGAAAAGATCGGTTCCGCCGGTTCCTCTCCGGCCGTCGTGTTGCTAGTGCGTTCCGCCATGGTGACCACGACCGACGACGAATCCGATCCGTTCGACGCCATCGTCGACGCACCCTTCGATGCGGCGCTGTCCGAGCGCTATCTGGTCTATGCGCTGTCCACCATCACCGCGCGCTCGCTGCCGGACCTGCGGGATGGCTTGAAGCCGGTCCATCGCCGCCTTCTCTGGGCCATGCGGCAGCTCAAGCTCGATCCTGCGAGCGCCTACAAGAAGTCCGCCCGCGTCGTCGGCGACGTGATCGGCAAGTACCATCCGCACGGCGACGCCTCCGTCTACGATGCGATGGTACGCCTCGCCCAGGACTTCTCGTTGCGCTATCCGCTGGTGCAGGGGCAGGGCAACTTCGGCAACATCGACGGCGACAATGCCGCGGCCTACCGCTACACCGAGGCGCGGCTGACCCGGACGGCGATCCAGCTCATGGCCGGCCTCGACGAAGGGACGGTCGAGTTCGTTCCCACCTACAATGGCGAGGAGAGCGAGCCGGAGATCTTCCCCGGCCTGTTCCCCAACCTGCTGGCGAACGGCGCCACCGGGATCGCCGTGGGCATGGCGACCTCGATCCCCAGCCACAACGTGGCCGAGATCATCGACGCGACGATGATGCTGATCGACAATCCGCACGCCGAGCACGCGCAGCTGATGGAGGTCTTCCACGGCCCCGACTTCGCCACCGGCGGCCTCGTCGTCGACAGCCCGGAGGCGATCAGCCATGCCTACGAGACGGGCAAGGGCGCGTTCCGTGTGCGCGGTCGCTTCTCCACCGGCCGGCTCCCGGACGGCGCCTGGGAGGAGACCGGCGTCGAGAAGCTGGGTTCGGGCCAGTGGCAGCTGGTGGTGACCGAGATCCCCTACATGCTGCCCAAGGGCAAGCTAATCGAGCAGATCGCGGCGCTGATCGCCGACCGCAAGCTGCCGATCCTGGAGGACGTGCGCGACGAAAGCGACGAGGAGATCCGCCTCGTGCTGGCGCCCAAGAGCCGCAACGTCGATCCCGAGCTGCTGAAGGAGAGCCTCTACCGGCTGACCGATCTCGAAAGCCGGTTCAGTCTCAATCTCAACGTCCTGGACTCGCACCGCACTCCCGGCGTGCTCGGGCTCAAGCTGCTGCTGTCGGAGTGGGTCTTCAGCCAGATCGACATCCTCCTGCGCCGCACCCGACACCGGCTGGAGAAGATCGCCTCGCGGCTCGAGCTCGTCGAAGGCTACATCATCGCTTATCTCAACCTCGACCGGATCATCGAGATCATCCGTACCGAGGACGAGCCCAAGCCGGTGATGATGGCCGAGTTCAACCTCACCGACCGGCAGGCCGAGGCGATCCTCAACATGCGCCTGCGCAGCCTGCGCAAGCTCGAGGAGATGGAGCTCCGGCAGGAGCGCGACGACCTGCTCAAGGAGCAGGAGGACCTCAACAAGCTGCTGGAGAGCCCGGCCCGCCAGCGCACCCGCCTCAAGCGCGATCTCACCGCGCTGCGCAAGGACTACGCCGAGGACACGCCGCTGGGGCGCCGCCGCACCACCATCGCGCAAGCGACCAGGACGGTCGAGTTCTCGATGGACGCGATGATCGAGAAGGAGCCGGTGACGGTGATCCTGTCGCAGCGCGGCTGGATCCGCGCGGCGCGCGGGCACGTGGCGCTCGACGGCGACTTCAAGTTCAAGGAAGGCGACGGCCCCGCCTTCGCCTTCCACGCGCAGACCACCGACAAGGTCCTGATCGCTCTCGACAACGGGCGCTTCTACACGCTGGGAGCGGACAAGCTGCCCGGCGCGCGCGGCTTCGGCGAGCCGATCCGCACCATGCTCGACATCGACGCCGACGCGCACATCGTCGCGGCCATGCCCTACAAGCCCAAGGCCCAGCTGCTGCTGGCGTCCAACATCGGGCGCGGCTTCGCGGCCGAAGCCGACGAGCTGCTGGCCGAGACGCGCAAGGGCCGGGCGGTGATGTCCACCAGGCCGGGCGTAGCTTTGACCGTGGTCCGCGAGATTCCGGCCGAGCACGACCACGTCGCGGTGGTGGGAGAGAACCGCAAGCTCGTCATCTTCAATCTCGAGGAACTGCCGGTGATGTCGAAGGGGCAGGGCGTCACGCTGCAGCGCTACCGCGACGGCGGCATGTCGGACGTCGTCACGCTGCGGCTCGAGGACGGGCTGTCATGGACGATGGGCGGCGAAAGCGGCCGCACCCGCACCGAGAAGGACATGGCGCTCTGGAAGGTCGCGCGCGGCGCCGCGGGGCGGCTGCCGCCGGTGGGATTCCCGCGGGACAACAAGTTCCAGAGCTAGGCGGCCTTACGTCTCCGCGACCGGCTGCGGGTGATGCGGCACCAGGATCAGCGTGCGTCCCTCCACGCGCCAGCTGGCCAGTCGCGACAGTAGGTTCATGCCGATGACGTTGGCGTCCCCCAGCCCGGGTGCCACCACCGCGTCGATCTGGCGCGCCACCACGTTGCCCATGCGCAGTTCGTCGATCGTGGCGAGTTGCGCCTCGACCGTGCCGTTGGCCGTCCGCATCAGGACCGTGCGATTGAGCGGGTTGGCTTTCAGCCCCGCCTCGCGCGCCGTGTCGGGGGAGATCGCCGTGAGGGTCGCTCCGGTGTCCACGAGGAAGTCGCGCTTGACGCCGTTGATCGTTGCGCTGATCCAGAAGTGACCGTCGGATTGCATCGGCACCCGGGTCTCTCCGCCTTCCACGCTCTGGCGTTCCATGCCGAGCTGCGGCAGCGCGAAGTCCGCGCCCGTCGTCAGCCGCGTGACCTGGGCGATCGTCAGCAGCATGGCGGCCAGCAGTCCCAGATTCCCGACGCCACGCAGGAAGCCGCCGAACAGCGGCAGCGGCCGCCGCAGCATGCCGCCGGCGAAGCTCGCGCCGATGCCGGCGAGCGCGAGCGCGAGAAGCGGTTGCCCGGCGAGGAAGCTGAGGATCTGGGAGAGTTCCATGATGCCGTATCCTACCGCATCGCAGCTTTCGCAAGGCTGACCGTCAGGCCGCCTTCGGAGTGAGGATCATCCGGTTGCCTTCCACCCGCCAGGCGCCCAGTCGCGACAGCAGGTTCATGCCGATCACGTTGGTCTCCACCTCGTTGTCCGGACCGATGGCGATCGGCAGTTCGTGGGCCTCTATCCCACCCAGGCGCAGAGTTCCGGCGGTCGCCATCCGCGCCACGATCGGGCCATTCGCGGTGTCGAGGATGACGCCTGCGTCACCAGGATCGGGCGCAATGCCGGCGCGCTGCGCGGTGTGCTGGGAGATGCCGGTGTAGGTCGCGCCGGTGTCGACCAGGAACTCGACGGCTTCGCCGTTGAGCTGGGCTTCGACCCAGAAGTGGCCGTCCGCGCGCATGGTGATGACGGTCTCGCTGCCGACGATCTCGGCCGGGCGGGTCCGGTCGAGCCACAGCGCCGCTTCGGAGCGGCCGTTGTGCCCGGCCAGCTGCGCCACCGTCAGCAGCAGCGCCGCGGTCAGCCCGAGATAGGCGGCGTTGCGCATCCCGGCGCCGAGGCGTGGCCGGGACATCGCCAGCATCGGGGACGCGGCACCCAGCAGGATCGCGACAATGGTGAGCGCCAGCAGCGGCTGCTCGGACAGCAGGACTCCGAGTTCGCCCAGGCTCATTCGGAGCGCTCCGCCAGGACCTGCCCGAGCAGTTCGACCACTCTTTCGGCTTCGGGGAAGCCCTCGGCGATCCAGACGTCCTCGACCCGGCGCAGGATACGCGCGACCTCCGGGCCGGCGCCGACGCCCCGCGCCACCACGTCGCCGCCCTTGAGCGGAAGCGGCGGGATCTGCCAGTCCGACAGGGACGAGACGTCGTGACCCGCGATCAGCAAGCGATCGAGCGCACCCTCCCGGCCAAGGCGATAGGCCAGGGCGCGGGGCTCGCCCTGTTCGCTGCCGCGCGCCGCCGCCATGGCCAGACGCTTCTTCTGGGCAGCGGAGAGACGAAAGCGCGAGGCCACCTGCTCGGCCAGCGGCGGTTGGGGCGGGAGCAACGCCGCGAGACGGCGGATCGGGTCGGGTGCGACCCCCTGCGCTCGTTCCGCAGCGACGAGCGCGGCGAGGGCGTCCGGGGCGGCTTCCGGCAGGATCACGGGCAGGACGCCGAGCTCGACCATGCGGGCGACGGTGGGGGCGGGATCCGGCAGACCGAGGAGATTCATCATCTCCATGCCCACCCGCTCGCGCGAGAGGCCCTTGAGCGTGGCCGCCAGTTCGGCGCAGGCCGCTTCCGCCTCGGCATCGGCGGGGGTAGAGCCGAAGCGCGCCTGGAAGCGGAAATAGCGAAGGATTCTAAGATGATCCTCCCGGATGCGCTGACGGGCGTCGCCGATGAAACGGACGCGGCGGGCGTCCAGGTCGGCAAGACCGCCGAACCAGTCGTGGAGGGTGCCGTCGGTGGGGTCGGCGTAGAGGGCGTTGATGGTGAAGTCGCGCCTTGCGGCGTCTTCGCGCCAGTCGGTGGCGAAGGCGACGGTGGCGCGGCGCCCGTCGGTGGCGACATCGTGGCGCAACGTGGTGATCTCGACCGGGCCGCCGGGCAGCACGGCGGTGACCGTGCCGTGCTCTATTCCCGTCGGAACGCTGCGGATTTCCGCGGCTTTCAGGCGCTCCACCACCGCTTCGGGGCGGAGCAGCGTGGCCATGTCGATGTCCTTGACGGGGAGCCCCAGCAGCGTGTCGCGCACCGCGCCGCCGACGTAGCGGGCGTTGCCCGGGCCGAGCGCGGCGACGAGCCGGGCCAGGTCGCCGCGCTGAATCCAAGGTGCCGTTAGCGTCGGCATAAGGCCCCATCAGCGTGCCATCGCGCCGCCGTCGCTGCGTCCGCGACCCGCAGGAACCCGTCGGCGAGGCCCTGCACCAGGAGGGAGAAATCAGGCCTCATGCCAGGCCAACCGCCCCGACAGGTTGTGGAGAATGGCGCCGGTGACGCCCCAGATGACATGGTCCTGCCGCCCGTCGTTCCAGGCGATCTCGACGAAGCTGTGCCGCCGTCCTTCGAACTCGACGCTGCGGGTGACCTGGTTCGCCGGGTCGAGCACGAAGTCCACCGGCACCTCGAACCACTGCGCGACCTCGGCAGGGTTGGGATGGATCTCGATATCGGGCGGGACCACGCCGATCACCGGCGTGATCTCGTAGCCGCTGCCGGTGCGATAGAGGTCGCTGGTGCCGATCACGCGCACGTCGGCCGGGCGGATGCCGAGCTCTTCCCACGCCTCGCGCAGCGCGGCCTCGACGGCGTCCTCGCCGGGGTCGAGGCGACCGCCGGGGAAGGCGATCTGCCCGGGGTGGGCGCGCATGGTGGAGGGGCGATGCAGCAGCAGCATGCCGGGCCGCTCGCGCTCGGTCAGCGCGATGAGCACGGCGGCGGGCGTGAAGCGCTCGATCTCGTGGATGCGGGGATCGGTCCAGAGCCGCGGCGGCGCAGCGGCGTGCCCCGCCGCGAAGCGGCGGGCGACATCGTCGAACAGCGTGCTCACGCCGGCCTCAACGCGAAGCGCACGCCGTTGCTGGCCACCGCCAGTTCGTCCGCCAGTGCGTCTGCCGGCGCATCCCCGCCACCCTGCTCGAGCGCGATCTCCACCAGCTGCGCGTAAGTGCTGCGATTGAGCCGGGCGCGCGTTCCGTGGCGCACGCCGAGGTACAGAGCCGGGGTCTCGGGATCGCCCTCCGCCACGATCGGGTGGTCGGTGCCCGCGATCACGAAGTCGTCGGTGTTGAGGCGGAAGGCCAGCGCATCGCCGTCCTGCTTGACGTCGATGGCCACGAACGCCGCATCGTCCACCGCGATCGACAGCTTCTGCGTCGGCGTGACCAGCCAGTGCCCCTCGGCGTCGCGCACCAGCAGCGAGGCGAAGGCGCGGACCATCGCCGGCCGCCTGATCTCCCCGCCCTGGTGGAACCAGCGGCCATCGGCGGCGATGCGCATCTCGCTGTCGCCGGTGACGGGAGGAGCCCACTGGTCGACCGGGGGCAGCCGGCGCGCGGCGACCAGCTCGGCGACCTGGGTCAGCGACAGTCCGGCGAGTTCGGGAGGCGGATCGTAAGGCATCGAGCCGCGATGCCAGATCGGGGCCCGCGCGCCAAGGTGCTGCGGAGCCGGTTTATCCCAGCCAGGGCCCGAGCAGGCCTGTCTCGGGAAGCACCGCAGGGTTGGCGCTGCGCACCAGCAGGCGGTGGCGATCGAACGGGCCGGGCAGGTCCCAGCCGAGCGTTCGCTCGTTCGAGAAGCCCCAGAAGCGCCCGTAGTACTCCGGATCGCCGATCATGACCTGCGGCAGCGGCGCGCGGTCGTCGATCCCGGCCATGCTGGCGGACATCAGCGCCTTGCCGTAACCCATCCCCTGATGCGCGGGCATGACGGCGACCGGGCCGACCATAATCATCGGATGGGCGCGGCCCGCCGGATCGGTCAGCGCCACCGGCCAGCACTGGATGGTGCCGGCGAGCATCTCCTGCGCGTCGAGCGCGGCGAAGCTGAGGCCGGGCAGCCAATCGGTGCCTTCGCGCACCTTGTAGGCGGTCCGCTGGCGTCGCTCCGGCTCGAACGCGGTGTCCAGCAGCGCCTCCACGAGCGCGGGATCGACATTGTCGAGCGGGATGATGGTGGCGGTGTCGGAAGCAGTCTGGGTCATGGCGCGCGCGGATAGGTGCGGCAAGGGCCTTTGTCGACCGAATTCGCCGTACGTCAGCCCGCGCCGGTAGGCGTGAGCTTGAGCAGGCGGCCGCCTTCGCCGTCCTCCAGCAGCCAGATGGCGCCGTCCGGCCCCTGCCGGATCTCGCGGATGCGGTTGTCCATCGGGTAGCGTGCCTCCTCGATCGCCTTGTCGCCCTCGATCCGCACCCGCACCAGCCCGGTGGCGACGAGGCCGGTGATCAAGGCCTGGCCCTTCCATGCCGGGAAGCGGTCGCCGCTGTAGAAGATGAAGTCTCCCGGGGCGATCACCGGGTTCCAGGTGATGGCCGATTGCGCGAGGTCCGGACGGGTGGCGTTGCGCGGGATGGCCCGGCCATCGTAGTGGTCGCCGTCGGAGACCAGCGGCCAGCCGTAGTTGGCGCCGGGCCGCACCAGGTTCAGCTCGTCTCCGCCGGCGGGCCCATGCTCCAGGTCCCATAGCCGGCCCTGCGCATCGAAGGCCAGCCCCAGCACGTTGCGGTGCCCGTAGGACCATATCTGGTTGGTGGGCGCGGGCTTGTCCGCGAAGGGATTGCCCTGCGCCGGCGTGCCGTCCGGCAGGAGCCGCACGATCTTGCCGAGGTTGGTGCCCAGGTCCTGCGCCGGAGTCATCTTCTGCCGCTCGCCCGACGCGATGAAGAGGTACTGGCCGTCGGGCGAGAACGCCAGCCGGTGCGAGTAGTGGCCGCTGCCGCTGACCTTGGGCACCTGCCGCCAGATGACCTTGAGGTTCTGGAGGCTGCACCGCGTCGGCTCCGTGCAGACCAGGTCGGCGCGCCCGACGGCGGCGCCCCGGGTGTCGCCCTGGCCCGCTTCGGCCCAGCTGAGATAGACCACCCGGCGGTCGAGCGTCGCGCCGGTCTGGCCCGGGGCGAAGAGGAAGTCCCCGAGGCCGCCCTGGCCGCCATAGGCGACCTTGGGCACGCCGGTCACCTCTCCGGACGTGCCGTCCGGCGCGCGGAAGCGGATCGTGCCCTTGCGCTCGGTGACGAACAGCGTGCCGGTGCCCGCGTCGAACGCCATGGCCCAGGGCTCGTCGAACTGCGCCACCGGCTCCACCGCGAAGGGCGTGCCGCTGTCAGCGGCGGGAGAGGGTGCTTTTTCCCCGGTCGCGGCGCTACCGCAGCTTGCGAGGGCGATGCCGAGCGGCGATAGGGCGAGCAGGAGTTGTCTTGCGATCATGCCGAGCCCAATGCTTGCACCCGTGGCTGGTTCCGCCGCAACAAAACGACATGTGATCGGCGTCGATGAAGCGGGCCGTGGGCCGCTGGCAGGACCCGTGGTCGCTGGCGCCGTGGTGCTGTGCAAGCCGCGCCCGGCGGGGCTCGACGATTCCAAGAAGCTCTCGGCCGTCCGTCGGGGCGAACTCGAAGCCACCATCAAGCGCCGCTGCCTCTGGGCGGTCGGCGTAGTCGGGGTGGACGAGATCGATGCGCTCAACATCTTCGGCGCGACGATGCTGGCCATGACCCGCGCGGTTCAGGCCTTGTGCGAGAAGCTGGGCGATGCGCCGTGCGAGGTGCTGGTCGACGGCAATCTCACGCCCCGCGGCCGCAGGCAGGAGTGGCGCTGGGACGCCCGGGCCATCGTCGGCGGCGACGCGATCGAGCCGTGCATCTCGGCCGCCTCGATCATCGCCAAGGAGCACCGTGACCGCCTGATGCGCGATCTGGCGCTAGCCCACCCACATTACGGCTGGGAACGCAACGCAGGCTACGGCACGCCGGAGCACCTGGCGGCTCTGCGCCTGCACGGGCCAACCGAGCATCACCGCCGCAGCTTCGCACCGGTGGCGCAACTGGAAATGGCGCTCTGACGGCCATGCGCCGGCCTTAGCTGCTCCTCGTGAGCGAGTGACGGAGCATGCGTGCCGTACAACGCTGGCCTCGGTGCTGCCATAGTCAGAACACCTGAGGGATGGGTTGCACCGCCTGGCGCAGCCACGTTCCCTCATAGCCGTGGCTCAGGCCGCGAGGCGGATCGGCTCGGCTTCGATCGGGGCGGGTACGGCCGCGGCGGCGGGCTTCGCGGCGATGGCGGCGATGTGGCGCTCGGCGAGAACCACGTCGCGGCGAGAGGCGAAGTAAAGCGAGATCAGCGAAAACATAAAGATACCTCTGTGTCAGGAGACTTGCTGCGCTGCAGCATCGAGGAGCCAGATGGGCGGTTTGGCCGGTTGCTGCAAATGCAAGCATGCGGACCTATGTTGCATTTAGCGCAATGGAGAGATGCACAGGCTAACCGGGCGCGGCACAAAAGATCGCGGCGAGTCCTCGGCGCCACACCCACCACATCTTGAGTCCGCCACCCGCCCGATGACTCGACATCTTGTGCCGGATTCCTTTTGTTCCGATCTGCTGAACACCTGAATCGCAAGGAAATCCTGCGAGTCGCGGCTTGACGCGGAGTCCCGGATGACTCACCCTAAGGCTTCATCCACAGTTTCAGCGGGGCGCACATGGGTCAGATTTTGGTCAAGGAACGGATTCGAGCGCGAGCGCCGGCGCCTACGCCGAAGGAGCTGCTGCCGCTCGGCCGCATCCTGGCCGGCGACTGCATCGAGGCCATGCGCACCATTCCCGACGCCAGCATCGACATGGTCTTCGCCGATCCGCCCTACAATCTCCAGCTCGGCGGCGACCTCTCGCGCCCGGACGGCAGCCACGTCGATGCGGTCACCAACGACTGGGACAAGTTTTCCAGCTTCGCGTCCTACGACCGGTTCACCCGCGAATGGCTGGCCGAGGCGCGCCGCGTGCTCAAGCCGGAGGGTTCGCTGTGGGTGATCGGTTCGTACCACAACATCTTCCGGCTCGGCGCGATCATGCAGGACATGGGATTCTGGATCCTCAACGACATCGTCTGGCGCAAGGCCAATCCGATGCCGAACTTCAAGGGTACCCGCTTCACCAACGCGCACGAGACGCTGATCTGGGCGAGCATGGGCGAGAAGTCGAAGTACACCTTCAACTACCGCGCGATGAAGACGCTGAACGACGAGCTGCAGATGCGCTCCGACTGGGTGCTGCCGATCTGCAACGGGGCCGAGCGCCTGAAGAAGGGGGGGCGCAAGGTCCACCCGACGCAGAAGCCCGAAGCGCTGCTCTACCGCGTCATGCTGGCGACAACCAACAAGGGCGACGTCGTGCTCGACCCGTTCTTCGGCACCGGCACGACCGGCGCCGTCGCCAAGCGCCTCGGCCGCGAATGGATCGGCTGCGAGCGCGAGGGCGACTATCGCGAGGCGGCCATGGAGCGCATCGAGATGGCGCTGCCGCTCGATGAAAGCGCGCTCAAGACCATGCAGTCGAAGCGCACCGCGCCCAAGGTGGCGTTCGGGACGCTGGTGGAGACCGGCTGGATCGCGCCGGGCACGCAGGTGATGGACAAGAAGCGCCGCTTCGTCGCCACCGTGCGCGCCGACGGTTCGCTCGTGGCAGGCGACGCCACCGGGTCGATCCACGGCGTCGGTTCGCAAGTGCAGGGCGCGCCTTCGTGCAACGGGTGGACCTTCTGGCACCTGGAGCACGAGGGCGAGGTCAAGCCGCTCGACGCGATCCGCCAGCTCTACCTCCTCGCCACGGAGCCTTGAGGTCGGGCGATGACCCGCACGATCTACATCTGCCCGATCGCCCTTGCCCAGAGCCCGCAGGCCGAGGATGGCGAGGCGATACGGCTCGGCGGCGCGATGGTCTGGGCCAGCCGCTTCGCCATCCTGGTGCGTGAGGGCGGGCGGCTCGTCTCCCGCCGGCGGGTCTCGGTGGAGGAGGTGCCTGCCGCGCTCGGCGCGCTGCCGGCAGACCTTGGCGCGGCGGCGGAGGCGCAGTGGGCGAACCTGCGCAAGGTCCATGCGCCGCTGGGGCTGGCCGGCCGGGCGGGCGGCACGCGCACGATCCGGCTCGACCAGCCGCAGGTAATGGGCATCCTCAACATGACGCCCGACAGCTTCTCCGACGGCGGTCGCTTCCTCGACGACGCCGAAGTGGCGAGCGCGCATGCCGCGGCCATGCTGGAGGGTGGGGCGGCGATCATCGACGTGGGCGGCGAATCGACCCGCCCCGGTGCCGGTGCCGTCTGGGAAGGCGACGAACTCCGGCGCGTGGTGCCGATGGTGGAGCGCCTTTTCGCGATGGGCGCGGCGATCAGCATCGATACGCGGCGCCCCGCGGTGATGGAGGCCGGCCTGGCGGCCGGCGCGCAGATCGTCAACGACGTCTCGGCGCTGCGCTACGATCCGCGCAGCCTGGAGCTGGTGGCCGCGTCCGGCGCGCCGGTGGTCCTGATGCACGCGCCCGGCGCGGGGCAGGACCTGCACGCGGGCGCCGGGTTCGACGATGTCGCGCTCGACGTGTTCGACTGGCTGGCCGCGCGCCGCGACGCCTGTGTCGCCGCCGGGATCGCGCCCGAGCGGATCATCCTCGACCCCGGCTTCGGCTTCGGCCTGAGCCTGGCGGAGAACCTCGCGCTGTTCAACGCGCTGCCTCTGTTCCACGCGCTGGGGCAGCCGCTCCTGGTCGGCGTCAGTCGCAAGCGGATGATCGGCGCACTGTCGAACGAGGCGCCGGCGCACCAGCGGCTCGGCGGCTCGATCGCACTCGCGACCAAGGCGATGGATGCCGGCGCGCACATCCTGCGCGTCCACGACGTACCCGAGACGGTGCAGGCGGCGCGGGTCTGGCGCGGCCTGCGCGATGCGGCGCTCACGGACTTTTCCCAGGTCCCGGAATGAGTCAGGCGGTTACAAAGGTGGACCCCCGCTGAACCGCGCCTGTCTCGCGGATGAACGGTCCGCCGCGGCCGTGTTAACCAGGCGACAGAGCGCCTTGCGGACCGTCAGGATACCCCGTCCGCGCCCCGCTTCGTCCCCCCGCAGGAGGCCGATCGCGTTTCCGCGCCGTTTCCCGATCGAGCGCAGGCAATCCCGCCTGCATCTGGAAAGCGAACGAGGGAGAACCCCCATGAAGCAGACCAAGATCATCCGCGCCGCCGCGCTGGCGCTCGCCGCCATCCCGACCGTCGCGGTCGCCGTCCCGATGCTCTACGAGGAGCAGGTCGCCCGCCAGGAGGAGAACCTCATCCTGCGCCAGCCGATCGCCGGCATCGAGAACAGCCACTGGTTCGACTACCGCGGCAACGTCAACGAGACGCAGAAGGAACTCGCCAGCGACCTGCGCCACGCCACCGACACCGAAGACCGTCGCGACGCCTGGGACGAATACGCGGTCGAACTGCGCCAGGAGCGCCAGAGCTACGTCAAGGCGATGGCGAAGAAGGGCTATCGCGCGCCCCGCGTCTACATCGAGGACTGAGCCGCACAGCATCCGCAGCGGCACCGGGCAGCCAGCCGACCAGACGGTCCGGCGCTGCCCGGTCAGCGGCCGGTCAGGACTCCCCGTTGACGGCGGTGGAGCTCATCCGGTCCATGAAGCGGCGCGCGCTCGTCGCGTTGTTCTGGTCGATCGCCGACCACTCCGCCGCGGTGTGGCAGGTGCGCTTGGTCATCATCGAGCCGGTCTTCTGCTCGGACCGGCAGATCTTCTTCTCCTTGGGAGGCGCAGCCGGAGCAGTCTTTGCAGCATCCTGCGCCTGGACGGCGGGAGAGCAGAGAACCAGCGAAACAGCGGCGGCGAACGCAACGCGACGGATCATCGAAAGAAAGCTCCTGTTCACAACAGGGCAACAATATATCTCACGCGCGCAAGCCCGTCGAGGACGCAGTTATGACAATTAGCGCTTCGGGTGGCGCCTATTCGGGCCGGGCAGGGCGTCCCAGCGCGCTCAGCACGCCACGCATCGTGCGCACTTCCAGCGAATTCCAGCCCGGCTTGGTCAGCATGTTGCGCAAGGTCAGCCGCGTCGCGGCCGCCCGGCTTTCCGGGAAGAAGTACTTGGTCGGCGCCAGCAAGGCCTCGAAATGGCCGATCAGGCCTTCGAGCTCCTCCTGCGGGGCCGGCGGAAGCAGGTCCTCGACGGTGGGCTGGACCAGCGCCGCCCCCTTGGACCACTCGTAGGCGCACAGGATCACCGCCTGCGCGAGGTTGAGCGAGGCGAAGGCCGGGTTGATCGGCACCGTCAGGATCGCGCGGGCGAGCGCGACGTCCTCGGTCTCCAGGCCCGAGCGCTCGGGCCCGAAGACATAGGCCGAGCGGCCCGGAGCGGCATGAACCTCGCGCGCCGCCTCCTCGGGCGTCACCACCGGCTTTGTCACGCCGCGCTTGCGCACCGTGGTGGCGTAGACGTTGGCGCAGTCCGAAACCGCCTCGGCGAGCGTCTCGAACACCTCCGCCTGCTCCAGAACCTCGTCGGCACCGGCGGCGGCAGGCCCTGCGGAGGGATTGGGCCAGCCGTCGCGGGGTGACACCAGCCGCAGCTCCGTCAGGCCGAAGTTCAGCATGGCCCGCGCGGCCTTGCCGATGTTCTCGCCCAATTGCGGGCGGACCAGCACGATGACCGGCGCCTTCACTTCAGTTGACGCCGACATCGCGCACCGTTCCTGCAAATTCCTCGAAATCCCGTGCCTCGTTGAAGGCCCGGTAGACGCTGGCGAAGCGGATGTAGGCGACCGAATCGAGCTGGCGCAGCCCGTCCATCACCAGCTCCCCGATCACGCGCGACGGAACCTCGCTCTCGCCCGAGGTCTCCACCTGGCGCTGGACGCCGGAGACGAGCCGGTCGATCTTGTCGCGCTCGATCCCGCGCTTGCGGCAGGCGAGCGTCACCGACTGCTCGATCTTGGCCCGGTCGAACGGCTCGCGGCGGTCGTGACCGGCCGCGCCGTTGCTCTTGACCACCGTGATCTCGCGCAGTTGCACCCGCTCGAACGTCGTAAAGCGTCCGCCGCAGCTCGAACACTGTCGGCGGCGGCGGATCGCGGTGGCGTCCTCGGTCGGGCGGCTGTCCTTGACCTGGGAATCGTCGTGGGCGCAGAAAGGACAGCGCATTCAGTCGGCAGCTTTCAATCGGGGCGCACGCGCTTGTAGAACTTGTACCCCGCACCGGCCGCCAGGCCCATGCCGATCGAGACGAACGGCAGGAACGCGGCAGCGACGGCGCCCGCCGCGCCCCAGATCAGGATCGGCTTGGTGGAGGGATGGTCGAGCCCGTCCTGGAGCATGCCGGCCAGTTCCTGGCGGGCGTCGGTCACGAAATCGCCGGTCTGGTTGGGGCGCTGGGGGTCGGTCATGAGTTCAGTCCTCGTAGATGGGAAAACGGTCACACAGCGCTTCAACGCGCTCGCGAACGTTCTGCTCCACCTGGGCGTCGCCCGCTTCGCCATTCTTGGCGAGGCCGTCGAGCACGTCGGCCACCATCTCGCCGATCTGGCGGAACTCTTCGGGTCCGAACCCGCGCGTGGTCCCGGCCGGCGAGCCGACGCGGATGCCGCTGGTCTTCATCGGCGGCAGCGGGTCGAACGGAATGCCGTTCTTGTTGCAGGTGATGCCGGCGCGCTCCAGCGCCTCGTCGGCGTCTTTGCCGGTCACGCCCAGCGGCGAGAGGTCGATCAGCGCCAGGTGGGTGTCGGTGCCGCCCGAGACGATCGCCGCGCCGCGCGCCTTGAGGGTATCGGCCAGGACCTTGGCGTTCTCGATCACCCGCGCGCAGTAGTCCTTGAACTCCGGGCGCAGCGCTTCGCCGAAGGCCACCGCCTTTGCGGCGACGACATGCATCAGCGGCCCACCCTGCAGGCCGGGGAACACCGCCGAGTTGATCTTCTTGGCGAGCGCCTCGTCGTTGGTGAGGATCATGCCGCCGCGCGGCCCGCGCAACGTCTTGTGCGTGGTGGTGGTGGCGATGTGCGCGTGGGGGAAGGGCGAGGGGTGCAGGCCCGCGGCGACGAGGCCGGCGAAATGCGCCATGTCGACCTGGAAGATCGCGCCGACCGCATCGGCGATCTCGCGCATGCGCTGGAAATCGATCACGCGCGGATAGGCGGAGCCGCCGGCGATGATGAGCTTGGGGTTGTGCTCGCGCGCCAGCGCCTCGACCTGGTCGTAGTCGATCAGGTGGGTGTCCTTGGTGACGCCGTACTGCACCGCGTTGAACCACTTCCCCGAGAGCGCCGCCTTGGCGCCGTGGGTGAGGTGGCCGCCGGCATCGAGGCTCATGCCCATGACGGTGTCGCCAGGCTTGACGGTGGCGAGCAGGACCGCGCCATTGGCCTGCGCGCCGGAGTGGGGCTGGACATTGGCGAAGCCGCAGCCGAACAGCTGCTTGGCACGCTCGATCGCCAGCGTCTCGACCTCGTCGGAGGGTTCGCAGCCCTGGTAGTAGCGCTTGCCCGGATAGCCTTCGGCGTACTTGTTGGTGAGCACCGAGCCCTGCGCCTCGAGGACGGCCTTGGAGACGATGTTCTCGGACGCGATCAGTTCGATCTGCCGGCGCTCACGGTTGAGCTCCTTGCCGATCGCCTTCGCGATTTCGGGGTCGCTCTGGGCGATGGTGTCGGTGAAGAAGCCGGGGGAGCGGATGGCGGTTTCGACGGTCATGGTTCGCAGGGCCCCTTCAGAGTGCCGGATGGGAGAGCTTCTCGACGCGGCCGGCGTGGCGGCCCCCGCCGAAGTCGGTGGAGAGGAAGGCGTCGAGGCAAGCCTTGGCCATGTCCACGCCGGTCAGGCGCGCGCCCATGGCGATGACGTTGGCATCGTTGTGCTCGCGCGCCAACGCGGCCGAGAGCGGCTCCGACACCAGGGCGCAGCGGCAGCCGGGCTCGCGGTTGACGGCGATCGAGATGCCGATCCCCGATCCGCACAGCGCCACGCCGAACTGCGCGGTGCCGTCGGCCACCACCGAGGCGAGCTTGTAGCCGAAGTCGGGATAGTCGACGCGGTCCGCGGTCTCGGGGCCGAGGTCGGCGACTTCGTGGCCCAGCTCGATGAGGTGCTCGCGCAGGTCGGCCTTGAGCTCGACGGCGGCGTGGTCGGAGGCAATCGCGATGCGCATGGGAGAGGATATGTCCTTCTCGCGGGGGATTCGTTCGCGCACCCCTTAGTCGCGACTTGCCGCCATGGCGAGTCCGGGGTTCCGGATGGCAGCGGAGTGTTTCCGGTCGTCGCTGGGGAGGGGGATAGGACTTGGGGGCTGCGGCGGTCCCCCTCTAATTCTTCCGAAAAGGGTGAGGATCTGGCCCACGGCGATCCTCCCTGTCGCGAAGCGATGGGGAGGTGGCAGCGCGCAGCGCTGACGGAGGGGGCTGCACCCCCGCCCACTCACCCCGCGACGGGCAACACCAGCACGCCGTCGTCGTCGATCTCGACCGCCCCGTAGGCGATCACCGTCGAGAGCGTCAGCGCCCCGTAGAGGTGCGGGAACAGTGCGCCGCCGCGCGAGGGCTCCCACCTCACCGCGTTGCCCAGCGCGGCCAGGTCGATCGCGGCAATATGCAGGTCGTCCTGCCCGGCGAAGTGCTTGTCCAGCGTTTCCTGCACCTGGTCCGATGTCGACATGTGGATGTAGCCGTCCGCCAGGTCGACCGGTGCGCCGGCGAAGGTTCCCTCGCGCTCGAGCGTGGCAAGCTGCGCGCCGGTGAGGATCTTGTAGGCGACCTGCGGCTGCTCGCTCATTCGCCGTCCTCCGGAGCTTCGGGCGCCTCCGGCACTTCGGTCGGATCGACTGCGGGAATCTCCACCTCGGCGGCGATCGGTGCGTCGGGCGAGTCGTTCTCCGGCTCCTCGTCCAGGCGCACGGCGCTGACCACGTGCTCGTCGGCGGAGACGTGGAACAGCCGCACGCCGGCCGAGCCGCGGCCGATCACGCGCAGCGACGAGAGCGGCAGGCGGATGAGCTTGGCCTGGTCCGTGACCAGCATGAGCTGCTGCGCCTGGCTGGCGGGGAAGCTCGCCACCACCGGCCCGTTGCGTCCGATGTTGTCGATATTGGTGATGCCCTGGCCGCCGCGCCCGGTGCGCCGGTACTCGTAGGCCGAGGACAGCTTGCCATAGCCGTTGGCGCAGACGGTGAGGATGAACTGCTCGCGGTCCTGCAACTCGGCCATGCGCTCGGCGGAGAGCGTCGGCTCGCCGTCCTTCTCGCCCTTCCAGGGTGCGAAGCGCAAGTACTGCTCGCGCTCCTCGGCGTCGGTGCCGACACGGTGGAGGATCGAGAGCGAGATGACCTCGTCGTCACCCTTCAGCATCATGCCGCGCACGCCGGTCGAAGTGCGGCTGGTGAATTCACGCACGTCGTCGCCGGCGAAGCGGATCGCCTTGCCCTGGCGGGTGGCGAGCAGGACGTCGTCGCTCGGCTCGAGCAGCGCCACCCCGATCAGGCGATCCGCGCTGCCTTCGTCGAAGCGCATCGCGAACTTGCCGTTGCTGGGGATGTTGGCGAAGGAATCCATGGAATTGCGGCGCACGTTGCCCTTGGCGGTGGCGAACACCACCGAGAGCTTGCTCCATTCCGCCTCGTCCTCGGGCAGGGCGAGCACGGTCTGGATCGTCTCGTCCTTGTCCAGGGCGGGCAGCAGGTTGACGATCGGGCGCCCGCGCGTGGTCGGTCCGCCCTCCGGCAGCTTGTAGACCTTGAGGCGGTAGACCTTGCCGGCGGTGGAGAAGAACAGCACCGGGTTGTGGGTGGAGGTGACGAACATCGTCGTCACCGCGTCCTCTTCCTTGGTCGCCATGCCAGCGCGGCCCTTGCCGCCGCGGTTCTGCGCGCGGAAGGTGGAGAGGGCGGTGCGCTTGATGTAGCCGTCCATGGTGACGGTCACCACCATGTCCTCACGCTCGATCAGGTCCTCGTCGTCGATCCCGTCGAAGGCGGCGGTGATCTCGGACACGCGCGGCGTCGCGTAAGCGTCACGTACCGCCTGAAGTTCCTCGCGCATCACGTTGAAAAGCTTCACTCGGTCCGCCAGGATCGAGAGGTACTCCTCGATTGCGATGGCGAGCTGCTTGAGCTCGTCGCCGATCTCGTCGCGGCCCAGGGCGGTCAGGCGGTGAAGGCGCAGGTCGAGGATCGCCTTCACCTGCACTTCGGACAGGCGGTAGATGCCGCCCTCCGCCTCGGCTTCGGGCTCGATCGCCTCGACCAGACGGATGTACTGCGCGATGTCGCCGATCGGCCATTCCTTGGCGAGCAGCTTGGCACGCGCCTCGGCCGGGTTGGGCGAGGAGCGGATGATCTTCACCACCTCGTCGAGGTTCGACACCGCGACGACGAGGCCGAGCAGGATGTGGGCCCGGTCGCGGGCCTTGTTCAGCTCGAACTTGGTGCGGCGGGTGATGACCTGCTCGCGGAACTGGATGAACGACTGGATGATGTCGCGCAGCGCCAGGATCTCGGGCCGTCCGCCGCGGATCGCCAGCATGTTGGCGGCGAAGTTCGACTGCGCCGGCGTGTTGCGCCAGAGCTGGTTGAGCACGACCTCGGCCGAGGCGTCGCGCTTGAGGTCGATCACCACCCGCACGCCTTCGCGGTTGGATTCGTCGCGGATGTCGGCCACGCCTTCGATCCGCTTGTCCTTGGCGGCCTCGGCGATTTTCTCCACCAGGTTGGACTTGCCGACCTGGTAGGGGATCGAGGTCAGGACGATCGAGCGCGCGTCCTTGCGGGCGCCGCGGCCTTCCTCGACATGCGCGCGGCAGCGCTGGATGATCGAGCCGCGGCCCGTCAGCGCCGCATTGCGCGCGCCGCCCTGGCCGAGGATCAGCGGCGCGGTGGGGAAGTCCGGGCCGGGGATGATCTGGAACAGCTCCTCCGAGGTGATCCCCGGGTTGTCCATCATCGCGAAGCAGCCGTCGATCACCTCGCCCAGGTTGTGCGGCGGGATGTTGGTGGCCATGCCGACCGCGATGCCGCCGGCGCCGTTGACCAGCAGGTTCGGGAAACGCGCCGGCAGCACCGAGGGCTCCTGGCGCGAGCCGTCGTAGTTGTCGACGAAATCGACGGTGTCCTTGTCGAGATCGTCGAGCAGCGAGTTGGCCACGCGGGCAAGGCGCGCCTCGGTGTAGCGCATCGACGCCGGCGGATCCGGGTCCATCGAGCCGAAGTTGCCCTGGCCGTCGATCAGCGGCAGGCGCATCGACCACGGCTGCGTCATGCGGGCAAGTGCGTCGTAGATCGCGGCGTCGCCGTGCGGGTGGTAGTTGCCCATCACGTCGCCGACGATCTTGGCCGACTTGCGGTAGGGCCGGCCGGCGACGAAGCCGCCTTCCTGGCTGGCGAAGAGGATGCGGCGGTGAACCGGCTTGAGACCGTCGCGCACGTCCGGCAGCGCGCGACTGACGATCACGCTCATCGCGTAGTCGAGGTAGCTCGTCTTCATCTCGTCGACGATGTCGACGCGGGCGAATTCGCCCTCGGGTCCGAGGGGCTGGCTGCCGGGCTGGTTGTCGTTGATGTCGTCGCTCACGCGGGTCGTGTCGCTCTTGCTGCCGGAAAAGGGATGATGGATCGCCCTAGGACATGCGCCGGGGGATTGCCACCGGAACCGGCGGCACGGCGCAGGCGACGCCTCCGTTTTCCACATATAAGGGGCAGGGCGCCGAAGGGAACCTGAACCGGTGCGACGAATTGCATTCAATGCGCGTTCAGTGGCGAATGGCTATCCGAGCGACGTGGTTGCCAAGGACCCGATAACGGGCCAAACCGGCGCCGCCCGTTTTCCTCCTGCCGTGGGCGGGATTTCGTTTGTCTTGAGAGGAGTTGGCCTTGATGGCTCGCAAGTTCCTTGTTTCCCGTGTCGCCCTTGCCGTCGCGCTGTCGAGCGGGCTGGCGGTCGTCGCCGCGACCCCCGCGGTCGCCGCCAAGAAGGAGAAGGCGCCCGCCTCCAACTTCTCGCCCGAGTTCGTCAAGGCCGCCCAGCCGCTGGAGAAGGCACTCCAGGCTGCGGTCGCCGCGCTGGGTGGGCAGCAGACGCCGGAGGCGCTCGCCAAGGCCAAGGCCGCGTTCGACGGCGCCATCGGCGGTGACGGCAAGGCCGCATTCCAGGCCGCCGCCGCGACCGCGACCACGCCCGACGACAAGAACGCGCTGGGCGGCATGATGCGCAACTACGGCATCATCTCGCAGGACCTGGCGCTCAAGCAGCAGGGCAACCTGATGCTGCTCGACAGCGGCAAGCTCGCCGCTGCCGATCTGGGCAGGACCAACTACGACGCCGGCATCACCGCCTACCAGCTCAAGGACTACGCCAACTCGGCCAAGTACCTGAAGGCGGCCAAGGATGGCGGCTTCGTCGATTCCTCGGGCCAGCTCGATGCCGTGCTCGCGGACTCGTACAAGCGCACCAACAATCCCGAGGCCGCGCTGCAGATGGCCAAGGACGATGTCGCCGCCGCCCAGGCGCGCGGCGCGGCGCCTTCGGAGGCCTCGCTGCGCAGCGTGCTGCAGCAGACCTACACCGCCAAGCAGCTCGGCCCCTCGACCGACTACGCGGCGATGCTCGCGCAGTACTATCCCAGCAGCTGGAACACCTCCATCTCGGTGGTCCGCCAGCTGGCCTCGCTGCCGCGCGACCAGAACCTCGACCTGATGCGCCTGATGTTCCTCACCAATTCGATGAACGACCGCCGCGACTACCTCGAATATCTCGAGAACGTCGATCCCCGCGCCTTCCCGGGCGAAGCGGCCAAGGTCATGAACGCGGGCCTGTCAAAGGGCAAGCTGACCGCCGCCGACGTTCCCGACAAGGCCAACACCGAAGGCCGCGTCGCCGCCGACAAGGCGACGCTCCCCGCCACCGAGCGCGACGCCAACAAGCCGGGCGCCACGGGCGCGACGGTGGTGGGCGCGGGCGACGTCTTCCTCAGCTACGACCAGCCGGCAAAGGCCGAGACCTTCTATGCCAAGGCGCAGGCGATGTCGGGCGTGGACGCCAACAAGGTCGCGCTGCGGCTCGGCATGTCGCAGACGCTGCAGGGCAAGTACGCCGAGGCCGACGCGAACTTCGCCAAGGTCACCGGTACGCGCCAGCCGATCGCCAAGCTGTGGTCGGCCTACGCCAAGAGCAAGGCCGCTCCCGCCACCGCGGCCACGGCACCCGCAGCGAACTGATCGCCGCGGAGCGCTGAAACGAGAGGGGCGCCGGGAGACCGGCGCCCCTTTTTTCGTCGAATGGCGGCTGAGGCAGGCCCCCTCCGTCGCCGATGGTGTCGGCCCCCATGCTTCGACAAGCTCAGCATGAGCGGTGAATGCGGGGCAGGGTGCGGGCAACCTCGACCCCCGCTAAAGCCTTGCAATCAGACCCGCTCAAGACGCGCGGTGAACGGCCAGCGAAGATGAGGGCCATCTGCCCCCACCCGACGGCACATCCCGAACCCGCTCAGGCTGAGCCTGTCGAAGCCCCTCAGGCCGACGCGCCCCGGTCACGCCGCCGGGGCGAACGCGCCCGTCTTCTCGTCCAGGAGGTGCAGCACGCCATCGGAGATCGCGAAGAACGCGCCGCGCAGCCGCAGTTCGCCCTTGGCGACCTTGCTGCGCACGCAGGGGAAGGTCATCAGGTTGTCGAGGCTGACCTTGACCGCAGCCTGCTCCATCGCGCGCTCGGCATCGCGTCCGGTGGTGCCATGGGCCTGCGCCACCGGCTCGCGCGCTTCGTCCAGCATGGCGATCCAGTCGGCGATGAAGCCGCCCTGACCGGGCTCGGTGCCCTTGAGGTCCTGCGTCAGCGCCGCCTTGCAGCCGCCGCACAGGCCGTGTCCCATGACCACGACTTCCTTGACCTTGAGCACCTGCACCGCGAACTCCAGCGCGGCCGAGACGCCGTGGTGGCCCGGCGAGGTCTCGAAGGGCGGGACCAGCGCGGCGACGTTGCGAACCACGAAGATCTCGCCCGGGTCGACGTCGAAGATCTGGCTGGGATCGACCCGGCTGTCGGAGCAGGCGATCACCATCACTTCGGGCTGCTGCCCCTCGCGCAGCTCCGCCCAGCGCTCGCGCTTGGGCGTCCAGCCGGTGGTTCGGAAACGACGGTAGCCTTCGATCAGGTGATTCAGCACGCGGTCCGGCATGGTGGAGGCCTCCATATGAGATTGGCGTTGCCAAGAATGGCTTTTCCTTAGCCGGGATATTCCTGCTGGCAAGCATGGCCGCATGGGACTATCTGGGCCACATGAACGACCTGTCCTCCGTGCCGACCCCCGAAGACGCACCCGCGCGCCAGCGCAAGCCCTACTGGATCCGCGTCAAGGCCCCCACCAGCAAGGGCTATGGCGAGACTCGCCAGCTCATGCGCGACCTCAAGCTCAACACGGTGTGCGAGGAAGCGGCCTGCCCGAACATCGGCGAGTGCTGGACCAAGAAGCACGCGACGGTCATGATCCTGGGGGACACATGCACGCGCGCCTGCGCGTTCTGCAACGTCAAGACCGGCATGCCGGGCCGCGTCGATCCGTTCGAGCCCGCCAACGTGGCCGAGCTGGCGCTCAAGACCGGGCTGGAGCACATCGTCATCACCTCGGTCGACCGCGACGACCTGCCGGACGGCGGCGCCTCGCAGTTCGTGAAGGTGATCCAGGCGCTGCGCCAGGCGACGCCGAACACCACGATCGAGATCCTCACGCCCGACTTTCGCAACAAGATGCAGCGCGCCGTCGAGGCGATCGTCGAAGCGCGGCCCGACGTCTACAACCACAACCTGGAGACGGTGCCCCGGCTCTACCCGACCATCCGCCCCGGCGCGCGGTACTACGCCTCGCTGCGGCTGCTGGAAGAGGTGAAGCGTCACGATCCCTCGATCTTCACCAAGTCCGGCGTGATGCTGGGCCTGGGGGAGGAGCGTCTGGAGGTCCACCAGGTGATGGACGACATGCGCTGCGCCGACATCGATTTCCTGACCATGGGTCAGTACCTGCGCCCGACCCCCAAGCATGCCGAGGTCAAGGAATTCGTCACGCCGCAGGCGTTCAAGGCCTATGGCGCGATCGCCCGGGCCAAGGGTTTCCTGCAGGTGGCATCCTCGCCGCTGACGCGTTCCAGCTACCACGCCGGAGCCGACTTCGCCGAAATGAAGGCCGCGCGCGACGCCAAGCTCGCCAAGGCGCAGGCGAAGGTCTGAGCCGATGCCGGGTATCCATGAAACGCGGCGCCTGCCCTACAGCGCCGAGCAGATGTTCGACCTCGTCGCCGACGTCGGCCGCTACCAGGAGTTCCTGCCCTGGGTGGTCGCGACGCGGGTGAAGTCGGACGACGGCTCCGAGATGATCGCCGACATGCTGGTGGGCTTCAAGGCACTGCGCGAAAAGTTCACGTCGCGCGTCGAGAAGGAACGTCCGCGCGAAATCCGCGTCCACTATGTCGACGGGCCCATGCGCGACCTGGACAACCGGTGGACTTTCCACCCGGTGGACGCGCATAGCTGCGACATCGAGTTCGACGTGAAGTTTACCTTCCGCAACGCGCTGTTCGAGAAGCTGGCCGGCCAGTACTTCGACAAGGCGTTCCGCAAGATGGTCGCCGCCTTCGAGACCCGCGCGGAAGAGCTCTACGGGGCTCCGGCCGCCTGAGTCCTGCGGCACCGCGTCCGGGGTTCGACACCCCGGAGCGCCTCACGCCCGGGGCAGCAGCAGCTCGAGCGCGACGATCGCCGCCTGGTGGCGAATTTCGGCCCGCGTCCGGCCGTCGAGCAGCTTCTGCTCGGCATGGACTTCCTCGTCGCCGCGGAATGCGCAGGCGAAGACCACCGTGCCCACCGGCTTCATGTCGCTGCCGCCCTCGGGCCCAGCGATGCCGCTGATCGCGACCGCCACGTCGGCGCGGCTGTGCCGGATCGCCCCCTGCGCCATGGCCCAGGCGGTGGCCGGGGAGACCGCGCCGAACGAGTCGATGATGTCCTCGTGGACGCCCAGCATCTCCTGCTTGGCCGCGTTCGAGTAGGTCACGAACCCGCGGTCGAGAACGGCCGACGAGCCGGGGATCTCGGTCAGCGCGGCGCAGACCAGCCCGCCGGTGCAGCTTTCCGCCAGCGCCACGGTGCGGCCGCAAGCCCGGTTCTCGTCGATCACCCGCTGGGCCAGCGCGACAAGATCGTCGGGAAAGAAGGGGTTCCTCGCCATGCCGGGCTTTCCGCTCATGGCCGGCAGAGCGCGATCTTGCCGATCCGCGGGTCGGCGGCGCTCGCGACCTCCATGGTCAGCGCGATCAGCCCCGCGGTGTTCTCGGGGGGAAGGGGCGAGAGCAGGTCGATCGCGAGGTCCAGCTTCGTGCAGGACTTGGGCGCGATGCGCTGCTCGACGAAGCCCTCGACGAAGACGTCCGCAAGCTGGCGCAGGGTGTCGTCGGGGAGGTTGGCCACGAGGTTGCCCGATCCGCCGCTCTGCGGGCCGAGCGTCTTGAGGAACGCGGGCTTGGCCTTGGCCCAGTAGCGCTCCTTCTGCCCGGCATAGCGCGCGGCGAGCTGCCCGCCCTGCTTCCGCAGGAACGCGTCGGCCGGGAGCGAGGGCGCGCAGCGCCGGGCGGTGCCGTTGATCGCCTGCGGCAGCGCATAGGCGATCAGCGCCGTGGCCTCGTCCTTGGTGAGGCACGCCGGCTCGGCCGCGGAAGCGAGCCCGGGAGTGATCGCCAGCACCAGCGCGGCGGCTTTCGAGAATGCGTTCATGGGCGCGTTTCCTTGGTCACGACCGGATCAGGCCGACCGCGGCCTGGGCGGCGATCCCCTCGCGCCTGCCGGTGAAGCCGAGCTTTTCGGTCGTCGTTGCCTTGACGCTCACGACGGCGATGTCAACGCCAAGGACCTCGGCGAGGCGGGCGCGCATGCGTTCGCGGTGGGGCCCGATCTTGGGCGCCTCGCAGACGATCGTGACGTCCGCGTTGCCGAGCGTGTAGCCCGCCTGCGCCACGAGCGCGGCCGCATGCGCGAGGAAGCGGTCGGACGCGGCGCCTTTCCATTGCGCGTCGCTGGGCGGGAAGTGCTGTCCGATGTCGCCGGCGCCGATCGCGCCCAGCATCGCATCGACGAGCGCGTGGATGGCGACGTCGGCGTCGCTGTGGCCGGCAAGGCCATGCGTGTGCTCGATCCGGACGCCGCAGAGCCACAGCGCCTCGCCTTCCTCCAGGCGGTGGACGTCGTACCCGGTGCCGACGCGGAACGCCGGCCGGGTCGCCGCGGCCTGCGCGAAATCGGCGGCGTAAGTCAGCTTGTGCAAGGCTTCGTCTCCTTCGACGAGGGCGACGGCGATGCCGGCGGCTTGCGCTACCTGCGCGTCGTCGCCCGCGGTGAAAGGCCCGTCCCAGGCGCGATGGGCGGCGAGGATCGCATCGTAGCGGAATGCCTGCGGCGTCTGGACCCGGCGCAAGTCCTCGCGCCGCGCCGGTGCGCCCATCATGTCGCCTTCGGCATGGGCCAGGCTGTCCGCGACCGGAAGCACGGGGATCGCGGCTTCGTGCTCGGCGAGCGCGGCGAGCAGCCGCTCCGTGACCGCCGCGGGCAGCACCGGCCGCGCCGCGTCGTGGATGAGCACGAGCTCCGGCGCCCAGCCGGCGAGCACTTCGAGGCCGAGGCCGACCGACTGCTGCCGCGTCGCCCCGCCGGTGGTGAAGCGTACCGCGCGGATCCCCGCCAGGGCCTGCCGCGCCACGGCTTCGGCGCCTTCGGGGATGGCCACGAGGATGGGCGCGCAGCCCGCGGCGGCCAGCGCCTCGACCGAGTGGCGGAGCACCGGCTTGCCGCGCCACGGCGCGAATTGCTTGGGCAAGCGCTGGCCGGCGCGCAGGCCCTGGCCCGCGGCGACCACCAGCGCGGCCACCCGCGCGCCGTCCGGGCGATGCTCCCCGGATTCCAGGGGGTCTGAGACGATTTGCGACATTGCGGTGGCCGGTAATCGCTTGCCGAGCCCAGGGCAATCCACTATGCGCTGCCTGTTTTTTAGGCAGCACTGCGCAGATCATGACCCCATTGCCCAATCCTCCGGCATTGAAGCCCATCCAGGTCGGTCCCGTGACGATCGACTGCCCGGTCGTGCTCGCGCCGATGACGGGTGTCTCGGACCTGCCGTTCCGCAAGATGGTGCGCGGTTTCGGCTCCGGCCTCAACGTGACCGAGATGATCGCCAGCCCCGCCGCCATTCGCGAGACGCGCGTGTCGATCCAGAAGGCCATGTGGGACCCCGCCGAGGACCCGGTGTCGATGCAGCTGGTCGGCTGCGAGCCGGAGCAGATGGCCGAGGCCGCCAAGCTGGTCGAGGATCGCGGCGCGGCGATCATCGACATCAACATGGGATGCCCGGTGCGAAAGGTCGTCAACGGCGATGCCGGCTCGGCGCTGATGCGCCAGGTCCCGCTGGCGACCAAGCTGATCGAGGCCACGGTCAAGGCGGTCAAGGTGCCGGTCACCGTCAAGATGCGCATGGGCTGGTGCCACGACAGCCTCAACGCGCCCGAACTCGCCCGCATCGCCGAGGATCTCGGGGCGCGGATGATCACCGTCCACGGCCGCACCCGCAACCAGATGTACAAGGGCGAGGCGGACTGGGCCTTCGTGCGCAAGGTCAAGGAAGCGGTCTCGATCCCGGTCATCGTGAACGGCGACATCAACACCGTCGCCGATGCGGCCGCAGCGCTCGAGCAGTCGGGTGCCGACGGGGTGATGATCGGCCGGGGCTCGTACGGCCGTCCCTGGTTCCTGGCGCAGGTCATGCAGTGGTGGCGCGGCCAGGAGGTGTCCGGCGACCCCACCTACGGCGAGCAGTACGAGCTGATGCGCGCGCACTACGAGGCGATGCTCTCGCACTATGGCCGCGACACCGGCGTCAAGATGGCCCGCAAGCACCTGGGCTGGTACATCAAGGGCGTCCGCGGCTCGGCCGAGTTCCGCAACAAGGTCAACTTCATCGCCGATCCGGACGAGGTCCTGCGCGAGCTGGCCGAGTTCTACGCGCCCTATCGCGACGGCGACGCGCAGCTCCAGGCGGCATGAGCGCCGCCGCCGGTACGATCCTGCCCGAAGCCCACCGGCTGCTCGCCAGCCTGCCGCATGCCGTCGTCCTGCTCGAGCCCGGGCTGACCATCGCCGCGCTGAACCCGGCGGCCGAGCAGTTCTTCGGGCAGTCCTCCCGCCGGCTGGTGGGCGCGGCGCTGCAGGACGTCATCTCGATTTCCGATCGACGGGTGGTGGACCGCCTGGCCGACTACGAGACGCCGGTCTCCGCACGCGAGGTGGTGGTCCAGCTCAAGGGCAAGGGCGCCCGTCGCGTGGACATCGCCATGGCGCCGGTCGCCGATACGCCCGGCTGGCAGGTGCTCACCGTCCACGACAACAGCGCCGCCGAGGCGCTGGGCGACGATTCGGGCGGGCCGGACAACGCCGTGCTGCGCGGCCCGGAAATCATGGCGCACGAGATCAAGAACCCGCTCGCCGGAATCCGCGGTGCGGCGCAGCTGCTGGCGCGCAAGGTGGACGAGCGCGACCGTGCGCTGACCGACCTCATCACCGGGGAGGTGGACCGCATTGCCGCCCTGATCGAGCGGATGCAGAAGCTGAGCGGGCGGACCACGCCCCCGGTCGAGGCCTGCAATCTCCACGAGGCGGCACGGCGCGCCATCGACGTGCTCGACGCGGCCAACTGCGAAGCGCCCCGGCCGTTTCGGCTCGTCGAGGAGTTCGACCCGTCGCTGCCGCCGGTGCTGGGGAGCCCGGACGGGCTGGTGCAGGTCTTGCTGAACCTGCTGTCCAACGCTGCGGAGGCCTGCCGCGATGCGCAGGAGCCGCGCGTGGTCATCCGCACCCGCTTCGCCAGCGGGCTGCAGCTCCAGGCCGGCGGCGACGGCGCGCCGCTGCGCCTGCCGGTCGAGGTGCGGGTGAGCGACAACGGCCCCGGCATCGATCCCGCCATGCGCGACCACATCTTCGAACCGTTCGTCACGACCAAGAAGGCCGGGCAGGGCCTTGGCCTGCCGCTGGTGCGCAAGCTGGTCCGCGACATGAACGGGCGCATCACGCACGAGCGGAACGAGGAGACGGGGATGACCCACTTCCGCATTCACCTGCCGCTAGCCCGCGAGCCGCGCAGCCGGCCAAGGAGGAAGCAGGCATGACCCACGTCCTGCTGGTCGAGGACGACATGTCCATCGCCATCGTCATCACCGCGGCGCTCGAGGCCGAGGGCTTCGCCGTCGTGCATTGCCAGTCGCTGGCGGAACGCGACCGGCTGCTCGCCGACCGCAGCTTCGCCGCGCTGGTCACCGATGTGATGCTGCCCGACGGTGACGGGATCGAGACGATCGAGACGGTCCGCGCCCGCCACCCGGCGATGCCGATCGTCATCCTTTCGGCGCAGAACACGCTCGACACCGCGGTCCGCGCCTCCGACACGGGCGCCTTCGAGTATTTCCCCAAGCCCTTCGACATCGACGAGCTGGCCCGCACCGTGCGCCAGGCGGCCGGCGCGGCGCAGGGTCAGCGCTCGCCGATCGACGAGCCGGTCGCGCAGGGACTGCCGCTGGTCGGGCGCAGCGCGGCGATGCAGTCGGTGTTCCGCATGATCACTCGCGTCCTGCGCAACGACCTGACGGTGCTGATCCTGGGCGAATCCGGCACGGGCAAGGAGCTGGTGGCCGAGGCCATCCACCAGCTCGGCAACCGGCGGACCGGCCCGTTCATCGCCGTGAACACCGCGGCGATCCCCGCCGAGCTGATCGAAAGCGAGCTGTTCGGGCACGAGAAGGGCGCGTTCACCGGCGCCGTCGCGCGGCACGTCGGCAAGTTCGAGCAGGCCGCCGGCGGCACGCTGTTCCTCGACGAGATCGGCGACATGCCGATGCAGGCGCAGACGCGGCTGCTGCGCGCGCTCCAGTCCGGCACGGTGCGCCGCGTCGGCGGACGCGAGGAAATCCGGCTGGACACGCGCATCGTTGCCGCCACCAACAAGGATCTCGAGCCCGAGATCGCCGCCGGGCGCTTTCGCGAGGACCTCTACTACCGGCTCAACGTCGTCCCGATCCACATGCCGCCGCTGCGCGACCGACGCGACGACATCGACGTGCTGGCCCGGCACTTCCTCCAGCACGCCGCCAACGAGGGCCTGCCGCGCCGCCAGCTCACCCCCGAGGCGGCGGGCCTGCTCAGCCGCCAGCCCTGGCGCGGCAACGTGCGCGAGCTCAAGAACTTCGTCTATCGCCTCGCCCTGCTGGCACGCGAGGACGTGATCGACGCCGAGTCCCTCGCGCCGCTGCTGGCCGGCGAGGGCGGCGGAGTGCCGGAGGGCGAGGGCGGCATGCAGGCCGGGACCGACATCGCCGACGCCGTGGCGCAGTGGCTCGCCACCACCCGGCCGGCGAGCGGCACGATCTACGACAGCGCCATGGCCGCGTTCGAGCGACCGCTCTTCGCCGAAGTGCTGCGCGAGACCGCCGGCAACCAGCTTCGCGCCGCACAGGCACTGGGGATCAACCGCAACACCTTGCGCAAGCGGCTCGGGGAACTGGCGCTCGACCCCGAGGAATTCGCTCGTCGATCCTGATCGGAACTTGGTGGATTCCATCTTGCAGTTCGGCAACAGGGCTGTTGTAAGGGCGCAACTATGACGGATGCCCCAGTTCAGAAGCGCGCATGGCCCCGCTGGTGGCGGCGGATGCAAGTCGCCGCGCGCCGGGCGAACTTCTTTGCCGTCATGGAAGTGATCTCCGCGCTCGCGTTTCTCATCATGACGGCGACGACGTGGTTCGCGCTCAACAGCGGCGGCAATCGCCGGGAGCTGCTGCCGTCCAACCTCACGGCCAGCCTGCTGATCGGCACGCTGGTGCCCGCGATGGCGATCCTGGTGCTGCTCGGGCGGCGGATGGCGCTGCGCCGCGCGTCCGAAAGCATTGGCGGCACGGGGCGGATGCACGTCCGCCTGGTGTTCATTTTCTCGCTCATCGCCGCGATCCCGACGCTGCTGGTGGTGGTCTTCGCATCGTGGCTGTTCCAGTCCGGCGTTGAGTTCTGGTTCTCCGACAGTTCCCGTGGGTTGCTGGAGAACGCCAACAAGCTGGCCCGCGGCTACTACGAGCAGACTTTGCGCGACGTCGGCTACGAATCGGTGGCCATGGCCACCGACGCGCGCGACGAGCTGGCCTCGAACCCGGTGGCGAGCCGCCGCTTCCAGGCCTTTCTTTCCTATCACGTCCTGCGCCGCAACCTGAGCGGGGCGGCGATCATCCAGACCGATGCGGACGGCAACCAGCGCACGCCGATCATCGTCGACCCCGACGAACGCTCCGAAAACAACCGCATCAGCCGCGAGGTGCTCGACAAGCTCGACCGCGGCGAGCCCTACTCGGTGAGCGCCAAGGACAACCGCATCGTCGCCGTGGCGCCGATCGAGCGCGCCTCGGGCGTCTACCTGCTGGTATCGCGCAGTTCGGACCTGGTGTCGCTGAGCCAGGGCCAGCGCGCGGAGAACATCGTCCAGGCCTACGAAGGTCTCACCTCGCGCGCGCGCGTGCTGCAGCTGCGCTTCAACGTGGCGCTCTTCGTCGCCTCGCTCGCCATCGTCGGACTCGCGGTGTGGTTCGCGCTACGCTTCGCCGACCGCCAGGTGGCACCGCTCTACGAACTCGTCGACGCGGCGCGGCGGGTGGGTGCGGGTAACTACGCATTGCGGCTGGAGGGGCGCACCGGGGCCGACGAGATCGGCCTGCTCAATCGCGCGTTCAACCGCATGACCGGGCAGATCGAGAAGCAGACGCAGGCGCTCCTCGGCGCCAACCGCCAGTTGCACGAGCGCCGCCTGTTCATCGAGGCGGTGTTGGAATCGGTGACCTCCGGGATCATCTCGCTCGACGGCGAGGGGCGCATCCTGCTGATGAACAGCACCGCGCAGAAGCTGCTGACCGACCGCAGCGAGGACGTGCCCGAAGGCATGCCGATCGCCGAGCTCGCCCCCTCCATCGCCGCCATGGTGGAGCAGGGCGCGGCGGGCGGGCTGGTGCAGTACAACCGCGGCGGCGACCTGCTCACGCTGGCGGTGAAGACCAGCCGCGACGCCACTGGCCACGTCATCACCTTCGAGGACATCACCCGCCAGCTGCTCGACCAGCGCACCGCCGCCTGGTCCGACGTGGCGCGCCGCATCGCGCACGAGATCAAGAACCCGCTGACCCCGATCCAGCTCGCCACCGAGCGCCTGAGCCGTCGCTATCGCAAGCAGATCACCGACAATCCCGAGCTGTTCGAGGATCTTACGCGCACGATCATCCGTCAGGTCGGAGACCTGCGCAAGATGGTGGACGAGTTCTCCTCGTTCGCTCGCCTGCCCAAGCCGGTGTTCCGCGCCGAGGACCCGGTGGCGCTGACCCGCCAGGCGCTGTTCCTCCAGGAGGTCGCCCGTCCCGACATCGACTTCCGCTTCGAGGCGGCACGCGACATCGCGCTCATCGACTGCGACCGGCACCAGTTCGGGCAGGCGATGACGAACGTTCTCAAGAACGCCGTCGAAGCCATTGAAGCGCGGGCGAAAGAGGTTCCGGAGGGATACCGCGGGGCGATCTCGGTCTCCGTCACCGACGACGATCACGCGATCACCGTTCGGGTCACCGACAACGGCATCGGCCTCTCGCAGGACAAGGAGCGCCTGATCGAGCCTTATGTCACCACGCGGGAGAAGGGCACCGGCCTGGGTCTCGCCATCGTGAACAAGATCATCGAGGAACACGGCGGCGAGATGACGTTCACCGCCGCGCAAGGTGGAGGCACCACAGTGACGATGCGCTTCGCCCACGACCCGCTCGCCCACGAAGCATCGGTCCGCAAGGCGGAGGCGGCGCAATGACCGGTCCTTCCTTCCCCACCCGTTTCCCCCTGACGAAGAAGACAAGCGCATGGCACTCGATATCCTGATCGTCGACGACGAGCGCGACATCCGCGAACTGGTCGCCGGCGTGCTGAGCGACGAAGGCTACGATTCCCGCACCGCGGGCGACAGCGAGGCGGCGCTGGCCGCCATCGACGCCCGCCGGCCCTCGCTCGTGCTGCTCGACGTGTGGCTCCACGGCAGCCCGATGGACGGCCTGGAAGTGCTGGACGCGATCAAGGCCCGCGAGCCCGGCCTGCCGGTCATCATCTTCTCCGGCCACGGCAACATCGACACCGCCGTGGCCGCCATCAGCCGCGGCGCGGTGGACTTCATCGAGAAGCCGTTCGAGGCCGAGAAGCTGCTGCACCTCGTCGGCCGGGCCACCGAGACCGAGCGGCTGCGCCGCGAGAATGCGCAGCTGCGGCACGGCTTCAGCGGGGCGGAGGAGTTCACCGGCTCGAGCGGCGCCATCAACCAGGTTCGCGCGACGCTCAAGCGCATCGCCAACACCGGCAGCCGCCTGCTCATCACCGGCCCCGCCGGCTCCGGGAAGGAAGTCGCCGCGCGGCTGCTCCACGCCTGGAGCCCGCGGGCCGACAGCGCCTTCGTCAGCGTCAATTCCGCGCGCATCACCCCGGAACGCTTCGAGCAGGAGCTGTTCGGCGAGGAGGCCGACGGTGCGCTGATCCGCCCCGGGCTGCTGGAGATGGCGGATGGCGGCACGCTCTATTTCGACGAGGTGGCCGACATGCCCCTCTCCACCCAGGCCCGCATCCTGCGCGTGCTGACCGACCAGGCCTTCGTGCGCGTGGGCGGCACCCGGCAGATCCGGGTGGACGTGCGCGTCGTCTCCTCCACCTCCCGCGACCTGGAAAAGGAGATCGCCGAGCGGCGCTTCCGCGAGGACCTGTTCTACCGCCTGAATGTGGTCCCCGTGACGATCCCCGCATTGCGCGAGCGGCGCGACGACGTTCCCGCCCTGGTCGAGCACTTCTTCGCCCGCTACGCCAACGAGCAGGGCGTCTCGCCGCCGCAGATCAGCGGCGAGGCGATGACCGCGCTGCAGGCCTACGAGTGGCCGGGCAACGTGCGCCAGCTGCGCAACGTGGTCGAGCGCACCGTCATCATGGCCCCGCGCGAGAAGCTGGCGCGGATCGAGGCCGACATGCTGCCGCCGGAGATCTTCAACAGCCGCGGCAACGGCGAGGCGGGCGTGTCGGTGATGATGAGCGCGCCCTTGCGCGAAGCCCGCGAGAGCTTCGAGCGCGAGTACCTGCGCGTCCAGATCCGCCGCTTCTCCGGCAACATCTCCAAGACCGCCGCCTTCATCGGCATGGAGCGCTCGGCGCTCCACCGCAAGCTGAAGCTGCTCGGCATGTCGGAGCGGCGCGAAGGGGAGCCCGAGTTCGACGAGCCGCTCTGAGACCGACTCCGCCGCCGCGGCGGGGCTGTAACATTTCTGCTACAAAATCCTCGTTTACTGCATTGCAGCAAGTCGGTAGATTTCGATTCGATTACGGCACCCGGATTCCGGGCGCCAGATCGCGGACCGCATGGGCGGCCGCCAAAAAGAAGGAGAATGGACATGGCTGGTCGTACCCTTTCCGCGCGACCCAAACCCGCGGCCCCCGAGGCCGAGGCACCCGATGCGGTGCCGGCTGCAGCAGCCCCCGCATCGCCCGCAAGCGCGGCGAAGGGCGGGCAGAACCTGCAGGACCAGTTCCTCAACCTGTTGCGCAAGAACAAGACCCCGGTCACCATGTTCCTGGTGAAGGGCGTGAAGCTGCAGGGCATCGTCACCTGGTTCGACAACTTCTCGATCCTGCTGCGCCGCGACGGCCAGTCGCAGCTGGTGTACAAGCACGCGATCTCGACGATCATGCCCTCGACCCCGATCGACGCGCGTCAGTTCGCGAACGGCCCGGAGAACCCCAAGAAGACCCGCGTGCTGCAGGACGTATTCCTCTCCAGCATCCGCAATGCCGGCGTGCAGGTCACGATGTTCCTCATCAACGGCGTCATGCTCCAGGGCCGCGTCGCCGCCTACGACCTGTTCTGCATGCTGCTGGAGCGCGAAGGATACGTTCAGCTGGCTTACAAGCACGCTGTTTCGACGATTCAGCCCGTGACTCCGGTGGACCTCCAGGCGCATGAGGAAGGCGAGGACTGAAAGAGCGAAGCTGAACCGACTTGAACGACGAACTGAAAGGTGAGGTCACGCGCGGTGCGCGTGCCCTCGTCGTATATCCGCAGATGCGCGGGCGCGGGGACCTCGATCCCGCGGCTCGGTTGGAGGAGGCGAGGGGGCTCGCCCTCGCTATCGGCCTTGTCGTGGCGGATGCGATGGCCATCGTCATTCGCGAGCCGCGCGCCGGCACGCTGTTCGGCGAGGGCCAGATCCAGAACATCGCCACCGCCTGCGAGCTCGAGGAGGCCGAGCTGGTCATCGTCGACGGCTCGCTGACAGCGATCCAGCAGCGCAATCTCGAGGAGAAGCTGAAGCGCAAGGTCATCGACCGCACCGGGCTGATCCTCGAGATCTTTGGCGAGCGGGCGGCGACGGCGGAGGGTCGCCTCCAGGTCGAGCTGGCGCACCTCGACTATCAGGCCGGCCGCCTCGTGCGCAGCTGGACCCACCTCGAACGCCAGCGCGGCGGCTTCGGCTTCCTCGGCGGCCCCGGCGAGACGCAGATCGAGGCCGACCGGCGCATGATCCGCGACCGCATGGCCCGCATCCGGCGCGAACTGGAGCAGGTGCGCCGCACCCGCGGCCTCCACCGCGACCGCCGCGAGAAGGCACCCTGGCCGGTGATCGCGCTGGTCGGCTACACCAACGCCGGCAAGTCGACGCTGTTCAATCGCCTCACCGGCGCCAGCGTCATGGCGGAGAACCTGCTGTTCGCTACGCTCGATCCGACGATGCGGGCGATCCGGCTTCCCGCTGTCGAGAAGGCGATCCTGTCGGACACCGTGGGCTTCATCTCGGACCTGCCGACACAGCTGGTCGCGGCCTTCCGCGCCACGCTGGAGGAAGTCACCGCCGCCGACGTCATCCTCCACGTCCGCGACATCGCCAATCCCGATACCGAGGCGCAGAAGCGGCAGGTGCTGGACGTGCTGGCGGATCTTGGCGTGGTCGCCGGAAACGGTGGCGATGGGGACCAGGGAGAGGGCGAGGCGCCGTCGATCCCGATCGTCGAAGTGTGGAACAAGTGGGACCTTCTCGGCCCTGAACAGGCGGCCTTGCTGACCGAAGCCGTGACGCACCGCGATGGCGAGACGATCGTCCCGCTCTCGGCGCTGACCGGGCAGGGCTGCGACGAGCTGCTGGAGGTGGCGGGCCGCATGCTCACGCAGGACGCGCGCCTCTACAGCTTCGTGGTGCCCGCCGCGGATGGACAGCGGCTCGCCTTCCTGCACGCCCGGGGCGAAGTGGTGGCCGAAGAGGACGCGGGCGAGGGGCCGGACGGGCCGCAGCTGCGCCTGCAGGTCCGTCTCTCCGAACGCGAGCGGGGCCGCTTCGGCGCGCTGTGATCCGGCGATCCTTGCGGATCGCTCGGGATCAGCGCGGCTCGGCGCGCTTCACGGCCTGCCAGTAGGCTTCCTGTTCCTCCAGCGAAAGCGCCGCGAAGTCCCTGCCGTCGCCGGCGGAGAGCGTCTCCATCGCGCGGAAGCGCCGTTCGAACTTGGCATTGGCTGCACGCAGCGCATCTTCGGGCGCGATCCCATTGAGCCGCACCAGGTTGACGGCCGCGAACAGCAGGTCGCCCGCTTCCTCCAGCTTGTCAGCCGGCTCGGCTTGCGCCAGTTCGTCCATCTCCTCGCGCAGCTTGTCGGCCGCACCGGCGGGTTCGGCCCAGTCGAAGCCGACCCTTGCAGCGCGCTTCTGCAGCTTCTCGGCGCGCATCAGCGCCGGCAGCGACACGGCGACACCATCGACCGCGCTGGTCGCGCCCTTGGCCGCGCGCTCCTGCGCCTTCAGCTTTTCCCAGCGGTCGGTCTGCGCCTCGGCAGCGGACGCATCGCCGAAAATGTGCGGGTGGCGCGCCTCCAGCTTGTCGGCGATGGCGGCGGCGACATCCTCGAATGCGAAGGCGCCGCGCTCTTGCGCCATGCGGGCGTGGAAGACGACCTGGAGCAGCAGGTCGCCCAGTTCCTCGCGCAAGGCGGAAAGGTCGTCCTGCGCGATGGCCTCGGCGACTTCGTAGGCTTCCTCGATCGTATAAGGTGCGATCGTCGCGAACGTCTGCACCCGATCCCATTCGCAACCGGTCTCGGGATCGCGCAGGCGCGCCATGATGCGGAGCAGGCGGTCAGTATGGGGATAAGCGGAGCGCGTCATGTCAGACCGATAATGATGATTATGTAAAGCAAAGGGCAGCGCGGCCGCGGCCGGTCATGGTTCGATCCGGAAGCCCGAGAGCTGGATCACCACCACAAGGCCGACGATGATCGCCGCCCAGATCGCTGCCAGCCGCAGCGCCTTGCCGCGGCCGAGCTCGCGGACTTCCGAATTTCGCAGCGCCAGAACCAGGCACGCGACGACCGCGACCATGGAAACGATCATCGCAGTCTGGTTCATGCCGTGACCACCAGTCCGTCGTAGCCCACCTGCACATGCGGCGGCACTTGGGCGCTGAGCGTGGCGTAGTCCATGCTCTTGTCAAGGTGCGTGAGCACGACCGCCCCGGCGCGGCAGATCTCGGCGAGTTCCAGCGCCATGCCCAGGTGCGCATGCGTGGGATGCGGCTCGCGGCGCAGGCAATCCACGACAAGCAGGTCACAGCCGTAGAACAGTTCGATCATCCCGCGGGTGATCTCGCTGAAGTCGGTCGCGTAGACGGCCGAACGGCCATCGGCCTCGAACCGGTAGCCGGTCGATTCCACCGGTCCGTGCGGCATCTGCACATGGTCCACACGGAACCCTTCGCACAGCCGGACCGTGTCGAGGTTATCCAACGAAATCAGCGTTGGATAGCCATACTGGCCCGCAAAGACGTAGCCGAAGCGCTGCCGCAGCCGGCGCACCGTCTCGGCGTCGGCATAGCCAGGAATCGGCCCCGCGCGGCCGTAGCGCAGCGGGCGCAGGTCGTCGATGCCGTGGCAATGGTCGGCATGGTCGTGGGTCCAGAACACGGCGTCGATGCGGTGCGTCTCGGTCGCGAGCAGTTGTGCCCTGAGGTCCGTGGGCGTGTCGATGAGGATCCGCGCGCCTGCCTCGCTCTCCAGCAGGACCGCCACCCGCGTGCGGCGGTTGCGCGGCTCGTCCGGATCGCACAGGCCCCAATCGGCGCCGCCGTTCTCACCACCGATCCGGGGCACGCCCGTCGAGGTGCCGCTGCCGAGGACGGTGAGCTTCACCGGGCTTCATCCGCGTAGCGGGCCTTGGCGAACAGGCCGAAGAAGTTGCGTGTGGTGGCCTGTGCCAGATGTTCGAGCGTGATGCCGCGCAAGTCCGCTAGGAACGCCGCCGTGTCGCGGGTGAATGCGGGCTCGCACGGGCGACCGCGGTGAGGCACCGGGGCCAGGAACGGAGAGTCGGTTTCCACCAGTAGCCGATCTTCAGGGATCGTCTTGGCAATCTCCTGCAAGTCCTTGGCATTCTTGAAGGTAACGATGCCGGAAAGGCTGATGGATAGGCCCAGGTCCAGGACCGCGCGGCCGAACCCGGCACTGGCGGTGAAGCAGTGGATTAGCGCAGGATAGGCGCCCTTCCCCATCTCCTCCTCCAGAATGCGCAGCGTATCCGCTTCTGCGTCGCGAGTGTGGATGATGAGCGGCAGCCCGGTCTCGCGCGCCACTGCGATGTGGGTGCGAAACAAGGCCTGCTGCACGGCGCGGTCCGACTTGTCGTAGTAGTAGTCGAGGCCCGTCTCGCCGATGCCGATCACGCGGGGATGCGCGGTGGCCTCCCGGAGCGCGCTGTCTCCCAGGTCGGCATGCTCGTCGGCTTCATGGGGATGGATACCGACCGAGGCCCAGACGTCCCGCTCGCGCGCGGCAGTAGCGACGACGCGGTCCCACTCCCGGCGTCGCGTGGAGATGTTGAGGAACCCGGCGATCCCCGCCGAGCGCGCGCGGGCCAGCACGCCCCGCTGGTCCTCGACGAGGCCCTCGTATTCGAGGTGGCAGTGGGAATCGATCAGCATCAGGCGCTCGCCGGCTCCGCATCCTGCGGAAGTTCAAGCCGCGGGAAGACGCCCTGCGGCTTGTCGACGCGGAATCCCGAGACGGCCAGTCCATCGAACCAGGCGCTCTCGCCGAAGGCGGCATAGTCGCGGGCGCCAGCGTCCTGGCCCATCTGGTCGAGCAGGGCGTCGATGGCGGTCGGCACGACGGGTCGAACGGCGATCGCCAGGTCGCGAACGCAGCGGAACAGCACCATCAGCACCGCTTCCATCCGCGCCGGATCGCTCTTGCGCAGCGCCCAGGGGGCCTGCTCGTCCACGTACTGGTTGCAGGCGAACACGGCGCGCATCCAGGCCTCGAGGCCGTTGCTGAAGTCGAACTGGGAAAAGGCGGCGCGCAGCGCCGCGATCCCCTCGGAGACTGCGGCGAACAGGGCATCATCCGCCGCAGTGTGTTCAAGTCCAGCCTTCAGTTCTCCGTCCATGTTCTTGAAGATCATGGATAAGCTGCGCTGCGCCAGGTTGCCGAAGCTGTTCGCCAGCTCGGCATTCGCGCGCGTGACGATGGCTTCCGGCGACCACGACCCGTCCTGCCCGAACGCCACTTCGCGCAGGAAGAAGTAGCGCAGCGTATCGACGCCGAACGTCTCTGCCAGCGGGATCGGATCGGTCACGTTGCCCTGCGACTTCGATTCCTTCTGGCCGCGGTTCAGGAGGAAGCCATGGCCGAAGACCTGCTTGGGCAGCGCCAGGCCGGCGCTCATCAGGAAGGCGGGCCAGTACACGGCATGGAAGCGCACGATGTCCTTGCCGATCACGTGCACGTCCGCCGGCCAGAACCGCGCGAAGTCGCTCTCCTCATCGGGGAACCCGAGCCCGGTGATGTAGTTGGTCAGCGCGTCGACCCACACGTACATCACGTGGTCTTCGCTTCCGGGCACCTTGATGCCCCAGTCGAAGCTGGTGCGCGACACGGAGAGGTCCCGCAGTCCGCCCTCGACGAAACGCTGGATCTCGTTGCGGCGGCTCTCCGGGCGGATGAAGTCGCTGGAAGCATAAAGCTCCAGCAGCTTGTCCTGGTAGCGCGACAGGCGGAAGAACCAGGATTCCTCCACCGTCCACTCGACCGGCGTGCCTTGCGGGGAAAGCTTGTCGCCCCCCTCTCCCGCGACCAGTTCGCTCTCGTCGTAGTAGGCTTCGTCGCGGACCGAGTACCAACCCTCGTAGCGGTCGAGATAGAGGTCGCCGGCCGCTTCCATGCGGCGCCACAAGGCTTGCGAAGCCTCGTGGTGGCGCGGCTCGGTGGTGCGGATGAACGTGTCATAACCCACGTTCAGAACATCGCACATCTGCCTGAAATAACCGGACATCTCATCGGCCAAGGCAAGCGGCGTCACGCCCAGGTCCCGCGCTTTCTGCGCCATCTTCAGGCCGTGCTCGTCCGTCCCGGTCTGGAACCGAACGTCGTAGCCTTCCGCCTTCCTGGTCCGCGCTATGACGTCAGCGACGATCGCCTCGTAGGCATGGCCGATGTGCGGCCGGCCGTTGGGATAGCTGATGGCGGTGGTGATGTAATAGGGCTCGCCCATGCGGCGTCGCTCTTTCCGTTCTGTCTCGAGTTCGACCTGCCAGCGCTTTCAAAAGCCGCTAGCCTGCGGCTTCTCTAGGCATGGCGGCGGAGGCCAGCAACCCGCCAATTTCCATAATGAGCAGCCCGGGGTCGAAATTGTAGGTCGGCGCCTGGGTCGACAGCCGCGCGAGCGCGGCATGCGCCGCGATGATGCGCTGCTGGCGGGCGCGCGACGCCCCGCCGAGTTCGCGAACGAGGACTGAGCGCGCCAGCTCCAGGGCGGCCAGCTGCCGGTCGCGTGCCGGCCGGGCCCCGATCTCCTCGGCGAGAGCGCCGCGCAGCGCGAAGTCGCCGTCGCCGCTCTGGAGGATGCGGGTCATCAGCTGGTGGATCGCGCCCAGATCGTGCTCCACGAAGTCCAGGGCCATGCCGGGGGACCCTTGCGCGGCGGCAATTGCGGCGGCGCGGGCCGCGGCGGAGGCATGGGGCGCCTCGCGGAGCAGTACGGCGTCGAGCCCGTCTTCCGACAGCGCGGCGAACCGCAAGACCCGGCAGCGCGAGCGGATCGTCGGCAGCAGGCGCCCGGGCTGGTGCGTCACCAGGAGGAAGTACGTGCCTGCGGGCGGCTCCTCCAGCGCCTTGAGCAGCGCGTTGACCGCGCTCTTCTCCAAATCGTCGGCGGGATCGACGACGACGGCCCGGCGCTCGCCCAGGGTCGGCTTGGTCGCCAGGCGGCGGATCATTGCACGTACCTGGTCGACCGTGATGTTGCGCCGGGTCTGGTACGGCTTGCCCTCGGCCTTCTTGCGCGCCTCGTCGTCATTGGCCGGAAGGTGCTCCAGGAGATGGATATCCGGGTGCGCCAGAGGATCGGGCACGGGCGCGCCGGGAAGGCGGACGAGCTCCGCCGCCGCGGCCCGCGCGAAGGACCGCTTGCCGAGCCCCTTGGGGCCGCTCAGCAGCCAGGCGTGGTGCATCCGCCCCGAGGCGATCGCGGCGGTCCATTCCTGCCAGGCAGCCTCCTGCCCGAACCAGGGCGCGGACGCGCTCATGGCAACAGGTGCGCCACGGCCGCGAGCACAAGGGCGTGCGTCGCCGCCGGATCGCCGTTGCCGTCGATGCGCGCGAAGCGTCCGCCCTCGGCATCGGCGAAGGCGGAGAAGGCTCCGGCGACCCGCGCGTGGTAGGCGGCATCGCGCCCGCCGATGCGGTCGCTGGCGCCGCTGTCGCGGCGCGCGAGCCTGGCGATGGCCTCGCCCGGCGCGACTTCGACCAGCAGCGTCAGGTCCGGCAGCAGGCCTTCGCTGCCGATCCGGTGGAGCAGGAGGATGTCCGCATCCGACATCCCGCCGCCGCCGCCCTGGTAGGCGCGGCTCGAATCGAGATAGCGGTCGCACACCACCCAGGCGCCTCGTGCCAGCGCCGGGCGGATCAGCCGGTGTGCGTGATCGGAGCGCGCGGCCGCGAACAGGAGCGCCTCTGCGCGCGGGTTCCATCCCTCGCCCTCGTCCCCGGCGACACCGTGCAGAAGCAGCGCCCGGATCGCCTCGGCGCCCGGCGTGCCCCCCGGTTCGCGCGTGACGACGACGTCCAGCCCGCGGTCCTGCAGCGCCTGCGCCAGCATCCGGGCCTGGGTCGACTTGCCGGCGCCCTCGCCGCCTTCCAGTGCGATGAACCGGCCCGGGCTCATGCGAAGAAGCCGAGGAAGCCGTTGACCAGGCGATCGAGCGGGCCGGCCGGGCCCACGTCGCGCCCGGCGTAGAGCGGCACGCGGCCGGGTGCCAGCCCGTCCACCCGGATCTCGAGCTCGCCGACCTGCTCCCCCTTGCGGATCGGCGCTGCAATAGGGCCGCGATAGCGCACCGTTAGCGTGACCTTAGGGTCGGTGCCGCGCGGGATCGTCGCGTGGACCTCGCGGTTCGCCACCAGCGGCAGATGGCGGGCATCGCCCCCCTGGACGCGGGCCTGCGCCACGGTCTGCCCCTGGTCGAAGAGGTGCTGGGTGTCCCAGGCGGAGAACCCCCACTCCAGCAGCGCGCGCGCGGCCTCGTCGCGCACCTTGGGCAGCGGAGACCCCGCCAGCACCATCACCAGCCGCCGGCCGCCGCGCTCCGCGGTGCCGAGGAAGTTGTAGCCCGCCTCGCGCGTGTAGCCGGTCTTGATGCCGTCGGCCCCGGGCACGACGCCCACCGTCGGGTCGTGGCTGCGCATCGCGACGTCGCGCCACATCCAGCGCTTGTGGCCGGAGAACTCGCGGTAGAGGTCCGGATAGCGCGTGGTCATCGCGTCGGCCAGCTTCACCAGGTCGCTGGCGGTGACGTAGGTATGCCCCTCGTCCATCCAGCCGTTGGGCGTGTTGTAGTGGCTGCGGCTCATGCCCAGGCGCCGGGCGGCGTCGTTCATCTTCGCCGTCCAGCCCTCGACGCTTCCGGCATAGCCTTCGGCAAGCACCACCGCCGCATCGTTGGCGGACGCGGTCATGATGCCGTGCAGCAGGTCGCGCGCGGTGGGCCGGTCCTTGGTCGTGAGGTACATGTTGGTACCCTTGGCGAACCACTCGCGCTCGGTCTCGGGCCGCTCGCTGAACGTGCGGTCGAGGCTGAGCCGGCCGGCGCCGATCTCCTCGAAGGCGACGTAGGCGGTCATCACCTTGGTCACCGAGGCGGGCAGGAACGGCGTGTCGGGGTGCCGCTGCTCCAGCACCTGCCCCGAACCGAGGTCCACCAGGATGCTGACGGGAATCGAGGCGAGCTGCGCGGGCGGGACGGGGACGGAGCCCGAGGCGGGCCGGGCTCCCGGGGCCGGCGCAGCCGCCGCCGCAGTGGCGCCCAGGGCCAGCGCCAGGGCCATCTTCAAGGCATTCGGAAACGATCTCAAGACCCGTGTTCTCCCGCGCGACCTGTCGGAGCCGTTCGCGCGGCGGTCGATGCGATCAGTCCGCGCGCTGGATTCGGGCGTCGCTATACCCTGCGGCCCGCGCCTTCTCCAGCGCCGGCGCCGCTTTTGCACGGTTGGCGAAGGGCCCCAGGCGCACGCGCCAGTACCGCCCCGCGGGAGTCACGCCGCCCCCCAGTTCGCCCGCGACCTTGCGCGCGGAAGCCTGCGACGAGAAGGCCGCCACTTGCACGACGAACGCCCCTCGCGCAGGCACGGCTTCGGCCGTGTTCCCGGAGGCGGGCGGCGGGGGCGCAGGCGCAGGCGCGGGCGCTGCTTGCGCCGGAGCTGCCGCAGCCGACGCCTCTGCCGACGAGACGGTCGCCATCGGGGGCGCGAGGGTCGGCGCGGAGCCGTCGCCCAGCTTGCGCCGCAGCACCTTGAGCAGCCCCTCGGGTGTCTTCATCCGCTCGGGCGCAGGCGCGCCGGCGCGCAGCAGGGCGCGCTCCGCCTCCGGGGGATTGACCCGGCGCACCCGCACCGGCGACCGCGCGCCGGGCGCCAGGCCGAGCTGTGCCGCCGCGCCCGCGGACAATGCGACGAGCCGGTCGTTGACCATGGGCCCGCGCCGCTCGACCCGGACGAGGATGGTGCGGCCGGTGTCGAGCTGCGTCACTTCGACGTAGCTGGGCAGCGGCAGCGTCTTGTGCGCGGCGGTGACCGCAGCTCCCTCACCGGCCCCCTCCTCCACCGCGGCATAGCCCACCGCATCGTAGTTGAGCTGGTCCACCGGCGTCCACACGGTGCCCTCGATGGTGAAGGGCTCGCCCACCACCACCGGGTAGTCGGCGGCGGGCCCGTTCGCCGGCGGCGGCACGGCGCCGCGCTCGCCGGCCTGCGCAGCCCCGCCCAGCAGCAGGAACGCCGCCGCGAGCGGCAGTGCGAAGGGCAGTGCGGCCGGCAGGGCGTGGTTAACGGGCGATCTCATCTGCAAGCAGTCCCACGGACATGGCGTAGTAGTTCGAGCAGTTGTACTGGAGGATCACCCGATAATTCCCGGTTAACAGATAGGCCGGCGTGCCGGGCCCGTCCGGGCGGAACAGGGTGGCGAGCACGCCGTCGCCGATCGGCCCGGAGGCCGAGACCCCGAGCGCGCGCCATTCGCGCACCGTCTTCCATTGCGAGTGGCGCGCGTGGACCCGGTCGCAGCTCGGCGCCGCCAGTTGCGTGCCATAGGCGTCGACGTCGAAGCCGGCGGGCACGCCGGCGCGCACGCCCCAGGGCTCGCCCGCGCGCCAGCCGGCATCGCGGAAGTAGTTGGCGATCGAGGCCACGGTGTCCGCCGGGCTGGAGAAGATGTCCGAGCGCCCGTCCCCGTCGCCGTCCACCGCCAGGCGCAGGTACACGCTGGGCAGGAACTGCGGGTAGCCGAATGCGCCCGCCCAGCTGCCCTTCAGCCGATCGCGCGGGACGCCGCGGTCGACCATCTTCATCAGCGCGATCAGCTCGCCCTCGAACAGCGCCCGGCGCCGCCCCTCCCAGGCGAGCGTCGCCAGCGAGCGCGCCAGGTCGAAGTCGCCGGTGTAGCTGCCGTAGTTGGTCTCGTGGCCCCAGATCGCGAACAGGATCGGCGCCGGCACCCCATAGCGCCGCTCGATCTGCGGCAGGGTCCCGGCGAGCGCGGCATAGCGGGCGCGCCCGCGGCTGACGATCGACCCGCCGACGTGCTGCGCGATGTAGGGCGCGAGCGGCGGGGGCGAGGCCTGCCGGCCCGGCTGGGCGCTGTCGAGCGCGATCACCCGCGGGTTCGGCGTGAGGCCGGAGAGCACGCTGGCGACCGCCCCTTCGCTCACCCCCTGCGCCCGCGCCCGGGCGCCGACCTGCTGGAGGTAGTCGGGGAAGGTCTCGGACTGCGCGCAGGCCTGCATCGTCGACAGCGGCGAGAGCAGGAGACAGGCGGCCAGGACGGGAAAACGCAGCGATCGCACGAAGGAAGCAACAGTCATCGCGCGCGAACTTCGCACAAGACGCGCCGCTTGCAAATGGCCGCCGCCGCTTCGCCCGGCCGGCCACCGCACGCGCGCTTCCCTTCACCCGATCCCCACCGCGCACACCCTCTTGCGCGCTCCGGCCATTGTTCTATGCGCAGCAGGCGCAAGGACAGGTGGCCGAGTGGTTTAAGGCAGCGGTCTTGAAAGCTGCTGGGGGTTGCGCGGCTGCACCGGGCGTGATGGAAGAAAAGGAACGGATTTAGAATCGCTGAGCGGTAGGTCGGCAAAGGGTCGGGCGGCTGCGAAAGGCAGCCTTGTGGTCAGTGTGTAGCCACTGTCTCTGAATCGGTATGGAAGAGTGTCCGAGTGGTTTAAGGAACTGGTCTTGAAAACCAGCGACGGGGCAACCCGTCCGTGGGTTCGAATCCCACCTCTTCCGCCATCAATGCCGAATACTTAAATAGATGAGTCAGCGAAACGGCAGCATGGGGGTTCTATGCCAGCGCAAGCGATTCAGGCTCAAGCAACAACCGTTCGAGTTCCTTACCTACTGCACTTCACCCGCGCGGTGAATCTACCTTCGATCATGGCTCATGGCATCTATCCAATCGGCCGAGCTACCGAGGTTGGCGCCAGTCCCGCCATCAATGACCAATATCGTTTCGATGGACATCGGAACAGCACGTCGGTTTCTATCGGCTTCCCGAACTGTCAGATGCTCTACAAATACCGCAAGGCGGACGAGGACGTTGAGTGGGCGATCCTCATATTGCCCCCGTCGATCTTGTGGGGAAAAAAGTGCGCTTTCTGTCGGCACAACGCTGCTGACGGACGGATCAGCGGACAACCGCTTGCCAACCTCATGGCTCCTGCCGCTTTTGTCGGCATGTATGAAGAAATTGATGGCATCACCTCGCGGGTCGATCAGAAACTGAAACCCTATGATCCGACGGACGTGCAAGCCGAGGTGCTAGTCTTTGACGTGATCGAGCCACAGTATGTCACAGGAGTGATCTTCGAAAAGGAGGCCGCGCGCGAAAAATATGTCGCGCACCTAGGAGGTCGGAAGACCTACATCCACGCGAACAACAAAGGCATGTTCGCTAACCGAAAATATGCTCGAACCTGGGGAAATTGAGGCAGCGTCAGACGATAGGCTATGGCAGAAAGACCGATCTTTATACCCGCGACCGAAGGGAAGGCGCTCGTTCGCACTAAGCACGTTCGCTTTCACTGGTTTCCCGGCATGGCCGTATCCCAGAAGCAGAAGTCCGTCGATTCGCTACATGAGGCGGCCTGCGAGCTTCCGGGAATCGCCCGTGTTCTAGAGATTTCGAGCAAATCTAGAGATGAGCTGGGCGTAGCGCTAAGCGCGTTCAATTTGACGTTCACGACCCTCAAATACCAGCACACCATGAGTGTGGAATGCGCCTACCAGAGCAGCAAGGTATTCGAGCGGGGCGGTCCTTTCGGTGACATAATGGCGATGACCTCCCGCGAGGCAAAAAAGGACGAAAGACTGAAATCATCGGGTCGCCTGGTGGCATTCCGATTTTTCGGTGTGGATTGGCCGCTTGAGCCACAGACCGCCTTTTACGACTGGCTCTATATCAATGCCCTCAAGAAGCAGCCATCCCTAGCAGAAGAGATACTGAGCTATTCCGCCTTCACAGACATTGAGTTCAATCCGGAACGCTCGATCAACTGCCAAGCATATGCTGTGGCTCTCTATATCGCGCTCCATCGGCGCTCGCTGTTGGATGAAGCGACAGCATCGAAGGAAGCATTCTTGAATATCGTCGGACGAGCGACGGTCAGCAATGCTCGACGCGACGAAACGGTTCAGGGTGGCTTAAGGCTCGGATACGGCAACTAGCTTATTCCAGCGCCCATACCCGCCTCGTCTCATGTGCGGCGAGGATCAGCAAGAAGTCCCTGCCAGCGTGCCAGCTATCACCTCCGCATATGCGGCATCGGCGAACGCATCGAAGCTGTCGTAGAGAATGACGATGGACCGCGGCGGCGGCTTCCGAGCAGTCTCCAGCTTCGCCACGCTACGCTGGAGTGCCCCGGCAGGCCACAAGGTGGGTTCATCCTGACGAGCCCATTTCAAGCCGCTTTCGCAATCCTGGTGACGACCAGGTCATCGGCATGGGCTCGCGCCTGGGCGATGTCATGGGCGGCCTGCATCCGCATCAGCGTGTCGGCCGAGACTCCGAACGCCTTTTCGAAGCGGAGCGCCATGTCGGCCGACAGGGCCGCTTTGCCGTTGAAGAGATTGCTCAGCGTCACGCGCGTGACGCCCAGCGCTTCCGACGCCGACGACACGGTGAGGCCGTACGGCTCGATGAACTCCGTCCGCAGCCACGGGCCGGGATGCACCGAGAAAAAGGAATGAACCTTGACGGCCATCAGTGGTAATCCTCGATGTCGAGGTCGGCGATCGTACTCGCGTCGACCTTTGTGAATGTCAGTCGCCGGTTGCGGGTGTTCTGTATTGCGTGGCTTTACACTCGCGTAAAGCCACGCCTTACACGCGAGAGGGCGGCCCCTCGAGTCACCTGGCGACAGGCGAGACGGGGATGGGGTACATCTTCGATCCGCCGCGCTCGCGCCCGGCCTGCCGCGTTCTACCGGCCAAGCGTCACGCCGGCGCCGGCTGCGGTCGGTTGGCGATGAGGCTGTCCACCACCGAGGGGTCCGCGAGCGTGGAGGTGTCTCCCAGGTTGGAGAGGTCGTTCTCGCCGATCTTGCGTAGGATGCGGCGCATGATCTTGCCCGAGCGGGTCTTGGGCAGGCCGGGGGCGAACTGGATGACGTCGGGGGTGGCGATCGGGCCGATCTCGTGGCGGACCCACTGGACGAGCTCCTTGCGCAGGGCCTCGTCGGGCTCGACTTCGGCATTGGTGGTGACGAAGGCGTAGATGCCCTGCCCCTTGATCTCGTGCGGCATGCCGACGACCGCCGCCTCGGCGACCATGGGATGCGCCACCAGCGCGCTCTCGACTTCGGCGGTGCCCATGCGATGGCCCGAGACGTTGATGACGTCGTCGATGCGGCCGGTGATCCAGTAGTAGCCGTCCTCGTCCCGGCGGCAGCCGTCGCCGGTGAAGTAGTAGCCCTTGAAGGTCGAGAAGTAGGTCTGGAAGAACCGCGCGTGGTCGCCCCAGACGGTGCGCATCTGCCCGGGCCAGCTTCCCGCGAGCACCAGGCAGCCGTCCCCGGCGCCTTCGATCACGGCGCCGTCGTTGTCGAGCAGCCGGGGCACGACGCCGAACATCGGCCGCGTGGCGGAGCCGGGCTTGAGGTCAGTCGCGCCCGGCAGCGGGGCGATCATGATCCCGCCCGTCTCGGTCTGCCACCAGGTGTCGACGATGGGGCAGCGCCCCTCGCCCACCACCGCGTGGTACCAGCCCCAGGCCTCGGGGTTGATCGGCTCGCCGACCGATCCGAGCAGGCGCAGCGACTTGCGGCTGGTGGTCTTCACCCAGGCGTCGCCCTCGCGCATGAGCGCGCGCAGCGCGGTGGGGGCGCCGTAGAAGGTCTCGACGCCGAACTTGTCGACCACCTGCCAGAAGCGGCTCGGGTCCGGGTAATTGGGGACGCCCTCGAACATGACGGTGGTGGCGCCGTTCATGAGCGGCCCGTAGACGACGTAGGAGTGGCCGGTGACCCAGCCCACGTCCGCCGCGCACCAGAACACCTGCCCCGGCTTATAGTCGAACACGTACTCGTGCGTCATCGAGGCCCAGACCGCGTAGCCGCCGGTCGTGTGCAGCACGCCCTTGGGCTTGCCGGTCGAGCCGGAGGTGTAGAGGATGAACAGCGGGTCCTCGGCGTTCATCTCCTCGGGCGCGCAGTCGGCGCCCTGCTCCGCCACGCTCGTCGCCCAGTCGATGTCCCGACCCTCGACCATCGGCGTTCCCGCGCCGGTGCGCGCCAGCACGATGACAGTCTCGACGCCGGGGCAGGCCTTGAGCGCCTCGTCCACGTTGGCCTTGAGCGGGATCGTCTTGCCCCCGCGAAGCCCCTCGTCCGCGGTCACGACGATGCGGCTGTCGCAGTCCTGGATGCGCCCGGCGAGCGCGTCGGGCGAGAAGCCGGCGAACACGATCGAGTGGATGGCGCCGATCCGCGCGCAGGCGAGCATCGCGACCGCCGCCTCGGGCACCATCGGCAGGTAGAGCGTGACACGCTCTCCCTTGCGGACGCCGCGCGCCTTCAGCAGGTTGGCGAAGCGGCACACCGCCTCGTGCAGCGCGCGATAGGTGATGCGGCGGTCGGGCGTGCGCGGGTCGTCGGGCTCCCACAGGATGGCGACCGCGTCGCCGCGGGCCTCGAGATGGCGGTCGAGGCAGTTGGCGGAGAGGTTGAGCGTGCCGTCCGCGAACCAGGCGATGCCGAAGTCCTCCTCGTGGAAGCTGGACTGGCTGACGGTGGTGAACGGCCGAATCCAGTCGACGCGCTGGGCCTCGCGGCGCCAGAACCGCTCCGGATCGAAGACCGATTCCGCGTACATCTCCCGGTAGCGGGCCTCGTCGATCAGGGCATCGCGGTCCCATTCGGCGGGTACGGGATAGACGGCGTCGGCCATGCAGATCTCTCCTCTCGAACTCACGCGTCGGTTCTCGGTTACGAGCGCGGCGGCACGCGCGGCGGCGGGCCCGGGAACGGCGAAGCGCCTGCGCCGGGGGTGCCACCCGGGACGACGGCGCGTCAAGCTGATCTCGATCAAGGCGCGGTGGCCGGCAGGGACCTAAAGAGGTCCTGCCTCACCCCTCCAGGAAGCCCGTGCCATGCCTTTCCAGACCGTCACCCTGCCCACCCGCTCGGGAATCGAGATCGACCTGCGGCCCGCCACCGAGGCGGACGCCACCGCTCTGGCCGACTTCTTCGAGCGGGTCACCGAGGAGGACCGGCGCTTCCGCTTCCTGGCCGCCCCGGGTCCGGTCAGCGCCAGCCAGCTCGACCCGCTGGTCCACGCCGACCATTTCCGCACCGAGTCCTGGGTCGCCAGCAACCGTGCGAGCGGGCAGATCGTGGCCTCGGGGCTGCTGGCCTGCGACGGTCCGCTCGATACGGCCGAGATCGCCATCTCGGTGTGCGGGACGCATCGCGGCAAGGGCATCGGCTGGGCCATGCTCGACTTCATCGCCGACCAGGCCGCCGCGCGCGGGTGCCGCCGCGCCATCGCCATCGAGAGCCGCGACAACCTGGCCGCGATCACGCTGGAGCGCGAGCGCGGCTTCACGCCCGAGCCGCTCGAAGGCGATGCGACGCTGGTGGTGCTGACCAAGACGTTCCGCTAAGCGCGGACCACGAAAACGGGCGAGCCGCGTGGCCCGCCCCTCTTTCGTTTGCGGCGTGCCGGTCGATCAGATGTGGATCGCGCGTCCGTAGGCGGCAAGCGTCGCCTCGTGCATCGTCTCCGAGATCGTCGGGTGCGGGAAGACGGTGTTCATCAGTTCCGCCTCGGTGGTCTCCAGCGTCTTGCCGACGACGTAGCCCTGGATCATCTCGGTTACCTCGGCGCCGATCATGTGCGCGCCCAGCAGTTCGCCGGTCTTGGCGTCGAACACCGTCTTGACGAAGCCCTCGGGCTCGCCGAGCGCGATCGCCTTGCCATTGCCGATGAACGGGAAGGTGCCCGCCTTGACCTCGTAGCCGGCTTCCTTCGCCTTCGCCTCGGTCATGCCGACCGATGCGATCTGCGGGTGGCAATACGTGCAGCCCGGGATGTTGTTGCGGTCGAGCGGGTGCGGATGCACCTCCTTGTTGCCCAGTTCCTTGGCGATCGATTCCGCGGTGGTGACGCCCTCGTGGCTCGCCTTGTGCGCCAGCCAGGGGCCCTTCACGCAGTCGCCGATGGCCCACACGCCCGGGACGTTGGTGCGGCCGTAGTCGTCCACCTTGATGAAGAACTTCTCGTCCGGCTCGATGTTGAGGTCTTCCAGGCCGATGTTCTCGACGTTCGGCACGATGCCGATGGCGACGATCACGTGGCTGAATTCCTGCGTCTCCTCCGAACCGCCCTTGGGCGTGATCTTGACGCTGACGCCCTTGTCCGAGGCCACCACATCCCCGGCCTTGGCGCCGGTCAGGATCTTGATGCCCTGCTTGGTCAGCGCCTTCTCGAGGAACGCGGAGACGTCCTTGTCCTCCACCGGCACGATCCGATCCATCATCTCGACGACCGTGACGTCCACGCCCATGTCGTTGTAGAAGCTGGCGAACTCGATCCCGATCGCGCCGCTGCCGAGGACCAGCAGCTTGCTCGGCATCTCCTTGGGGGTCATCGCATGGCGGTAGGTCCAGATGCGGTTGCCGTCCGACTTCGCCTTGGGCAGCTCGCGCGCGCGCGCGCCGGTGGCGATGATGATGTGCTTGGCCTCGAGCGTCTCGGTGCCCTTCTCGCCGGTCACCTCCAGCTTGCCCGGCGCCACCAGCTTGCCGGTGCCCATGTGGACGGCGATCTTGTTCTTCTTCATCAGGTGCGTGACGCCCTGGTTGAGCTGCTTGGCCACCCCGCGCGAGCGCTTCACGATGGCGTCGAGATCGGCGGTGATGTTCTCCGCCGCCAGGCCGTAGTCCTTGGCGTGCTTCATGTGGTGCATGACCTCGGCCGAGCGCAGCAGCGCCTTGGTCGGGATGCAGCCCCAGTTGAGGCAGATGCCGCCGAGCAGCTCGCGCTCCACGATCGCGGTCTTCAGGCCGAGCTGGGCGCTGCGGATCGCCGCGACATAGCCGCCGGGGCCGGAACCGAGAACGATGACGTCGTATGAATCAGCCACTGACTTAACTCTCCTGTTCGATAGCGCGGGGCAGGCCGGCGTCGTCGATCGCGACGAACGTGAAAATCGCTTCGGTGACCTTGACCCGCTCTTCTTCTGCACGATGACGGCGGTACGCCTCGATCGCGATGGTCATCGAGGTGCGGCCCACCTTCTTCAGCTCGCCGTAGACGGAGACCTCGTCGCCGACCTTGACGGGCTTGTGGAACTTCATGCCGTCCAGGGCGATGGTGACGGCGCGTCCGCGCGAATGGCGGGCGGCGACGAGGCCGGCGCCCGAGTCCATCAGGCTCAGCAACCAGCCCCCGAAGATGTCGCCATAGGCGTTGGTGTCGGCCGGCATCGCGGTGACGCGGATGACGGGTTCGCGGTACTCGGTCATGTGTTCAAACCTCGGCAGCCGACGCGATGGGGCGCGGCCGGTCGTTCTCGTCCAGCGTCACGAAGGTGAAGGTGCCGCGGGCGACCTCGCCTTCCTCCTCGCTGGCGCGGGCGCGCCCGAAGCCGCGGGTGACCACCGTCATCGATGTGCGGCCGGTGCGCGCGACCCGGGCATAGACGTTGAGCTCGTCGCCCACCACCATCGCGCCCGGAAAGGTGAAGTCGGTCGCGCCCACCACCACGGCCTTGTGGCCGGTGCGGCGGGTGACCAGCGAGGCGGCGCCCAGCGCGAGCTGGCTCATCAGCCAGCCCCCGAACACGCCGCCATAGGGGTTGAGGTCGGTGGGCATGGCGGTCACGCGGATGACCAGCTCTCCGGCCTCATGCGCCATGTCAGGCGATCATCCCCAGCGGGTTCTCGACGTACTGGCGGAACGCGGCCATCAGGCGCGCGCCGTCGGCGCCGTCCACGGCCCGGTGATCGAAGCTGCCCGTCGCACTCATCACGCTCGCCACTCCCAGCGACCCGTCTGGCATGACCCAGGGACGCTTGTCGCCTGCACCTATGGCGAGGATGGTCGACTGCGGCGGGTTGATGACGGCGGTGAACTGCTTGATGCCCATCATGCCCATGTTGGAGATCGAGGCCGTGCCGCCCTGGTATTCCTCGGGCTTGAGCTTGCCGTCCTTGGCCCTCGCGCCGAGGTCCTTGGTGGCGCGGGCGATGGCCGAGAGCGACTTGCCGTTGGCGTCCTGCACGATCGGAGTGATGAGCCCGTTCGGGATCGACACCGCCACCGACACGTCGGCGCGCTGATAGCGGATCAGCTCGTTCCCCGCGAAGGTCACGTTGCACTCCGGCACCTCGACGAGCGCGAGGCCGAGCGCCTTGATCAGCATGTCGTTGACCGAGACCTTGACGCCCTGCTTCTCCAGCGCGGTGTTGATCTCGGCGCGCAGGGCGAGGAGCTTGTCGAGCTGCACGTCCACCGTGAGATAGATGTGCGGCGCTTCCTGCATCGACTGGGTGAGCCGCCGCGCGATGGTCTTGCGCATGCCCGAAAGCTTGTCGACCGTGTGCGGGACGCGCGCGTCCAGCAGCGCGCGGGTCTCCGCGGCCATGTCGACCGACGGAGCGGCCTCTGCGGCCGGAGCGGGCGCGGCCTGCGGAGCGGCGGCGGCCGGCTTGGCGGGAGCAGCGCCGGGCTTCGCACCCTCGACGTCCGCCTTGACGATGCGGCCGTTAGGGCCGGTGCCGGTCACGGCGGCGAGGTCGACGCCCTTCGTCGCGGCGAGGCGCTTGGCGAGCGGCGAGGCGACCACGCGGTCCCCCGCGGGAGCAGCCGCCGCGGCAGGCGCAGGGCTGGAGGCCGCCGGCGCAGGCTTCGCGTCGGTCTTCGGGGCCTCGGCCTTTGGAGCTTCGGTCTTGGGCGCTTCGGCCTTGGGCCTTTCCGCGGCCGTGGGAGCCGCTGCCGCCTTCGGCGCCTCGATCGCGGACGCGTCCTCGTCCTCCCCGGCGAGGATGGCGATGACGGTGCCGACCTTCACGCCCTCGGTACCCTCCGCGACGGTGATCTTGCCCACCACGCCCTCGTCCACGGCCTCGAATTCCATGGTCGCCTTGTCGGTCTCGATTTCGGCCATGATGTCGCCGGAGGAGACCGTGTCACCTTCCTTCACCAGCCACTTGGCCAGTTTGCCTTCTTCCATGGTGGGAGACAGGGCGGGCATCTTGATCTCGATGGGCATGGAAGCGTCACGTTCCTTGTTGTCCGGGGGAGGTCTTTCGGATGGCCCCTTCCTTGGACAAGTTGACGCGCGCGCACAAGCGCCTTGGTGTTCGATTTTTCGCAATGCGGATGGCTTGCGCCGCGGAGGGATTGGCTCGATAACCGGGCCGAGAGGAACCCCATGCGCGTCTATCTGGTGATCGTCGACGAAACCGAGGAAGCCCTCGCGGCGCTGCAGTTCGCCGCCCGGCGCGCGGCCAAGACGGACGGCGCGCTGCACCTGCTGGCCCTCGTCCCGCCGCAGCCCTTCAACGCCTTCGCCGGCGTGCAGGCGACCATCGAGGAGGAAGCCCGCGCCAGGGCCGAGACGATGGTCACCGCGGCTGCCGGCAACCTCCTGTCGCAAGGCGCGAAGATGCCGGTCATCTCGGTGCGCGTGGGCGAGGACATCAAGGTCGTGCGCAAGTACCTGGAGGAGCATCCGGAGGTCTCGGCGCTGGTGCTCGGCGCCGCCAAGGAGGGCGGGCCCGGGCCGCTGGTGGCGCACTTCACCGGAGCCGGCATGGCGCACATGCCCTGCCCGGTCTTCGTCATCCCCGGCGGCCTCGACGCAGAGGCGATCGAACGCCTGAGCTGACGCCGCCGCCGCGGCCGCCTATCGCTTGCCGCGGCCCTGGTGGCGGATGTTCGCGGGCCGGCCCCGCTTGCCGACCACGTGGCCCCCGCGCTTCTTCGGCGGCTGGGGCTTGCCGCGCGGTTCGATGCGGCCGCCGCCTTCCTCCAGCTCGTACTTGAGCGCGCCGGTCAGCGGGTTCGCCTCGGCCAGGCGCAGCCGGAGGATCTGGCCGACGGCATACGTCGTGCCGCTCTCCTCGCCGACCAGCACCTGCGCCTTCTCCTCGTAGCGGAACCGCTCGTCGCCCAGCGTGGAGACGGGGACGAGCCCGTCGCCGCCGAGGCCGACGATGGTGGCGAAGAACCCGAACTTCTGCACCCCGGTGATGCGGGTGTCGAACACCTCGCCGACGCGGCTCGCCAGCCAGGCGGCGACGTAGCGGTCGATGGTCTCGCGCTCGGCCTCCATCGCCCGGCGCTCGGCCTGGCTGATGGCGTCGCTGATGCGGCCCAGGTCCTCGCGGTCGCGTTCGGACAGGCCCGAAGTCGCCGGCAGGTCTGCCTTGGGCTTCGGCTGCTCGAGACCGTAGGCGTCGACCAGCGCGCGATGCACCAGCAGGTCGGCATAGCGGCGGATCGGCGAGGTGAAGTGTGCGTAGGACGCAAGCGCGAGGCCGAAGTGCCCGGCATTGCCCGGGCCGTAGTAGGCCTGCGTCTGGCTGCGCAGCACCGCCTCCATCACCAGGGCCTTCTCGGTCTCGTCGGTGATGTCCTTGAGCATGCGGTTGAACAGGCCGGGGGTGATGACCTGCCCCAGGGCCAGCTTCTTGTCGAAGGTGGCCAGGTAGTCCTTGAGCGCGATCAGCTTCTCGCGGCTCGGCGTCTCGTGGATGCGATAGACCACCGGCGCCACCTTGGCCTCCAGCGCCTTGGCGGCGGCCACGTTGGCGGCGATCATGAAGTCCTCGACCACGCGGTGGGCGTCGAGCCGCTCGCGGATGGCGATCTCGGTGATGCGACCCTGCTCGTCCAGCTTGACCCGCCTTTCGGGCAGCTCCAGCTCCAGCGGGTCGCGATCGGCGCGCGCGCGGGCCAGCGCCCGCCAGCAGTCCCACAGGTTCTGCAGATGCGCCTCGGCCCGGCCCTCGTCGATGCGGGCCTGCGCCTCCTCGTAGGCGATGACCTCGTGGATGCGGACGAGCGCGCGCGTGAAGCGCCAGTCGGTGACCTTGCCCTGGGCGTCGATGCGCAAGTGGCAGGCCATCGCCGCGCGGTCCTCTCCCGAGCGCAGCGAGCACACGTCCGCGCTCAGAACCTCGGGCAGCATCGGCACGACGCGGTCGGGGAAGTACACCGAGTTGCCCCGCCGCCGCGCCTCGAAGTCGATCTGCCCGCCCGGACGCACGTAGAACGAGACGTCGGCAATGGCGACCAGCGCCTCGAACCCGCCTTCCCCGTCCGGCTGCGCCCAGATCGCGTCGTCGTGGTCGCGCGCGTCGGACGGGTCGATCGCGACGATCGGCAGGTGCCGCAGGTCCTCGCGATGGTCGGGGCTGAGCGGCAGGCGCGCCGCCACCTGCGCCTCCTCCAGCGCCTCCTCGGCGAAGTGGTTGGGGATGCCGTGCTTGTGGATGGCGATCAGGCTGAACGCCTTGGGCGCGAGCGGCTCGCCGAGCACCTCGGTGACCTTGATCGAAGGCCGCGCCGAGCGCCCGATCGGAGTGCCGAGCACGAGTTCGCCGGCCTTGGCGCCGCCCAGGTCCGACACGGGCCAGGAGTTGCGGATGCGCTTGTCCACCGGCGCCAGCCAGGGCTTGCCGCCGCCGTCGATCTCGACCACGCCGAGCACCTGCTCGGAGCGCAGCTCCAGCTTCTTCATCGGATAGGCGCGCCACCCGCTCGCGGTCTCCTCGGTGCGGGAGAGGACGCGGTCGCCCTTCTTGAGCGCGCTGCCCCTGCCCTTCTCCACCAGGCGGATCCGCGGCGGCGGGGTCGCGTCCTCGGGCTGCCAGGTGTCCGGAACGGCCACCGCCTCGCCCTCGTCGATGTCGACCACCCGCAGCACGGTGACCTTGGGCAGGCCGCCCATCTTGTGGAAGGCGGTGCGCTTGCCGTCGATCAGACCCTCCTCGGCCATGTCCTTCAGCAGCGCCTTGAGCTGGATCTTCTCATTGCCCTTCAGCGCGAAGGCACGCGATATCTCGCGCTTGCCCGCCGGCACGGGCGAGTTCTGGATGAAGTCGAGGATCTGCTTGCGGGTGGGCAAGCCGGGGGCGGGCCGGTTCTTTGCGGGCATCGCGCTGAGATGGCGCTAACCGGCCCTTATTGCAATGGTGCGGGGCTGTGGGGAACTCAGATGTGGTCGGGTTCGGGACCGTAGCGGTTGGCTCCGTCGCTCGAAGGCCAGGCGCCGAAGACGATCACCATCAGCACCGGGACCCACCCGAGCGACCCGTTGATCATCAGCGAGGCCTGCGCCTCCTGCACTCCCGCCAGGTCGCCGGTGCGCGCCGCGGTGATGACCTTGACCGCCTTGTCGATCGAGCTGACCTGCAACGCGATCGCGGCAAGCTGGATCAGCACCGCCAGCGCGGCGATCCAGCCCGGCTTGTTGGAATCGTGCAGCCGGCGGGTGAACGCCGCGACGATCAGGGCGCACATCACCAGCGAGAGAACCGCCGAAGTCCAGGCCGACGCGCGCATCATGCCCGCCAGCCGCTCGAACATCTGCTCCTGCATTGCGCCCTCGCTGGCGCCCTGCTGCGCGGCGGAGAAGATGTCGGCCATCATCGGCCCGGTCATGGCGATCGAGATCACGAACGAGATCGCGATCTGGATGACGACGAGAAACAGGATGTAGAACCAGAACGACGAGCGACCCTGCCGCCCCTTGAAGTTGGCAAGGTTGGCGAGATTGTACCTGATCGCTGCGAACATGAGGTTCCTCCTGGCCGGTCAATAGGACCGGGCGACGTATATCCTCTCTACCGCGGGCCGTCCTGTAAAGATGCAGCCTCCCGTTGCCGGCTCGCCGCCGAGCGGAGTGTTGCGCATCGTCAGCTTGAGCGCCTTGAGCTTTTGGACGATGCCTTCCAGTTCATCGCCCGTGGGGCGGGCCCATTCGACCTCGACCCAGCCCGGATAGCGCTTGTCTTCGGCGAAGAACGCCGCCACTTCGTCGAAGCTCGCGGCCTTGGCGATGTTGGCGTCGCGCTTCGCCTTCGCCTCGGCGAAGAGCGAGGCCTGGATGTCCTCGATCTCGGCCGCCGCGCGGGCGACGAAATCGTCCCGGCCCATGCCCACGAAGTTCGCCTTGGCCGCCGCGTTCCACAGCCGGTCGCGGCGCAGCATCGAGACCTGCCCGCCTGCAGCATCGCGTCCCCCGATCTCCAGGACCAGCGGAACGCCCTTCTTGACCCAGGCCCACCGCTTCTGCGTCGCCTTGCCCGGTCGCTTGTCCAGCAGCACGCGCACCGGCTCGCCCAGCGCGGACACGCCGGCCAGCGCCTTGCGCAGATCCTCGCAGTAGGCGAGCAGGGCCTCGTCCTCGGCATTGTCGCGCAGCATCGGCAGGATGACCACCTGATGCGGCGCCACCGCCGGCGGCACGCGCAGCCCGTCGTCGTCGCCGTGGGTCATCACCAGGCCGCCGATCATGCGGGTGGAGGTGCCCCAGCTGGTCGTGTGCGCGAACTGCTGCGTCCCCTCGCGGTCCTGATAGGTGATGTCCGCCGCCTGCGCGAAGCCGGTGCCGAGGTAATGCGAGGTGCCGGCCTGGAGCGCCTTGCCGTCCTGCATCATCGCCTCGATCGAGTACGTCGCGACGGCACCCGGGAAGCGCTCGTTCTCCGGCTTCTCGCCGGCGATCACCGGCATCGCCAGCTGGCTCTCGGCGAAGTCCCGGTACATCTCGAGCGCGCGCAGCGTCTCGACCATGGCGTCGTCGCGGTCGGCGTGGGCGGTGTGGCCCTCCTGCCAGAGGAACTCGCTCGTGCGCAGGAACATGCGCGTGCGCATCTCCCACCGGACGACATTCGCCCACTGGTTGACCATCAGCGGCAGGTCGCGCCAAGACTGGACCCAGCGCGCCATAGCCTGGCCGATCACCGTCTCCGACGTTGGACGCACGATCAGCGGCTCTTCCAGCTTCGCTTCGGGATCGGGGACGAGGCCGCCCTTGCCGTCGCCGATCAGCCGGTGATGGGTGACGACGGCCATCTCCTTGGCGAAGCCCTCGACGTGCTCGGCTTCCTTGGCGAAGTAGGACAGCGGGATGAACAGCGGGAAGTAGCAGTTCTGCACCCCGGCCGCCTTGATCCGATCGTCCATCAGGCGCTGGATGCGTTCCCAGATGCCATAGCCCCAGGGCTTGATGACCATGCAGCCGCGGACCCCGGACTCCTCGGCCATCTCAGCCTCGGAAATCACCTCCTGGTACCACTGGGCGAAATCGTCCTCGCGCTTGGTCGAGAGGGCATGGCGAATGGCGGGCGTCTGATTCATGGCCCGCTGTTAGCCGCACTCGCGCAAAGGTTCAAACGCCGGAAGCGAAGGCGCGCAGCATGTCGGGCAGATCGACGGGGAAGAACGGCTCCTCCGCCGCCTCCAGCGCGGCGGCATCGAACCAGCGCCAGCTGCGCATGAGCTGCCGTTCGAGCGCGGTGTGCCCGCCGGTGTCGATCCGCGCGGCGCCCGGGGGCAGGCGCACCACGAAGTAGCGTTCGTCGGCCATCACCGGCACGCCCTCTATGGTGACGAACTCGACCCGGCGGCGCGCCACCTCGGCACCGGGATCGGCGGCGATGCCGGTCTCCTCGGCCAGTTCGCGGCGGGCGGCATCCGCGTAGCTTTCACCGGGATCGACCGCGCCGCCGGGCGTACACCAGAACGGCGGCCGGTCCGGCGGGTCGAAGCGGAACAGCAGCACCCGCCCCGCCTCGTCGAGCAGGAGGATGCGCGCGGCAGGCCGCTGGACCCGCGCCACGCGCCTGCCGTTACTTGCCGATCGCGTCGAGACGCTTCTGGATCTCGGCCATCTGCTCGCGCAGGGCGGCAAGGTCGCCGCCGGCGCTTTCGGCCGGAGGGGCCTTGGCCTCGGGCTTTTCCGCGCCCGGCATGAAGGCGGCGGAAGCGGCACGGAACATCGCCATGTTCTGCTCGGCCAGCTTGGCCAGCGGATTGTTGCCCAGGCTGTCCTCGAACGCCTTGGCGAGCTTGGCCTGGTTGGCGCGGAAGTTCTCCATCGAGGCTTCCAGGTAGTGGGGGATCAGCGACTGCATCTGGTTGCCGTACATGCTGATGAGTTCGCGCAGGAAGTTCACCGGCAGCATCTGCTCGCCGTTGGATTCCTCCTCCATGATGATCTGCGTGAGGATCGTGTGCGTGATGTCGGTACCGGTCTTGGCATCGAGCACCTTGTAGTCCACGCCCTCGCGCGTCATCTTCGCCAGGTGATCGAGCGTGATGTAGCTCGACGAGCGCGTGTTGTAGAGCCGCCGGTTGGCGTACTTCTTGATGATGACGGTGTTGTCGTCGCTCGACGCCGTTTCAGCCATGTCCAGTCCCCACTCTATCTGGCAACAGGATACCACCCGGCAATGTCGCGATGCAACAGAATTTGCTGCGCAGCAAAACGCCGGCGAAGCCGGATTCAGCGGCCGAAGCGGGCGCCCAGCAGGGTCAGCAGTTCGTACTGCGAAAGCCCCGTCGCAGCGGCCGCGGCGGGTATTGCGTAGTCGGCGCGGACCCAGTCGCCCTCGCCGATCTCGGGGGCCTGCGTCAGGTCGACGACGGTCAGGTCCATGCTGATGCGGCCCAGCACCGGCAGGACCGTTCCGCCGGCCGTGAAGCGCCCCCTGCCCGACCAGCACCGCAAGTAGCCGTCGGCGTAGCCGAGCGCGATCGTGCCCACCCGCATGGCAGCAGGCGCGGTGAAGGTGGCGTTGTAGCCGATCGTCTCTCCGGCGGCGACCTGCCGCACCTGCAGGATCGCGGCTTCGGGCCGGGCGACCTGCTGCAGCATTTCCCCCATCTCGGGGCGCGGCACCCCGCCGTAGAGCGCGATGCCCGGGCGCGTGAGGTCGCCGTGATAGGCGCTGCCCAGGGCGATGCCACCGCTGTTGGCAAGGCTGGCGCGCGCGTGGCGCAGCACCGCTCGCGCCTGGGTCCAGCGCTCCTGCTGCACCCCGTTCAGCGCGACGTCCTCCTCCGAGGATACGAGGTGCGAGAGCAGGACGTCCACCTCCAGCCGGCCGAGCACCGGGTCGCCGAGCTCGGCCATCGCCACCCCCAGCCGGTTCATGCCGGTGTCGACCATGAGGTCGCACGGGCCGCCGCCGCTCTCCACCCAGCGGCGGGCCTGGTCGAGCGAGTTGATGACCGGCTTCACCCCCACGGCGCGGGCGAAGGCGGCGTCGGCGCCGGTCAAGGGACCGTGCAGCACGGACAACGAAATCGCACCCGCCTCGGTGAGCAGCTCGGGAACCTCGCTCCAGTGGGCGACGAAGAAGTCGCGGCACCCCGCCGCCTGCAAGGCGGGCACCACGCGCCGCGCGCCCAGGCCGTAGGCGTTGGCCTTGACTGCGGCTCCGGCGCGCGCGCGTCCCGACATCCGGTCCAGCGCACGCCAGTTGGAGGTCAGCGCATCGACGTCGAGGCCGAGCCGCAGCGCGGGCGTGGGAAGTTCGGGCAGCATCATCACCATGGTGGTGGCCCCATAGCCGTAGCGGCCGCGGCATCGCAACCGAGGATGGCGGCCTTTGGCCTACCGCGCGCAGAGCGCCGCCACGGCCGCGTCCCAGGGCAGCATGACCGCCCCATGCCGCGCCGGATAGTCGCGGGCCGCAGCGATGGTCTCCAGTCCCGGCCAGTCGGGCAGCGGCGCTTCGCCGGCCAGCCATGCGCCGATCGCGTCGCGCGCGGCCGCTATCTGCGCTGCGTCCCGGCCCGCCGCGCCGCGGGCGAAGAGGGCCGCCGCCGCCTGGCCGATGGCGCAGGCCTGGCAGCGCAGGCCGATCCGCTGCACCACACCGGCCGCGTCCGCCTCCAGCCCGAGGACGATGCTGCTCCCGCAGGTGCGCGAGCGCGCGTCTCCCCGCAGCGGCAGCGCCTCGCTCAGCGGATAGTGCGCAAGCTCGATCGCGAGGCCGAGCACTTCGGGAGTATAGAGGACCGTCGTCGCCACGGGTCAGGCCGGCTCCTTCGCCGCTTCGGCGGCCCTGGCCTGCTGCCGCCGCTCGGCGATGAGCTGGACCAGCGCCTCGCTGCTGGCGTTGACGAAGGGATAGGTCCGCGACTGCACGATCCAGTCCGGCCGGCCGCTGACGCCCCAGATCGTGTCGTAGCCGAGCACCAGCACCGAGAAGCCGAGGACGATGATAATGACGCCCTTCACCGCCCCGAAGCCCAGACCGAGCACGCGGTCGACGGGCCCCAGCACCGAGCCGCGGCTCTTGGCGCCGGCCCACTTGGCGACGAGCTTCACCACAGCGAAGGGCACGCCCAGAAGCAGCGCGAAGGCCAGCACTCCCGCGGCCGATCCCGATCCGAGATGCGGCTCCAGCCACGCCGTCGCGGGCGTGTGGAACAGGCGGATGGCGAAGATCGCGAAGACCCAGGCCGCCAGCGCCAGGATCTCCTGCACGAAGCCGCGGAGGAAGCCGGTTATGGCGCCGATGCCCACGATCAGCAGGACGGCGATGTCGAACCCAGTCATATCGGGTGAGAGTTAGGCATCGGACAGGATGCGGTCAACGAGGTTGGGCAGCATCGTCAGCCCGTCGAAGCGCAAGCCCTTTTCCGGCGGAGCCCCGCCCGCCGGACCGAACGCCCGCGCGAAGCCGAGCTTGGCCGATTCCCGCTGGCGGATCGAGGCGTGAGCGACGGGCCGGATCTCTCCGGCGAGCGAGACTTCGCCGAACCACACCGCATCGGTGGCCAGCGGCTTGTCCCCCAGGGCGGAGACCAGCGCGGCGGCGACGGCGAGGTCGGCGGCGGGATCGCTCAGCCGGTACCCGCCCGCCACGTTGAGGTAGACTTCCGCGCTGGAGAAGCTGAGCCCGCAGCGCGCCTCCAGCACCGCCAGCAGCATGGCCAGACGGCCCGAATCCCACCCGACCACCGCGCGCCGCGGGGTGGCGCCGCTCTGCAGGCGGACGATCAGGGCCTGGATCTCGACCAGCACCGGCCGGGTCCCCTCGACCGCCGGGAACACCGCGCTGCCTGCCATCGGCTCCTCGCGCCCGGACAGGAAGAGCATCGAGGGGTTGCCCACTTCGGCAAGGCCGTTGCCCTCCATCGCGAAGACGCCGATCTCGTCGACCGGCCCGAAGCGGTTCTTCAGGCTGCGCAGGATGCGATACTGGTGGCTGCGCTCCCCCTCGAAGCTCATCACCACGTCCACCATGTGCTCCAGCACCCGCGGCCCCGCGATGTTGCCGTCCTTGGTGACGTGCCCCACCAGCACCAGCGTGACGCCGTTCTCCTTGGCGTAGCGGATCAGCTCGAAGGCGCAGCCGCGGACCTGGCTGACGGTGCCGGGAGCGCCCTCGATCTGGTCGGAATGCATCGTCTGGATCGAATCGATCACCAGCAGCGCGGGCGGATCCATCATGCCCAGCGTCGTCAGGATGTCGCGCACCGATGTGGCGGCGGCAAGCTGGATCGGGGCGTTCGAGAGGCCGAGGCGCTCCGCCCGCAGGCGCACCTGGCCGGCCGCCTCCTCCCCGCTCACGTATACGGAGAGCCCGCCGCCCCCGCCCTGCGTCTGCCGGGCGATATGCGCCGAGACCTGGAGCAGCAGCGTCGACTTGCCGATGCCGGGATCGCCGCCCATGAGGATCGCCGAGCCCGGGACCAGCCCCCCGCCCAGCGCCCGGTCGAACTCGGCCAGGCCGCTGGCGCGCCGCCTGGGCATCTCTCCGGGCTGGTCGAGCGGGGTGAACTGGATCGGCCGCCCCCCGGAGGACAGGTCGTGCTTGGCCGAGAACACCGTCTGCGGTGCCTCTTCGGCCAGCGTATTCCACTCGCCGCAATCCGGGCACTGCCCCTGCCAGCGGGTGGAGACGCCTCCGCAGGCCTGGCAGACATATCGACGCTTGGGTTTCGCCATGGCGTTCGCGTAACCGGAACGGAATGAGAACGCAATTGCCATTCTCGTAAGGCTGCGCCAAGCTGGCCGGATGCAGCACAAGGAACTGCGGATCGCACTGGTCTGCTACGGGGGTGTGAGCCTTGCCGTCTACATGCACGGCGTCACCAAGGAGTTGTGGAAGGCCTTGCAGGCAAGCCGCGCCCACGGCTCGCGCGATGGTCGGCCCGCGGGCAGCGCCGGGGTCTACCTGGACCTGCTGCAAAGGCTGGAGAGCGCCGGCAACGTCCGGCTGCGGGTGCTCACCGACATCGTCGCGGGGGCGAGCGCGGGCGGCATCAACAGCGTGTTCCTGGCGCAGGCTATCCATTCCGGGCAATCGCTGGAGCCGCTGACCGACCTGTGGCTCCAGACCGCGGACGTGGACACGCTGCTTGATCCCGAGGCCCGGCCGTGGTCGGGCGCGGCCAAGTTCTGGGCGACGCCGCTCGTCAGCTACCTCCTCCATCGGCCCGGCAACGCGGTCAGCGCCAGCGTCGCGCCCGAGACGCGGGCCGAAGTGCGCGAGAAGCTTTCGCGCCTGATCCGCTCGCGCTGGTTCGAGCCGCCGTTCAGCGGCATCGGCCTCTCGCGCCTCCTCCACGATGCGCTCGACGCCATGGCTCGCGCGCCGGCGGGGCGGCCGCTGCTGCCGGCCGAACACCCGCTCGACCTGTTCCTCACGGCGACCGACTTCAAGGGCCACCTGGAAACGCTGCGCCTGCACTCGCCCGAGCTGGTGCTGGAGAGCGAGCACCGGCTGACCTTCGGCTTCCACGCGCGGTCCCGCGGCATCGCGGGCGAACCGCTGGCCGCCATCCCCGAGCTGGTGTTCGCCGCGCGCGCCTCGGCCAGCTTTCCGGGCGCCTTCCCGCCCTTGCAGATCGCCGAGATCGACCGGCTCGTCGCGGAGCAGGACATCGCCTGGCCCGGCCGCGATGCCTTCCTGCGCCGCATCATGCCCGAGCATGCGCGGCGCGGCGAACTGGACAGCGTGTCGCTGATCGACGGCTCGGTGCTCGTCAACGCGCCCTTCGCCGATGCCATGGCGGTGCTGCGGGACCGCCCCGCCGCGCGCGAAGTGGACCGGCGCTTCGTCTACATCGATCCCACGCCCGACCGGCTCGGCGCCGAAATGCGGCGCGACACCCGCCTGCCGGGCTTCTTCTCGGTGATCTTCGGCTCGCTGTCGGCGATTCCCCGCGCGCAGCCGATCCGCGACAACCTGGAAGCGCTCGAGCGCCAGTCGCGCGAGATGATGGGGCTGCGCGAGATCGTCCTGGCCCTGCGGCCCGAGATCGAGCAGGCGGTCGACCGGCTGTTCGGCAACACCTTCTCCCTGGACCGCCCCACCCCCAAGCGGCTGGCGAGCTGGCGTGCCAAGGCGCAGGCCGCCGCCTTCGAGCAGGCGGGCTATGCCTATCACGGCTATGCCCAGGTCAAGTTCAGCGGCCTCGTCGCGATGATGGCGCGCATGGTGGTGGAGGCCGCGCCGGAACTGGACCTGCACTCTGCCGAGCCCGTGCGCGAGCGCCTGATCGCCCAGCTGGCGGCTGGGGGCCTGGACCGCACCGAGGCGCTGCGCGATGCCAGCTCCCCCGCCATGATCGGCTTCTTCCGCAGCCACGACCTGGCCTTCCGCGTCCGCCGGCTGCGCCTCCTGGCGCGGCGCGTGACGCAGGAGTGGGAAGAGGAGCCGGGCGTCACCGACCAGCACCGCGACGAGGCCCGCGGCGCCATCTATGCCGCGCTGGCGTTGTACATCGAGCGTGAGCCGCTCGCCGCGCTCGGGGAAGACTTCCCGGCAGTGGCTCGCGCCTTCTTCGAGGATCCGCAGGCGGTGGTGGATCACTTCGCCCGGGCGCGCAACCTGCTCGCCGCCGACACCGCCGTCGACGCGCTGCTGGCCGAAGCTCTGGCGGGGATGCCCCAGGCGCTGCGGCGAAGGGTGCTCCTCGCCTACCTCGGGTTCCCCTTCTACGACGCGGTGACCCTGCCCCTGCTGCGCGGCGAGGGGCTGACCGAATTCGACCCCGTGCTGGTGGACCGCATCTCGCCCGAGGACTGTTCCGCGATTTCCGGCGCGCAGGCCGACGCGAGCCTGCGGGGCAGCGAGTTCTTCAACTTCGGGGCGTTCTTCAGCCGCGCCTACCGCGAGAACGACTACCTGTGGGGACGGCTCCACGGCGCCGAGCGGATGATGGACCTGATGGCCTCCACGCTCCCGCGCGGCAAGGCCATGCCCGAGGCAGAGTTGCTGGAATTCAAGCGGCGCGCGTTCCTGGCGATCCTCGACGAGGAACAGCCGCGCCTGCGCGCCGATCCGGGGCTGGTCGCGCATATCCGGCGTCAGGTGATCGGCGCCGACCCGATGCCGGACCTGGTGCGCGAGCGCTGGCGCGGCTGAGGCACCCGGCTCGGGCAGTGGGCTAACCGGCGGCCGTCCCGGGTCGGACCCGGGACGACGCGGTCATTCGGTCAGGTCGCTCCACGCGTCCTTGAGCCGGTCGAAGAAGCCCTTCGACTGGGGGCATTCGTCGCCGGTTTCGGTCGCCTGCAGTTCGCGCAGCAGTTCCTTCTGGCGCGCGGAGAGCTTGGTCGGGGTCTCGACCGAGATCTCCACGACCAGGTCGCCGCGGCCGCGGCCCTGCAGGACCGGCATGCCGGCGCCGCGCTTGCGCAGTTGCTTGCCCGACTGGATGCCGGCCGGGATTTCGAGCGCGATCGCCTCGCCGTCGATGCCGGGGATCTCGATCGCGCCGCCGAGTGCCGCGGTCGTGAAAGTGATCGGCACGCGCGTGAGCAGCGTGGTGCCGTCGCGCTCGAACACGCGGTGGCGCTTGACGTGCAGGAAGATATAGAGGTCGCCCGGAGGCGCGCCGAACGGCCCCGCCTCGCCCTTGCCCGAAAGCCGGATGCGGGTTCCCGAATCGACGCCCGGCGGGATGTCCACCTGCAGCGTCTGGGGCTGGTCCACCCGGCCTTCGCCGCCGCAGGCGCGGCAGGGCTTCTCGATCACCTCGCCGCGGCCGTGGCAGGTCGGGCAGGTGCGCTCGACCACGAAGAAGCCCTGCTGCGCGCGCACCTTGCCGTGGCCGCCGCACATGGCGCACCCGCGCTTGCCGGTGCCCGGCTCCGCGCCGCTGCCGTGACAGGGCTCGCAGGGCTGCGAGACGTCGATGGTGATCTCGGTCTGCTTGCCGCGGAACGCGTCGTCGAGGCTGACCTCCATGTCGTAGCGCAAGTCGGCGCCGCGCCGCGCCTGCTGGCGACCGCCGCCGCCGAAGGCGCTGCCGAAGATGGACTCGAAGATGTCCCCGATGTCGCCGAACTCGGCGCCCTGGCCGCCGCCGTTCATGCCCTGCTGGAATGCGGCATGGCCATAGCGATCGTACGCCGCACGCTTCTGCGGGTCCTTGAGGCAGTCGTAAGCCTCGCTGATCTGCTTGAAGCGCGCCTCGGCTTCCTTGTCGCCCGGGTTCTTGTCCGGGTGATAGCGCATGGCCAGCCGGCGGTAGGCCGACTTGAGCACCTTGTCGTCCGCGGTGCGCTCGCACTCGAGCAGTTCGTAGTAGTCGATTTCAGTTGCTGACACGGTGTGATTCTTCCCCTGGGGAATAACCTAACCGCCACCGGCGCGGAATGCACCGGTGGCGGCCACGGTTTTCATCAGGACTCGTCAGCCCTTGTTTTCGTCGACTTCCGAGAACTCGGCGTCGACCACGTCGTCGTCACCGGCCGGAGCCGCGTTCGGCGATGCCGCCGAGGCCTGCTCCTTCTCGTAGATGGCCTGGCCCATCTTCATCGCCACCTGGGTCAGTTCCTGAGCCTTGGCGTTGATCTCGGCGGCGTCACCGCCCTCGAGAGCGGTCTTGCTCGCGGCGATCGCGGCCTCCACCTCGCTCTTGAGCGCAGCGTCGATCTTGTCGCCGTTCTCGGCGATCTGCTGCTCGGTCGCGTGGACCAGGCTGTCCGCCTGGTTGCGGGCCTCGGCGGATTCGCGGCGCTTCTTGTCCTCCTCGGCGAACTTCTCGGCATCGCGGACCATCTGGTCGATGTCCGAGTCCGAGAGACCGCCGGAGGCCTGGATGCGGATCTGCTGCTCCTTGCCGGTGCCCTTGTCCTTGGCCGAGACGTTGACGATGCCGTTGGCGTCGATGTCGAAGGTCACCTCGATCTGCGGGACGCCGCGACGGGCCGGCGGGATGCCGACGAGGTCGAACTGGCCCAGCAGCTTGTTGTCCTGCGCCATTTCGCGCTCGCCCTGGAACACGCGGATCGTCACCGCCTGCTGGTTGTCCTCGGCGGTCGAGTAGACCTGGCTCTTCTTGGTCGGGATCGTCGTGTTGCGGTCGATCATCTTGGTCATGATGCCGCCCAGCGTCTCGATGCCCAGCGACAGCGGGGTCACGTCGAGCAGCAGCACGTCCTTGACGTCACCCTGCAGCACGCCGGCCTGGATCGCCGCGCCCATGGCGACGACCTCGTCCGGGTTCACGCCGGTGTGCGGTTCCTTGCCGAAGAACTCCTTCACGACTTCGCGCACCTTGGGCATGCGGGTCATGCCGCCCACGAGCACGACGTCGTCGATCTCCTTGGCCGAGATGCCCGCATCGGCCAGCGCCTTGCGGCAGGGCTCGAGCGTGCGCTGGATCAGGTCGGCCACCATGCGCTCCAGGTCCGAGCGCGTGATCGTCTCGACCAGGTGCAGCGGGGTGGTGGCGCCGCCTTCCATGCGCGCGGTGATGAAGGGCAGGTTGACCTCGGTCGTCGCGGTGGACGAAAGCTCGATCTTCGCCTTCTCGGCCGCTTCCTTCAGGCGCTGCAGAGCGAGCTTGTCGCTGCGCAGGTCCATGTTCTCCTTGGCCTTGAACTTGTCGGCCAGCCATTCGACCAGCTTGGAGTCGAAGTCCTCGCCACCCAGGAAGGTGTCGCCGTTGGTCGACTTCACCTCGAACACGCCGTCGCCGATCTCGAGGATCGAGACGTCGAAGGTGCCGCCGCCAAGGTCGTAGACCGCGATGGTCTTGCCGTCCTGCTTGTCGAGCCCGTAGGCCAGCGCCGCGGCGGTGGGCTCGTTGATGATGCGCAGCACTTCGAGGCCGGCGATCTGGCCGGCGTCCTTGGTGGCCTGGCGCTGCGCGTCGTTGAAGTACGCGGGAACGGTGATGACCGCCTGCGTGACCGTCTCGCCGAGGTACGATTCGGCGGTTTCCTTCATCTTCTGCAGGGTGAAAGCGCTGATCTGCGAGGGGCTGTAGTCCTCGCCACCGGCCTGGACCCAGGCGTCGCCGTTCTTGCCCTTGACGATGGTGTAGGGGACCAGCTCGGTGTCCTTCTTGGTCACCGGATCGTCGAACCGGCGACCGATCAGGCGCTTCACCGCGAAAATCGTGTTGTTGCCGTTGGTCACGGCCTGGCGCTTCGCCGGCTGCCCGATCAGGCGCTCACCATCCTTGGTGAAAGCGACGATCGAGGGCGTCGTGCGCGCGCCTTCGGAGTTCTCGATGACCTTCGGCTTGCCGCCATCCATCACGGCGACGCAGCTGTTGGTGGTTCCGAGGTCGATACCAATTACTTTTGCCATTATCCCCATTCCTCACGTCAATGGTTGACACCGCACGGATCGCCTCCCTCCATCAAGGCAAGGCGGCTTGCGCGGCTCGGTGACGTTCCAAGTCGTCGAGCGGCGATATAGGTGACGTTTTGCTTGGAACAAGTGTGCACGAGTGGCATGAGGCAGGCGATTTTTCGGGGGCCCGGAGGACCGAGGAAATGCTTGTGATGAAACCGAACCGCCCGCTCGTCCTGATCGCTGCGATCGCGCTGGCGGCCGGCGTCGGCGCCTGCAGCCAGGAGCCGGACAGCCCGTCCGAGGCCAACGAGGCGACGGTGACCGGACCCGTCGCCAAGCCCGGCATCGCCGCCAGCGACGGGCGGATGGTCCTGCCGGTGGTGGCCGGCCGTCCGGCCGCGGTCTACTTCACGGTGCGCAACGACGGCGCCGAGCCGGTGACCCTGGCGGGCGTCCATGTCTCCGGCGCCGGCAAGGCGGAGATGCACCAGACCAGCGGCGGCTCCATGGCGGCAGTGGCCTCGCTGCCGATCGCGCCGGGCGCCTCGGTGGTCTTCGCCCCGGGCGGGCTCCACATCATGGCCTTCGACCTGGCCGAAACGCTCAAGCCGGGCGGCACGGCGGAACTCACGCTGACGTTCTCGGACGGCGACAAGCTGTCGATGCCACTCCACCTGGAGAGCATGGGCACGGATGCGGGCATGGAAGGGATGCACCACTGAGCGGGGAGCCAGCCGGCTCGGCGGCCGGTCCGCGGGGCGCCGAGCGGCCGCTCACGCCCGGGGAGATCGACCTCGCCCGGTCGGTGTTCGGAACGGCGATAGACTGGCAGCCGGTGCGCATCCGCCGCCGACGCTGGTTTCCGCTCCAACCCCGCAACACGGTGATGGCACCCTGCGGGCACTTGCACTTCCACCCGGGAAGCGAACTCTACCGCGATGACTTCGCGGCGGCCTCGCACGCCCTCCAGGGGCTGTTCCTGCACGAGATGACCCACGTCTGGCAGACGCAGGTGCGCGGGCGCTGGTACCTGCCGCTGATGCGGCACCCGCTTTCCCGCTACGACTACGCCCTGCGCCCCGGCTGGACGCTGGAGCGGTACGGGCTCGAGCAGCAGGCCGAGATCGTACGGCACGTGTTCCTGCTGCGGATGGGCGCGCAGGTTCCCGGGGCGCCGCCGCTGGACAGCTACCGCGGAATCCTGCCGTTCAAGCCCGCCCGGGCCTGAACCGTATAGGGACAAAGGAGCGGGGCGTGGTCAGGCGACCACGCCCCGCTGCGACCCTTTGACGAGAGGCGTGCGGATCAGCAATCGCGGTCCCAGTACCGGTCGCCGTTGCGATCGTAGCGATAGCAGCCCTTGTCCTTGTCGACCTGCGAACCGGCGAGCGCGCCGGCTGCAGCGCCGACAGCGGCACCCGTGCCGACATCGCCGCCCGCGATGGCACCGACGCCCGCGCCGAGCGCGCCGCCCGCCAAGGCGCCTTCGCCCGCGTAGTTGCCCGCACAACCGGCCATACTGAAAGCGCCGACCGCAAGCAGGGGGAGGATGATCTTGCGCATGGATGTTCTCCGAAAAACCAGGGGTCCTGCCAAGTCAACGGAGGTGGACCTAAGAGGTTCCTCGGCAACGAAACGACATAACCCTGCCGTACGCCCGCTCGTCCTGCCACAGCGCGGAAAAACCGCCGTCCGCGGGGCCTGATGCCCAGCGGCGGGCTCGCGGCGATCAGTCCGGCTTCTTCGCCACGGCCACCATCGCGGGGCGCAGCAGACGGTCCTTGATCATGTATCCGGCCTGCAGCTCCTGCACGACCGTGCCGGGCTCGACGTCGGCGGAGGGAACCTCGATCATCGCCTGGTGCTGGTTGGGATCGAGCGGCAGGCCCATGGCGGCGATGCGGCTGATGCCGTGGCTGGCGAAGACCTTGTCGATCTCGCGCCCGGTCGCCTCGATGCCGGAGACCAGGCCCTTGAGCTTCTCGTCCTCGCGCAGGTCGGCCGGGATCGCCGAGAGCGCGCGCGACAGGTTGTCGGAAACCGAGAGGATGTCACGCGCAAAGCCGGTGGCGGCGTAGGCGCGGGTGTCGGCGATGTCCTTTTCCAGCCGGCGGCGCACGTTCTGCGTCTCGGCGCGGGCATAGAGGACGTCCTGCTTGGCCGTCGCCAGTTCCTCGCGCAGTCGGGTAAGTTCCTCGTTCTCGCCGCCCTTGTCGAGGAAGTCCTCGGGCACGCCCTGAAGTTCTTCGGCCACGGCCGGGTCAATGGCGGGAGACTGCGTCTTGTCGTCGGTCATTTTCTTGGTCTGTTCCAGCTATCCGATGAGCTTGCCCAGGCTCTGGGCGGTGAAGTCCACCATGGGGACGACCCGGGCATAATTCAACCGAGTCGGGCCGATTACCCCCACCACGCCGACCACCCTGCCCTCGCGGTCGCGATAGGGCGAGGCGATCACCGAGGACCCCGAAAGCGCGAACAGCCGGTTTTCCGAGCCGATGAAGATCCGCGTCGCCTGCGATTCGCGAGCGCTGTCCAGCAGGTCCGCCACCGACTGCTTGTTCTCGAGGTCGTCCAGCAGCGAGCGGACCCGTTCGAGGTCGGTCAGGGCCGCTTCGTCCAGCAGGTTGGCCTGGCCGCGCACGATCAGCACGGGACGGGCCATCGCATCCTCGGTCCAGACCGCGAGCCCGCGTTCGACCAGGTCGCTGCTGGCGGCGTCGAGCGCGGACTTGCCCGAGGCGATCTGGGCCCGCATCGCCGCCGCGGCTTCGGCAAGGGTGCGCCCCCGCAGATGTGCGGAGATGAAGTTCGACGCCTCCTCCAGCGCGCCCGGAGGCAGGCTGGCCGGCAGGTCCAGCACGCGGTTCTCGATGGCGCCGTCCTCGCCCACCAGGATGGCCAGCGCGCGGCGCGGAGCGAGCGGAACCAGTTGCAGGTGCATGAGCCGGGGCTCGCGGCGTGGCACCATGACCAGCCCCGCGCCCGAGGACAGGCTGGAAAGCAGCGCGCTGGTCGCCTCCAGCGCCGCCTCGATCGGGCCCGGTGCCGATATCCGGCTCTCAATCGCCAGCCGCTCCTCGGGCGTGGGCTCCGCGACCTGCATGATCCCGTCCACGAACAGCCGCAGCCCGGCCTCGGTCGGCAGGCGTCCGGCGCTCGTATGCGGCGCGGCGAGCAGGCCGAGGCCCTCCAGGTCGGCAAGCACCGAGCGGATCGAGGCCGAGGACAGGTTCACGCAGCCGCTGCCCGACAGCGCCTTCGACCCGACCGGCGCGCCGGTGGCGAGGTATCCCTCCACCACGAGCCGGAAGATCTCGCGCGCGCGGGTGGTCAGTTCGGTGATCGGCGGCGTCGGCATCTTGGTTCCCAATTTAGGCAATGCCCTTGCAGCCTCAACCCCAAAGCGCCTAGGGCGCCGGGGTAATCCACGACGAGGGACTTCCCGCAATGCGACCTTCCGGCCGCGCGCCTGACGAAATGCGCGCCATCGACATCCAGACCGGCTTCACCAAGCACGCCGAAGGCTCGGTCCTCATCGCCTTCGGCGATACCCGCGTTCTCGTCACCGCTTCGGTCGAGGAGAAGGTGCCGCCGTTCCTGCGCGGCAAGGGCGAAGGCTGGGTGACGGCGGAGTACTCGATGCTGCCCCGCGCCACGCATACCCGCGGGAGCCGCGAGGCGGCCAAGGGCAAGCAGTCCGGCCGCACGCAGGAGATCCAGCGCCTGATCGGCCGGTCCTTGCGCGCCGTGGTCGACATGAAGAAGCTGGGCGAGCGCCAGATCGTGCTCGACTGCGACGTTCTCCAGGCCGACGGCGGCACCCGCACCGCGGCGATCTCGGGCGCCTGGGTCGCGCTGCGCATCGCCGTCGACAAGTTGATCGCCGAGGGCAAGATCAAGGAAGACCCGATCACCGCCCAGGTCGCCGCCGTCTCCTGCGGGATCAGCGAGGGGACGCCGGTGCTCGACCTCGACTACATCGAGGACAGCAGCGCGCACGCCGACGCCAACTTCGTGCTGATCGAGGGCGGCCTGATCGCCGAGGCCCAGGCCACCGCCGAGGGCGCGCCCTACGACGAGGAAAGCCTGCTGCGGCTCCTGCGCCTGGCGCGCATCGGCTGCGACCGGATCTTCGCCGCGCAGGCGAAGGCGGTGGGACGCTGAGGCCGGCATGACCCGCAAGCTCGATCCCGCCGACCGCCTCGTCATCGCCACCCACAATGCGGGCAAACTGCGCGAAATCGCGGCGCTAATGGCCCCTTATGGCATGGCGTGCGCGTCGGCGGGCGAGCTGGGCCTGCCCGAGCCGGAGGAGACCGGCACCACCTTCGTCGAGAACGCCCTGCTCAAGGCCCACGCCGCTGCGAAGGCCTCCGGCCTCCCGGCGCTGGCCGACGACAGCGGCCTCTCGGTCGCGGCGCTGGGCGGCCGGCCGGGCGTCTACACCGCGGACTGGGCCGAGCGGCAGTGGTTCGAGGGCGCGCCGGGCCAGGACTACAAGGGCCGCGACTGGTACCTGGCGATGGGCAAGGTCGAGGGGCTGCTGTGCCAGCTCGGCTCCGACGTCGACCGGTCCTGCTGGTTCTCCTGCACCCTCGCGATCGCCTGGCCCAACGGCGCCGAGGCGGTCTACGAAGGACGGGTGGAAGGCACGTTCTCGTGGCCCCCGCGCGGCACGATGGGCTTCGGCTACGATCCCGTGTTCGTTCCGCAAGGCCGCACGGTGACGTTCGCGCAGCTCGATCCCGAGGAGAAGCACCGGATCAGCCACCGCGCCGACGCCTTCGCCAAGCTGGTCGCCGCGCAGTTCGGAGCCTGATACAAGAGGCCATGGCGCGCGCGCTCTACATCCACTGGCCGTTCTGCCTGGCCAAGTGCCCTTACTGCGACTTCAACAGCCATGTCCGCGAGCGGGTCGACCACGCCGCCTGGCAGGACGCGCTGCTGGCCGACATGCGCCACGAGCACGCGCTTGCCGGCGGCGAGCGGCTGAAGTCGATTTTCCTGGGCGGCGGCACGCCTTCGCTGATGCCCCCTGCCCTCGTGGCGCGGCTCCTGGAGGAGGCGGAACGGCTCTGGGGCTTCGCGCCCGGGATCGAGATCACGCTGGAGGGCAACCCCTCGTCGGTGGAAGCGGCGAACTACGCCGCGCTGGCCACGGCCGGCGTGAACCGCGTCTCGCTGGGCCTGCAGGCCCTGGACGACGAGACCTTGCGGTTCCTCGGCCGTCTGCACGATGCGCGCGAGGGGCTGGCCGCGCTGGAGGTGGCGCAGCGGCGGTTCGAACGGGTCAGCTTCGACCTCATCTATGCCCGGCCCGGCCAGTCTCCCGAAGCGTGGGGCGCAGAGCTGGAGCGCGCGCTGGCCTTCGGCACGGGGCACCTCTCGCTCTATCAGCTCACCATCGAGCCGGGGACGCGCTTCGAGACCATGGTGCGCAAGGGCGATTTCGCGCCCCTGGACGAGGATGCCTGCGCCGACATGTTCGCGCTGACCCGCGAAGTCACGGCGGCAGCCGGGCTGCCGGCTTACGAGGTGAGCAACCATGCTCGCCTGGGACAGGAAAGCCGCCACAATCTCACCTACTGGCGATACGGCGACTATGCCGGCATCGGCCCGGGCGCGCATGGCCGTCGCGGCGGCGTGGCGACGGCGAGACACCGCAAGCCGGAGAACTGGCTGGCGGCTGTGGCCCGCGACGGCCACGGCATCGCCGAGCAGCGCGTGCTGGGCATTCGCGAGCAGGCGAGCGAGGCCATGCTGATGGGCCTGCGGCTGCGGGAAGGCGTCGACCTGGTTGGCATGGCGGCCCGCTTCGGTCTTCCCGCTGCCGAGCTGTGCGATGATGCCAAGGCGGGCTTCTACCAGAAGCAGGGCCTCGTGTGGCGGCAGGACGCGCGCATCGGCGTGACGCAAGAGGGCATGGTCCTGCTCGATGCCCTGCTGGGCGAGCTCGTTCCGCTGCAGCTGGTCGAGGGCTGATGGGCCGCAAGGCCGACCTCCTCGAGGCCTGGGGCGATCACCTGGCACAAGGACGCCGCCGCAGCGCGCACACGGTGCGCGCCTACGTGGCGACAGCCGCACGACTGATCGACAGCCTTGGCGATCCGGACTGGGCCGCGCTGGCCGCGCTCGACGCCGGTGCCCTGCGCGCGCATCTCGCCAGCCGGCGCGAGGACGGCATCGGCAACGTCTCGGCCGCGCGCGAGCTCTCGGCGCTCAAGGCGTTCCTGGTCTTCGCCCGGGACAAGGCGGGCGCTTCGCATGCCGTGCCACCGCGGCTGAGAGGGCCGCGGGTGAAGAAGGGCATCCCGCGCCCGGTCACGCCCGACGACGCGGTCAACCTCGCTGCCACGGTGGAGGAGGACGCCTCCGAGCCCTGGATCGGCGCACGCGACCGGGCCGTGCTGCTGCTGCTCTACGGCGCGGGCTTGCGCATCGCCGAGGCGCTCTCGATCACCGGTGCGGCCCTGCCGCTGGGCGAGACGCTGACTGTGACGGGGAAAGGCGGCAAGCAGCGGGTGGTGCCGCTGCTGCCGATCGTGCGCGAGGCGGTGGACGACTATCTCGCCAAGTGCCCCTGGCCCACGGTCCGCGAGGCCGCGCTCTTCCGCGGGGCGAAAGGCGGGGCGCTTTCGCAGGGGATGGTGCAGAAGGCCGTCGCTCGCGCGCGGGTCGTCCTCGGCCTGCCAGCCAGCGCGACCCCGCACGCCCTGCGCCACAGTTTCGCGACGCATCTGCTCGGCGCCGGTGCGGACTTGCGCTCGCTGCAGGAGCTGCTGGGCCATGCTTCCCTCGGCTCCACCCAGATCTACACCCGCGTGGACGCCGCGACGCTGCTGGACGTCTATCGCAACGCGCACCCGAGGGAACAGGGCTGAATCGCCAAACGGGCGGCTCCGAGCGCTACTCCTCGCGCGGCTTCCAGCTGATGACACGCCACACGTAGAACGCGATGGTGATCGCCGCGACCACGACCGTCGCCCAGCCGAGCCATTGCTCCGCCTCCGCCAGCGTGCGGCCCAGCCAGCGCCCACCCATGATGAGCACGGCGTTCCAGATCGCCGCGCCCAGCGCGGTGAAGACCAGGAACTTGGCGTGGCCCATGTGCGCCAGCCCGGCAGGGATCGAGATCACCGTGCGGAACATCGGCATGAAGCGGAGCACGAAGACCACCCAGTGGCCATGCCGCCGCAGGAACCGGCCGGCGACCTCCACGTCGTGCCACTCAAGCGTCAGCCAGCGGCCCCAGCGGTTGATGAACGGCCGCAGCCGCTCGTAGCCGAGGCGATCCGCCGCCAGGAACAGCACGTAGTTGCCGAGCGCCGCCCCGAGCGTACCCCAGAGCAGCAGCGGCCAGAACTGCATGTCCCCGCGCGCGACGGCGATCCCGCCCAGCCCCATGATGAGTTCCGAGGGGATCGGCGGGATGATGTTCTCCAACGCCATGAGGAACATGATGCCGAGATAGCCGCCCTGCCGGACGACCTCGTAGACCCACTCAGCCATGCATGCGCCCTGCGCAGTTTACAGAGCGCGGTGGCGCACCTCGATGGCATCCCATATCCGGGCGCTGGTGTCGGTTCCGTTGAACCGGTCGATCGCCACGATGCCGGTGGGCGAGGTCACGTTGATCTCTGTCAGCCATTTCCCGCCAATCACGTCTATGCCGACGAAAACCAGCCCGCGTGCCTTGAGTTCCGGACCCAGCGCCGCGCAGATCTCCTCTTCCGCCGAAGTGAGGCCGCTCGCCTCGGCCGAGCCGCCGACGGCCAGGTTGGAGCGGAACTCGCCCTCCCCCGGCTTGCGGTTGATGGCGCCGGCGAATTCCCCGTCGACGAGGACGATGCGCTTGTCGCCCTCGGCGACGTCGGGAAGGAACGGCTGGACCATGAACGGCTCGACCCAGGCGTTCTGGAACATCTCCACCAGCGCGCCGAGGTTGGACCCGTCCGCCGGGACGCGGAACACGGCCTTGCCGCCGTTGCCGTGGAGCGGCTTCACGACGAGATCGCCCGGATGGCGCTGGCCGAACAGCTTCACATCCTCGATGCGCCGCGCGATGAAGGTGGGTGGCATGAACCGCGCGAAGTCGAGCACGAAGACCTTCTCCGGCGCGTTGCGCACCGAAGCGGGATCGTTGACCACCAGTGTGCGGCCGGCGAGCCGCTCCAGCAGGTGCGTGGCGGTGATGTAGCCGAGATCGAAGGGCGGATCCTGGCGCATCAGCACCACGTCGATGTCCTCAGACAGGTCGATCAGGCGGTACTCGCCGCGCGTGAAGTGTGCCCCTTCCACGCGCCGGACGGTGACCGGCGCCCCCCAGCAGGTCAGCCGCCCCGCCGCCCCGTGCGCCGTGTCGTAGGCCAGCGTCCGCACGTCGTAGTGATACAGCGTGTGGCCACGCGCCTGCGCCGCCAGCATCAGCGCGAAGCTCGAATCCCCGGCGATCTTGATCGTCTCGAGCGGATCCATCTGGACGGCGACACGTAGCGACATGGGCGATCTTCAGCCTTTGCGAGAGGGTTGCAGGTCGTGGGCTTAGCGACAACGCCGCCCAGGCGCGACCCGAAAATCTCCGCCCGCTCGAGCACTTACCCCGGCGCAGGCGTTCACGCCCCCGGTTGCCAGGCATTGACGATCCTGCGCGGCCAGCGGCGCGGCGTCATCAGGATCACGTCGATGCGGATGTCGTCGCCGGGCCGGGCATAGCGCGAGGCAACGAGCGCGGCGGCGTCGGCCACGCGCCTGAGGCGCCGCCCGTCGACGGCAAGATCGAGGTCGCCCGGGCTGGCGCGCCATTTGACCTCGGCGAAGCAGAGCGTGCGGCCGCGGCGTGCCACCAGGTCCAGCTCCCCTTTCCGGGTCTTCACGCGTCGCCCCACGATCCGCCAGCCGGTGAGCCAGAGATAGAGGGCCGCCAGCGCTTCACCGCGCCGGCCCCGGCGTTCAGCACGCTGCCGTTGCCTGCTCATTTGAGCGCCAGGGCCCTGGCATAGAGCGCCTTGCGGTCGAGACCGGTCGTCTTCGCGACCTGTGCCGCCGCCTGCGACGGTTTCGCCTCGGTCAATGCCGCGAGCAGCAGCGCGTCGACGTCGATCTCGCCGGCGGGCGTCTCGCCGGGCGGCGCGATCAGCAGCACGATCTCGCCCTTGGGCGGGTGCGCGGCATAGTGCGCGGCCAGCTCCTGCGGGGTGCCGCTGCGGCATTCCTCGAAGCGCTTGGTCAGCTCGCGCGCGACCGCCACCTCGCGCCCGGGCAGCACCGCGGCCACGGCGGCAAGCGCCGCATCGAGGCGCGGCGCCGTTTCGTAGAACACCAGAGTCGCGGGCACCGCCGCCAGTTCCGCCAGCGCATCCTCCCGGGCCTTGGCCTTGTTCGGGAGAAATCCGGCGAACAGGAAGCGGTCGTTCGGCAACCCGGAAAGGGTCATCGCCAGCACCGCCGCGTTGGCCCCGGGAAGGCTGGTCACCGCGATCCCCCGCTCCCGCGCCGTGCGGACGAGGCGATAGCCCGGGTCCGAGATCAGCGGCGTGCCCGCATCGCTCACCAGCGCCACCGGCTCGGCCTCCATCAGCGCCAGCAGGCGCTCGCGGTCGGCCTCGCCGGCATGGTCGTCATAGCGGATCAGGCGCTTCTTGATCCCCAGGTGATGGAGCAGCTTGCCCGTCACCCGCGTGTCCTCGCAGGCCACGGCGCCCACGCCTCTCAGCGTCTCGACCGCGCGCAGCGTGATGTCGCCCAGGTTGCCAATGGGGGTTGCGACTATGTAAAGGCCCGGCGAAAGAGTGTCTTCCATCACCGGACTCATGCCCATGGACCAAGGGAGCGGCAAGCAATGTTCGACAAGAGCCTGATCGCGCGGATGAATCGGCGGAACCTTCTCGCCGCCGCCGCGATGGCCGCGCTCGCCGGCTGCGCCGTCGTGCCCAAGGCGCCGACGACCGCCCCGCCGCCCGCAGCGCCCACGCCCACCCCCAGCCGGAGCGACATTCCGACCGATACCGAGCGCCACCGCGTCGCACTGCTGGTGCCCGTGACCGGCGCCAACGCCGGGGTCGGCCAGGCGATCGCCAATGCCGCCAACATGGCGCTGGTCGACACCGCGGCCAAGAACCTGCGGGTGACCACCTACGACACATCGACGGGTGCCGCCGGCGCCGCCCAGCGCGCCATCGCCGATGGCAACCAGCTGATCCTGGGCCCGCTGCTCGCCGACGACATCCCCGCCGTCTCCGCCGTCGCCAAGGGGGCGAAAGTGCCCATCATCTCGTTCTCCAACGACGAGAAGGCGGCCACCAAGGACGTCTTCATCATGGGCAACCTGCCGGGTCAGTCGGTCGTTCGCACCGTCGAGTACGCGCGTGCGCAGGGCGTTTCCAGCTTCGCCGCGCTGGTACCCCGCGGCGACTACGGCGATCGCACGAGCAGCGCCCTGCTCTCGGCCGTGCGCGAGGGCGGGGGATCGGTGGTCGCGCTCGAAGCCTATGACCGCAGCGCCGGCTCGATCGCCTCGGCCGCGCAGCGCGTGAAGGCGAAGGGGGGCTTCGAGGCGCTGCTGATCGCCGACAGCGGCAGCCTCTCGGCGCGCGCGGCGAGCGCGTTCAAGGGGCCGGGCAAGGCCGCCACCACCGTCCGCTTCCTGGGCACGGAGTTGTGGAGCGGCGAGCGCGAGGTCACCGCCTCTCCGGCACTGGCGGGCGCGTGGTACTCCACCGTTTCGGACCAGCGGTTCGGCCAGTTCTCGAAGAGCTACCGCGCCCGCTTCGGCGCACAGCCGTTCCGGATCGCGACGCTGGGGTACGATGCCGTGCTGCTGACGCTTCGCGTGGCGCGCGACTGGAAGCCGGGGAGCCGCTTCCCGGCTGAGACCCTGCGCGATCCCAAGTCCTTCCCTGGCGGGTTCCTGGGCGTGGACGGCGCCTTCCGCTTCACCCGCGGCGGCCTGGTGGAGCGGGCTCTCGAGGTGCGCGAGGTCGCACCGGGAACGGTCCGGGTGGTCAGCCCGGCTCCCGCCAAGTTCGGCGACTGACCCGCCCTACCCGCCGGAGCCCTCGCCCGCCGACCCCGTCGGGCGGGGACGGCGGGCTGAGGATAAGCGCAAGCCCGTCCTTGATCCCTTGATTCCGCGGGTCCTATAGTCGCGCCATGTCCGACGACCTCTTCGACAAGCTCCCGACCGCCACCGGCGAAACCTACGACGGCTCGGCGATCGAGGTGCTCGAGGGCTTGGAGCCGGTCCGGCGGCGCCCCGGCATGTACATCGGCGGCACGGACGAGCGCGCGCTGCACCATCTCGCGGCCGAGGTGCTCGACAACGCCATGGACGAAGCGGTGGCCGGCCACGCCAACCGCATCGAAGTCTCGCTCGAGGATGAGCCCGGAACCGCCGGCCGCCTCACCATCACCGACAACGGGCGCGGCATCCCGGTCGACGAGCACCCGAAGTTCCCCGGCAAGTCGGCGCTGGAGGTGATCCTTTCCACCCTGCACTCGGGCGGCAAGTTCTCGGGCAAGGCCTACGCCACGTCGGGCGGCCTGCACGGCGTGGGCATCTCGGTGGTCAACGCACTCTCGGTGAAGACGCGGGTCGAAGTGGCGCGCAACAAGGAACTCTACGCGCAGGAGTTCTCCCGCGGCGTCACGCTCGGCCCGATCCAGCGGGTGGGCGCGGCCCCCAATCGCCGCGGCACCGCGGTGACCTTCACGCCGGACACCGAGATCTTCGGCGACCAGAAGTTCAAGCCGGCGCGGCTGTTCAAGCTGGTCCGCTCCAAGGCGTACCTCTTCGCGGGCGTGGAGATCCGCTGGAAGTGCGCGCCTTCGCTCGCGGGCGAGGGCATTCCCGCCGAGGCAACGTTCCAGTTCCCCGGCGGCCTGGCCGACCACCTGGCCGAGCAGATCGGCACGCGCGAGTGCGTGACCACGCAGTTCTTCTCGGGCTCGCAGGACTTTCCCAAGGGCGATGACGGGTCCGAGCAGGGCCGCGTCGAGTGGGCGATCGCCTGGCCGCTCTATTCCGACGGCGCCTATTCCTGGTACTGCAACACCATTCCCACGCCTGACGGCGGCACGCACGAGCAGGGCCTACGCGCGGCGCTCACCAAGGGCATTCGCGCCTTCGCGGATCTCGTCGGCCAGGCCAAGAAGGCCAAGGACATCACGCCCGACGACGTGATCACCGGGAGCGAGGTCATGCTCTCGGTCTTCATACGCGATCCCCAGTTCCAGAGCCAGACCAAGGACCGCCTCACCAGCCCCGAGGCCGCGCGCCTCGTGGAAGCGGCGGTGCGCGACCATTTCGACCACTTCCTCACCGACAACCTCGATCGCGGCAAGGCGCTGCTGGGCGCGGTGATGGAGCGCATGGACGATCGCCTGCGCCGCAAGGCGGAGCGCGAGGTCAAGCGCAAGACCGCGACCAACGCGCGCAAGCTGCGCCTGCCCGGCAAGCTCACCGACTGTTCGGGCGAAGGCAGCGGCGAGACCGAGCTGTTCATCGTCGAGGGCGATTCGGCCGGCGGCTCGGCCAAGCAGGCGCGCGACCGCAAGACCCAGGCGATCCTGCCGATCCGCGGCAAGATCCTCAACGTCGCGAGCGCCACGGCCGACAAGATCCGCGCCAACTCCGAGATCGCCGACCTGGGCCTCGCGCTCGGCTGCGGCACGCGCAAGGACTGCAACGCGGACAACCTGCGCTACGACCGCGTCATCATCATGACCGACGCCGACGTCGACGGTGCCCATATCGCGACGCTGCTGATGACGTTCTTCTTCCAGGAGATGCCGGACATCGTGCGCCGCGGGCACCTCTACCTGGCCCAGCCCCCGCTCTACCGCCTGACCGCCGGCTCGATGTCCGCCTACGCGCGTGACGACGCGCACCGCGCGGAACTGGAGGCGACCCAGTTCAAGGGCAAGAAGGTGGAGGTCGGCCGCTTCAAGGGCCTTGGCGAGATGAACCCGCAGCAGCTGCGCGAGACGACGATGAACCCGCAGACGCGCTCGCTGATCCGCATCACCCTGCCCACGGAGAACGAGGGACGGTTCCAGGTCAAGGACCTGGTCGACCGCCTCATGGGTCGCAATCCGGAGCACCGCTTCCAGTTCATCCAGAACCGCGCCGGCGAGATCGACCCGGAGCTGATCGACGCCTGAACCCTAGCTCCGCAGCAAGGCCGCTGCAGATGATCGTTCGATAGAGGGCGAATAGACAAGTATTCGTCCCTTCGACCGCCGAACTGGCGGAAACTCCTGAGTGTATTGCCGCCATAGCCGTGTTATTCTGCCGTTTCCTGGTATCCGGGAGGGGGACGGCCGATGTTCTCACGGCGGTGCACGATACTTCTGCCGTTGTTCATGCTTGCCGCCTGCCAGGCGAGCGAGAATGATGGCACCAACGCGATGGCCACCATGGACGCGCGATCGCTGGAATACCCGGTCGCCACCGACTCGACTGCGCTCGAACGCTGCGACATCGTCAATCGCCGCCTAACCGGGGAGGACTGCGACGACCTGCGCGCCGCGGTCGACAACGCCGAAACCGGGTTGGCCGCGTTCAACGTGCCCGACAGCATGGTGCGCGACGAGACGGTCACCATCCAGCTCTCCATCGGCTTCGCGCCCGAGCCGGTGGCGGTGCAGGCCGAGGATGCCGCGGACGCCATGGTGGACGACGCGATGGTGGATGACGCCATGGTGGAACACGCTGCGGACGCTGCGATGGCCGACGCCTCGGACAGCCCCGCCGCGACGGACGCACCCGCGCCGACACCGCCGCGGCGACGACTGCGCGGACAGACGCCGCAGGAAGCGCTGGAGGGGCAGTCCGGGACGGTCGAGACCTACCAGCCCATCGTCGGCCGCAACATGAAGGCGGTGCTGACGGGCCACGGCTTCCACATCGAAGCACTCAACGATGCCGAACAGAGCCTCTCCGACTACGGGGTCACCACCTGGCAGTGGGCGGTCACGCCCAAGAGGCGCGGTCCGCACAAGCTGACCTTGCGAACGTCCGTGCTGGGCATCGCTGCCGACGGCAGGACCTATGAACTGCTTCCCACCGTCCACAACGAACCGGTGGAGGTTCGGCTGACCCTGCGCCAGCGGATCGGTGACGCCGTGGCGGGCACGCCCACGCTGCTCAAGGCGCTCACCGCGGTGGTCACCGGCCTGACCGCGCTCCTCGCCGCCGTCTGGGCGCTGCGCCGGACATGGCGCAAGCGCGACGACAAGGGCGAGCCACCGACGGCAGGGTCCTGATCCGCGGCACTCATGGGCTCGCTCCGGGCGCGCCGCCAGAGGACCGCGAACAGAAGCCCGACGATCAGCGGCATCACCGGCAGCCCTGCATGGAGCGCCAGCGGCCGGGCGAAGGCGGGCGCGGCGAAGGCCAGCAGCAGCGCCAGCTTCTCCCAATCGCGAAATCCCGTCTCCAGCCCTCGTCCCGCGAGCCAAAGCATCGGCATGCCCAGGAGCACGGCGTCATAGTCAAGCGCGAACGGCGTGGCCAGCAGCGCACCGCACAGCATCGGGGCGGCAAGCGCGGGAGACCAGCGGCGCCCCCATGCCGCCCCCGCCAGCGTTCCCGCCACCACCGCGGAGACCACGCCCTGCCCGGCATAGGCCACCCCGGTCGGGGCCCCCATCAGCTTGAGGGCCGCGAAGGGGCTGATCATCTTGCCGAAGCCCATCGCGCCTGCGGCCATGGCCGCTTCGGCTTGCCCGCTCGTGGCGAGCCAATCGGTCCAGACGTGCGCCCCGAACGCCAGCGCTGCGAAGGACGCCAGCGCCACGGCCGTCGCGAAGGCCGCGGCGGCGGTCCGCCATTCGCGCGTCAGCAGCAGCACGAGCGGCACGAGCACGCCGAACTGCGGCTTGATCGTCGCCAGGCCGAGGAGCACGCCCGCGATCCAGCGGCGCGAGGGCACCAGCCAGGCGCCCAGGCCCAGCAACCCCGCGACCAGGAACGAGGTCTGCCCGTGCGTGACCACGATCGGCACTGCGGGGAAGGCCACGAACAGCAGCCAGAGCGGGGCACCGACGCCGGCATTCGCCCGCCACGCCCGCGCCGCGACGATGTAGACTGCCGCGGTCGCGACCAGCCATCCCGCCAGCGCGGGGATGTAGTGCGCAAGGCCCAGAGGCCAGCAGAAAGGCAGGAACGATGGCGGGTAGAAGAAGGCGGTGTAGCCCGTCTCCGCCGCGAAGTGGGTGCGCTGGGCCGCGATGTGCGCGGCGGTGTCGTAGACCTCGGCACCGGCGTGGAGCATCCGGCCGACGGTCCAGAAGCTCAGGAAGTCACTCCCCAGCAGGAAGCCGTTGCGGTCCACGCCGCCGCGCGCAGTGGCGACCAGCGCCACCAGCGCGGCCAGGTTCAGCACGGCCAGCAGGCGCAGGTAACCGCGCGCCCGGGCAGGGCCCAGCCAGTCCATCCTGCGCAGAAGATCGCCCCGCATGGCCCTGCTCTGCAACGCCGGGGCGGGGTTGTCCATGCGCCGGCTTGCCGCAGCGGATCGATATTGCCTTGCTGCGGCGCGGCACATAGGGCTTAATCGCGTAGTTAAAGCGAGCAGGACGACCGATGCAGCGTTTCGAAGGCACCAGCAATTACGTCGCCACCGATGACCTGAAGGTCGCCGTCAACGCCGCGGTGCTCCTGCGCCGGCCGCTCCTCGTCAAAGGGGAGCCCGGCACCGGCAAGACGGTGCTGGCGGAGCAGATCGCCGCGTCGCTGGGGGCGCCGCTGATCACCTGGAACGTCAAGTCCACCACCAAGGCGCATCAGGGGCTCTACGAATACGACGCGGTCGCCCGCCTGCGCGACGGGCAGCTTGGCGATGCGCGGGTCCACGACATCGCCAACTACATCCGCAAGGGCAAGCTGTGGGAGGCGTTCACCTCGCCCGAGCTGCCGGTCCTGCTGATCGACGAGATCGACAAGGCCGACATCGAATTCCCGAACGACCTCCTGGCCGAGCTCGACCGCATGGCCTTCGACGTTTACGAGACCGGGGAGCACGTCGCCGCGGTGGAGCGGCCGATCGTGGTCATCACCTCCAACAACGAGAAGGACTTGCCGGACGCGTTCCTGCGCCGCTGCTTCTTCCACTACATCAAGTTCCCCGACCGGGAGACGATGGAGGCCATCGTCGACGTGCACTTTCCGGGCATCCAGAAGACGCTGGTGCGCAAGGCGATGGAGATCTTCTACGAGCTGCGCGAAGTGCCGGGTCTCAAGAAGAAGCCCTCCACCAGCGAGCTGCTCGACTGGCTCAAGCTGCTGCTGAACGAGGACATGCCGCTGGACGTGCTGCAGAGCCAGGATCCCGGCAAGGCGATCCCGCCGCTCCACGGCGCCCTGCTCAAGAACGAGCAGGACGTCATGATGTTCGAACGCCTCGCCTTCATGGCGCGGCGCGGCGGCTGAGGACGGCGCCATGAGCGAGCCGCGCTACACCGGCCGCTGCAACTGCGGCGCGGTCACGGTCACCATCACCGCGGATGCGGTCGCCACCCGGCAATGCTGGTGCCGCCAGTGCCAGAAGGTCGCCGCGGGCGGGCCGACAAACAACGCGATGTTTCCGACCGAGGCGGTGACGATCAGCGGTGCGCGGGGCGATCACGCCTATGTCGCGGCCAGCGGCAACGTGCTGACGCACGAGTATTGCGCCGCCTGCGGCACGCCCGTGCTCGGCCGGACGAGCGCGCGGCCGCAGCTCCGCACGATCCGGCTCGGCCTGCTCGACGAAGGGCATGGCCTCAGCCCGGCGATGGCGATCTGGACCGACGAGGCGCCGGCCTGGGCCGCGATAGATCCGCAGCTCGAGCGCTGGCCCGGCCAGCCGCCGGCCCCCACGGCCAAGGCCTGAAGGGCGCGATCCGCATGAACGCGAAGCGGCGGCGAGCGGAGGGGATCCGATGCTCCTGAACTTCATCGACGAACTGCGGGCGGCGGGGATTTCCGCGTCGCTCAAGGAGCACCTCGTCCTGCTGGAAGCGCTGGACAAGGACGTGATCGAGCAGACTCCCGAGGCATTCTACTATCTCAGCCGCGCCACCTTCGTGAAGGATGAAGGCCTGCTGGACCGGTTCGACCAGGTGTTCCAGAAAGTGTTCAAGGGCATCCTGACCGACTACGGGCAGCAGCCCGTCGAGATCCCCGAGGAGTGGCTCAAGAAGCTCGCCGAACGCTACTTCTCGCCCGAGGAGATGGAGGCGGTGAAGGCGCTGGGCTCCTGGGACGAGATCATGGAGACGCTCAAGCAGCGGCTCGAGGAGCAACAGAAGCGCCACCAGGGCGGCAACAAGTGGGTCGGCACCAACGGGACTTCGCCCTTCGGCCATTCCGGCTACAACCCGGAAGGCGTGCGCATCGGGGGAGAGGGCAAGCAGGGTCGGGCGATCAAGGTCTGGGAAAAGCGCGAGTTCGCCAACCTCGACAACACCAGGGAACTGGGCACCCGCAACATCAAGGTGGCGCTGCGCCGCCTGCGCCGCTTCGCGCGCGAAGGCGCCGCCGAGGAGCTGGACCTCGACGCCACAATCTCGGGCACCGCCAAGCAGGGCTGGCTCGACGTGGTGATGCGGCCGGAGCGGCACAATGCGGTCAAGGTGCTGCTGTTCCTCGACGTCGGCGGCTCGATGGACCCGTTCGTCCGGCTCGTGGAGGAACTGTTCAGCGCCGCCACCGCCGAGTTCAAGAACATGGAGTTCTTCTACTTCCACAATTGCCTCTACGAAGGCGTGTGGAAGGACAATCGGCGCCGCTGGTCGCAGCGCACGCCAACCTGGGACCTGCTCCACAAGTTCGGGCACGACTACAAGGTCATCTTCGTGGGCGACGCGGCGATGAGCCCCTACGAGATCAGCCATCCGGGCGGCTCGGTCGAGCACATGAACGAGGAAGCCGGCGCCGTCTGGCTGCGGCGCGTGGTCCAGACCTATCCGGCCACGGTGTGGCTCAACCCGACGCCGGAGCGGCAGTGGTCATACTCCGCCTCCACGCGCATGATCCGGGAGATCGTGGGGGACGCCATGTACGCCCTCACTCTCGACGGGCTCGACGCCGCGATGCGCGAGCTCACGCGCAAGAAGGGATGAAGGCGCGACCTGAGTCGCAGGCAAGCATGACGTGTGCCGTTACCTCGCGATTCACGCATGCGCGCGGCCTGTTCGCGTGGTATATATCTTCCCGAGGGAGGAGACCGCGATGAATACTGTTCTGCTGATGCTGGCCGCGGGCGCCTGGACGTTGAGCGCCGCGTCACCCGTCGAGCCGGTCGCCAAGAAGGAGACCGATCGTCGCAAGTGCCGGTACGTGGTGCAGCCCGCCAGCGAGGCCGCCGCTCCCAGCACGATCACGCCGGATGGGGAAGCGCTGCTGCTGAGCGCCGTCGATCGGCGGGTCAACGGATGCGCCGTGCTCGTGTTGGCCTCGGGCCGCGAGATTGCGCCCCCGGCCCCGTCGAGCGGGCCCGCCGCGCGGCGGCCCGCTCAGCTGGCCAGCGGCTTGCGGGCGGCCAGGTAGATCCAGTCCCCCTGCCCGACCAACGGCCCCAGCTTCGCGACCGGCGCGAAGACGGCGGCGTAGGCGAGGCGCTTGGGCATGCGTGCCAGCGTGGCGGGGGTGCCGAAGGTATAGGCCAGGTCGATGTTGCAGTGGTGCACGCCCGCCACCTCGAACCCGGCGCGCTCCACCATCGCCGACAGCGTCGCCTGCGAGAACTGGAACAGGTGGTGCGGCGGCTCGGGGTGGGGCCAGTACCCCAGCTTCGCGGCGAGCGGGAACGAGGCGCGCGGGAACAGTCCGTCGATGTTGGGCGTGGACAGGACCAGCCATCCGCCCGGGGACAAGAGAGCCCAGGCGGCCGCCAGGTCGCCCAGCGGGTCGGGAACGTGCTCGATCACGTCGAAGAGGGTCACGACGTCGCAGGACCCCGCCTCCAGCCCGGTGTCGCGCAAGGTGCCGCGCTCGATCTCCAGCCCGGTGCGAAGGCGCGCCTGCTGCGCGGATTCTGCCGAGAACTCGATGCCCGAGCACGCGAAGCCGGCGGCCTGCGCCAGCACCAGGAATTCGCCGGAGGAGCAGCCGACGTCGACCAGCCGCCCCGCGCCAACGAAGCGGCGCGTGAAGCGCAGGTGGCGCGCCGCGATCTCGGCCATGCGGCGCGAGGCGGCGCTGTCGGGATCATGGAGTTCGGCGTGGTATTCGGTCTCGCCCGCGGAATAGAGCCGGCGCAGGCCCTCCGCGTCCGGAGGGTTGGCGACATACGCCAGATCGCACCCGCTGCAGCGGACAAGGTCGTAGCCCTTGGCGGAGAACAGCGGTCTTGCACTCTCGGTGCCGCACATGTTGCAGCCGACCATCCCACCCTCCAGTCCCGTAGCACTCCCTAGGGCTTAAACCGGATTGGTGGACGAGGCGTTAACCCTGCGGAGCGCGCGCCTCAACGGTAGAGGAGCAAGTCGGCGACCTCGTCCTGCCAGGCGGCTTCGTCGCGCGATGCCAGTGCCTCAAGGTCGCCGGGCAGCGCCTGCGGATCGTCGACCCAGGCGCGCAGCGCCGGCCCGCCGTTGATGACGTCGATCGCCAGGCGGTCGAATTCGTACTCGTAGGGGAAGTCCCGCCAGAGCGGATAGTTGGGGTCAAGGCCGCGGATCGCCTTGAAGGCGAGCGCCTGCAGCCGCCAGGGCCTGAATGTCGCATGGTCGTAGAACGCGCCCTCGGCGTGGACCATCAGGCCGTTGCACAGCGCGCCCGCGTGCTTGTGGAAGGTCGGCTCGAACCAGCATTCGCGCAGGGCACAGCCCCCCAGCCATTCCGGCGCCATCGCCTCCATGGCGGCGCGCACCGCGCGGGCGTCCACGTCCGGCGCGCCGAACAGCACTTCCAGCGGGCGCGTGGTTCCCCGCCCTTCCGACAGCGTGGTGCCCTCCAGCATCACCGTCCCCGCATAGGCGCGCGCCATGTTGAGGCTTGCCGCATTGGGGCTCGGGTTGATCCAGATCCGGCTCTGCGGCCAACCGAAGCCGGGCGCCTCCGCAGGAGCCCAGCCTTCCATCGCGATCACGCGGTAGTCGACGTCCAGCGCGAAGCGGCGGATGAACCAGGACCCCATCTCGCCCAGCGTCAGGCCGTGGCGCATCGGCATCGGCCCCGCGCCGACGAAGCTCTCCTCCCCGGCGGTCAGTCTCGTCCCCTCGACCGGCCGGCCGGCGGGGTTGGGTCGGTCGAGCACCCAGACACTTTTGCCGCGCGCCGCCGCCTCCTCGAGCAGGTAGAGCAGCGTGGTGACGAAGGTGTAGATGCGGCAGCCGAGGTCCTGCAGGTCGAACAGGAAGACATCCGCACTGTCCATCATCGCCGCGGTGGGGCGCCGCACCTGGCCGTAGAGGCTGAACACGGGGATGCCATAGACCGGGTCGGTCTCGTCCGCCGTCTCGACCATGTTGTCCTGCTTGTCGCCGCGCAGCCCGTGCTGCGGGCCGAACGCACTCGTGACGGTGACGCCCGCCGCCATCAGCGCGTCGAGCGAATGGACGAGCCCGTCCGTGACGGAAGCGGGGTGGGCGACGAGCGCAACGCGGCGGCCTTCGAGAGGCGCACGCAGGGCGGGGTCCGCGATCAGGCGGTCGATACCGAATTTCATGCCCCGCTCGGTGCCGCAACCTCCTGGACGAAGCAAGACGGATCGTGGAAGTCGGGTGCCGGGGAGCCATGCGCCAGCGCCCAGTAGCTCCTGATGCCGCCCTCCTCCTCGATCACCGCCGTGAACCCGCAGCGCCAGGGCGGGAGGGGCAAGCCGCTCGCCGGCACCGCGGCATCGAAGATCGCCATGTCCGATCCGCCCCGCCAGGTGCAGACCGCATCGCGGGCCAACGCGCGCTCGCGCATGTCCTCGCGCGGCGCCGAGAACGCATAGGCGTTCCAGCGCTCGGACGGGGAGAAGTTGAACTCGGCGTAGCCCGCCCCCTCGGCCTCCCCGGCCGGCTGGACGAACATCTCGAAGCATGTGGTCTGCCACAGGCCATCGGCGCGGCCCTTGCCGGCGAAGGGCGGCACCACCACCCGCTCGGCCCCGCGCAGGATCCAGCGCAGCTGCAGCCACTTCGTGTCGAACCCGAGGATCCGGGCCTCGATGCTGCGAACGCCAAGCGGCGGATGGGCGGGATGAAACGAGAGCTCTGCCATGGCTGCGACTATGCCGCGCCCGACCCCAGCCGCAACATCGTACCGATTTATTTGTCGCCGGCCGCGTGCTAGGCGCGCCGCTCCCGACAATACCGAAGCGGACCGATGACCTACACCTCCTCCCTGCTCCGCCTGCTCGACGAGCGCGGCTACATCCACCAGCTGACCGATGCCGAGGGCCTCGACGCCCTGGCCGAAAAGCAGGTGGTGCCGGGGTATATCGGCTTCGACCCGACCGCGCCCTCGCTGCACGTCGGGCATCTCGTCTCGATCATGATGCTGCGCCAGCTCCAGCGCGCCGGCCACAAGCCGATCGTGGTGATGGGCGGTGGCACCGGCAAGATCGGCGATCCCAGCTTCAAGGACGAGGCGCGCAAGCTGCTGACCGAGGATCTCATCAAGCAGAACGTCGCTTCCATCCGCCGCGTCTTCGAGCGCTTCCTGACCTTCGGCGACGGACCGAGCGACGCGATCATGGTGGACAACGCCGAGTGGCTGGACCGCCTCGAATACATCCCGTTCCTGCGTGACATCGGTCAGCATTTCTCGATCAACCGCATGCTCAGCTTCGACTCGGTCAAGCTGCGCCTCGATCGCGAACAGTCGCTGAGCTTCCTGGAATTCAACTACATGATCCTCCAGGCCTACGATTTCCTGGAGTTGTCGCGCCGCGCAGGTTGCCGCCTGCAGATGGGCGGATCGGACCAGTGGGGCAACATCGTCAACGGCGTCGAACTCGCACGTCGCGTGGACGGCACGCAGGTCTTCGGCCTGACCACGCCGCTGCTCACCAACGCCGACGGCACCAAGATGGGCAAGACGGTGGGCGGCGCGGTCTGGCTGAACGAGGACCAGCTGGCGCACTTCGACTACTGGCAGTTCTGGCGCAACACCGACGACCGCGACGTCGGCAAGCGCCTGCGCCTGTTCACCGACCTGCCGCTGGACGAGATCGAGCGCCTGGAAGCGCTCCAGGGCAGCGAGATCAACGCCGCCAAGATCGTCCTCGCCAACGAGGCCACCCGCCTTTGCCGCGGCGAGGAAGCGTCCCGGGCGGCAGAGGCCACCGCGCAGGCGACCTTCGCCGGCGGCGGCCTGGGTGAGGACCTGCCGACGGTCGAGGTCGGGCCCGAGGGCATCCGGCTCGGCGCCGCCTGCACCGCACTCGGCTTCGTGGCGTCGAATGGGGAAGCGAAGCGCAAGATCGCCGAAGGGGCGGTGCGCCTCGACGACGTGGTGATGGAGGACCCGGCGATGCTGCTCTCGGTTCCTGCGGGCGCCACCCTCAAGCTCAGCGTCGGGCGCAAGAAGCACGGCATCGTTAAGGGTATCTGACCTTGGCCGGCTCTCCCGCGCGGCGGCGCGGGCGGGCCGGATTTACCCTTTGTTTGCCATTTGCCGTTACTGCCTTCGGCAGGTTCAACGGCAGAGGCAGGGACGATGAGCGCGGGAGCTCAGCTCACGGTAACCGACAAGCGGCGCGCGGCACGCCACCCCGTCGATTACACGGTGATCGCGGAGCATCGGCAGCTCGGTGACCTGCACCTCCACATCGTCAACCTCTCCGCGCAAGGCTTCATGGTCGATGGTGAGCCGCCGATGGAGCGCGGAGAGCGCCTCGTCATGCGCCTGCCGGTAATCGGGCGCATCGAAGCGCACATGATCTGGACTCACGAGGGCCGCGCCGGCTTCCAGTTCGAGCGCATCATCCGGATCGACGACTTCCTGAAGATGGTCGACACCCTGCAGCCCAACCCGCGGCTGCGCCCCCGCCGCTAAGCGGCTATTTTCCATTCACCGCTGCCGAGGAACGCTTCGTCTCCATAGCCAGCTTTGATGTTGATACAGTATAACATCACAGTTAGCGGAGCCTGATGAACAAGCAGCCCTCTCGACTCGCACTGCTGGCCTGCGCCAGCATCCTCTCCATCGTCGCTCCCGTCACTGCCCGTGCGCAGGACGCGTCGGCTGGCGCGGTGCCGCAGCCGCGCACCGACGCCCATGCCCCGGCGCATGCGGAGGAAACCGGCGAAAGCGAGATCGTCGTCGTCGGCCATCCCCCGACGGACTACGGCCTCCTTGCCGCCACTGCCAGCATCTCGGGCGATGCGCTGGTGGCAGAGACGCGCGGCCAGATCGGCGAGATCCTGAACGCGCTTCCGGGCGTGTCCTCGACCAGCTTCTCGCCGGGCGCCTCGCGTCCGGTCCTTCGCGGCTTCAGCGGCGACCGCGTCAGCGTGCTCACCGACGGCATCGGCTCGCTCGACGCGTCGAACGTCTCGGTCGACCATGCCGTGGTGTTCGATCCGCTCACCGTCGACCATATCGACGTCTTCCACGGGCCTTCGGTCCTGCTGTTCGGCGGCAACGCCATCGGCGGCGCCGTGAACGCCATCGACAAGCGCATCCCGCGCCAGGTCCCGGAGCGCATCACCGCGACCGCGATCGGCAGCTACGCGACGGCTGCGGACGAACGCGCGCTCAGCGGATCGCTCGAGGCGCCGCTGGGCGACCGCTTCGTCGCGCATGTCGACGCCTCCTGGCGCAAGAGCGACGATCTGCGCGTGGGCGGGCACGTCTATTCCAAGGCGCTGCGCGGCGACATGCTCCATGCCGCCGAGCACTTGCGCGAAGATGGCGAGACGGCGGAGGCCGAGGAACTGGAGGCCGAAGCCGGCCGCACCGACCGCCTGCCGAACTCGGCCGCCGAGACCAAGACGATCGGTGCCGGCCTCGCGTTCATCGACGCGGGCGGGAGCCTCGGCATCTCGTACCAGCATTACGACACCGACTATGGCGTGCCCGAGAGGCCCGAGACCGGCCACGGCCACGAGGAGGAAGAAGGCGAAGGCCACGAGCATGGCGAGGGTCCGGTCACCATCGGGCTCAAGCAGGATCGCTTCGATCTGCGCGGCGAGCTCAAGCTCGGCGGCTTTCTCGAGAGCGTCCAGGTCCGCGGTGCTTATGCCGATTACGAGCACACCGAGTTCGAGGGCGACGAGGTCGGCACCGTCTTCGAGGGCGAAGGCATCGAGACCCGCGCCGACCTGGTGCAGGCGGCGCGTGGCGGCTGGCGGGGCCGCAGCGGCGTCCAGTACCTGTGGCGCAGCCTCACCGTCACCGGGCCCGAGGCGGTCGTTCCCGACTACGAGGTGGATCGCATCGGCGTCTTCACGCTGCAGTCGCTCGAGATCGGCTCCGGCGTGACGCTGGATGCCTCGGGCCGCTACGACAGCTCGCACGTCCGCTCGCGCGGGGCGGACTTCGACCGCACGTTCGACCTGTGGTCGGGTGCCGTGGGGGCAAGCTGGAAGTCGGGCACCGGGTTCAACCTCGGCGCCAACTTCGTCCATGGCGAACGCGCGCCTTCTCCCGAGGAGCTGCTGAGTGACGGCATCCACATCGCGACCCAGTCGTACGAAGTGGGCGACCGCACGCTGGGTGTCGAGAAGAGCAACGGCTTCGAGGCGTACTTGCGCTACAACACGCCCACGGTGGACTTCTCGCTGACGGGTTACCTGACCGACTTCGACAACTACATCGCCCCGCTCGCCACCGGCGAGGAGGAGGACGGCCAGCCGGTGTACCAGTACACGGGCGTGGACGCGCGCTTCAAGGGCTTCGAGGCCGCGGGCAGCGTGCAGGCTGCCGCGTGGACCGGGGGCGAACTGCGGCTCGATGCCGCCGCCGACTACACCCATGCGCAGATCAAGGGCTATGGCCCGGTGCCCCGGATACCGCCGCTCCGCGTGCGCGGCGGCAGCACGGTGGCCTTCGGCGACCTGCGGCTGCGCGGCGAGGTCGAATGGAATGCCAAGCAGGACCGGGTGGGCGACTACGAGAACCCCACCGGTGCGTTCACGCTCGTCAACCTGAGCGCCGACTGGCACCCGATGGGCGAGAACGGCCCCGTCACCCTCATGCTGTCGGCGGACAACCTGTTCGACGTGGTCGGCCGGCGCTCGGCTTCGTTCACCCGCGACTTCGTGCCGATGGCCGGCCGCGACGTGCGGCTCACGGCCAAGTTCACCTATTGAGCAGATAAACCAAGGGTATCTTGGCAAGGGGAGGCCACGCTGCCATGCAGCGTCGCGTGAGTCTCCCCGCCCCCACCTCCCCCCTCCAGATCGTCGATTATCGCAAGTTCTGGCTCGCTCGCTTCTTCGCCGTCCTCGCCACCACGGGCACGGTCGTCATCATCGGCTACCAGCTCTACGACGTGGCGCGGACCGACTACGGGATGTCCATCCCGCAGGCGGCATTCCAGCTCGGGCTGCTCGGCTTCGCGCAGTTCCTGCCGGTCTTCCTGCTGACGCCGCTGGCCGGGGTCATCGCGGACCGGTTCGACCGGCGCCGGGTGGCGGGCCTCGCCTCGCTGCTCGACACCCTCGTGGCGATCGGGCTGGGGGTCACCACCGAGATGGACCTGCGCAGCCTGCCGGTGCTGTACGGCTTTGCGGTGCTGCACGGCACGGTCCGCGTGTTCATCGGTCCCTCAATGGGCGCGATCGCGCCGAACATCGTGCCGCCGGCCATGATCCCGCGCGCGATCGGCTTCAACTCGATCGCCATGCAGGCGGGCACGATCATCGGCCCGGCCGCCTACGGCTTCCTGTTCGGCGCGGACCATGCCCTGCCCTACTGGTGCTCCGCCGCCTTCACGCTTGCCGCTTCGGTGTCGATCCAGTCGATCCGCAACCTGCCGCCGCCGGCGCAGAATGCGCGCAGGGCCCATCCCATACGCCAGATCGTGGAGGGCTTCCGCTTCGTGTGGAGCGAGCGCTTCCTGCTGGGCTGCATCACGCTGGACCTGTTCGCCGTGCTGTTCGGCGGCGCGACCGCGCTGATGCCGGTCTTCGCCCGCGACATCCTGCACGTCGGCCCCGAAGGGCTCGGCCAGATGCGCGCGGCCACCGCCGCCGGCGCCGCGGTCGTGGCGCTGTGGCTCTCGTTCCGCCCGCTCAAGGCCGACGTCGGCGTGAAGATGCTGGCCGCCGTCGTGGGATATGGCGCGATGACCGTCGCGTTCGGCCTCTCGCGCCACTTCCTGCTCTCGCTCGGGTGCCTGGCCCTTCTCGGAGCGGCGGACATGATCTCGGTGTTCATCCGCAGCTCGCTGGTCCAGCTGCGCACGCCCGACGACGTGCGCGGCCGCGTCTCGGCCATCTCGGGGCTGGCCATCTCGGCCTCGAACGAACTCGGTGAACTGCAGTCCGGGTTCGCCGCGGCGCTGCTGGGCGCGACCGGTGCGGTTGTGTTCGGCGGCAGCGCTGCCATAGTCATCACCCTGGCATGGGCCTGGCTCTTCCCCGAGATCCGCCGGGCCCGCACCTTCGAACCACGTTGGGAGCGACAAGCATGAAGGCCGACAGCATCCTCGCCACCATCGGCAACACGCCGCACATCCGCCTGGCGCGCCTGTTCCCCGACCATGAGGTCTGGGTCAAGGCGGAGCGCGCCAACCCGGGCGGCTCGATCAAGGACCGCATCGGTCTCGCCATGATCGAGGCCGCCGAGGCGGAAGGCAGCCTCCAGCCGGGCGGCACCATCATCGAGCCGACCTCGGGCAACACCGGCATCGGCCTCGCCATGGCCGCGGCGGTCAAGGGCTACGCGCTGATCCTGGTCATGCCCGAATCGATGTCCGTCGAGCGGCGCCGGCTGATGCTGGCCTATGGCGCCAAGTTCGACCTCACCCCGCGCGAGAAGGGCATGAAGGGCGCCATCGAGCGGGCGAAGGAGCTGATCGAGGCGACGCCCGGCTCGTGGATGCCCCAGCAGTTCGACAATCCCGCCAACATCGACGTCCACGTCCGGACGACGGCGCAGGAAATCCTGGCGGACTTCGCCGACACCCCGATCGACGTGCTCGTCACCGGCGTCGGCACTGGGGGCCATCTCACCGGTTGCGCCGAGACGCTGAAGGCCCGCTGGCCCGAGATGAAGGCCTATGCCGTCGAGCCAACGCTGTCGCCGGTGATCTCGGGCGGGCAGCCCGGCCCGCATCCGATCCAGGGCATCGGCGCCGGCTTCATCCCCGGCAACCTGCATACCCAGTCGATCGACGGCGCGATCCAGGTCGACCCCGCGGACGCCAAGGAGTGGGCGCGGCGCAGCGCCACCGTCGAGGGCATGCTGGTGGGCATCAGCTCGGGCGCGACGCTGGCCGCCATCGCCCAGAAGGTGTCTGAGCTTCCGGCCGGCAGCCGCGTGCTGGGCTTCAACTACGACACCGGCGAGCGCTATCTCTCGGTCCCCGACTTCCTGCCCGAGTGACCCTTTCCCCACCCCGACAAGCGCCGAGGCCCCTTCGATGTTCACACCTGGCCTGGAGGCCGTCCCCTATTCGCACGCAGGCGTGGCGCTGACCGGATGGCTGGCCCGTCCGCAGGACACGCCGCGCGCGGCGGTCGCCCTGTTCCCCACCATCGCCAACGTCAACCCGCTGATGGAGAAGCGCGCGCGGCGGCTGGCGGAGGCCGGCTACCTGGTGATGATCGTCGATTTCTACGGCGAGCCAGTCGAAAGCTTCCAAGCCTCCTTCCCGCTGGCCGAGAAGCTGCGAGCGGACAATGCCCACTACCGCGCCCGCATCGCGGCAGGGATCGAGGCGCTGCGGACGCTTCCCGAGGCGGCAGGGCTGACGGTCTTCGCCATCGGCCACTGCATGGGCGGGCAAGCCGTGCTGGAGGCCGCACGCGCGGGCATGGACCTTGCGGGCGTGGTCAGCTTCCACGGCACGCTGCCGACCACCGCACCGGCGCAGCCCGGCACGATCGCGGCCCGCGTCCTGGTCTGCCACGGCGATGCCGACCCGCTCGCGCCGCGCGAGCATGTGCTCGCCTTCTGGGAGGAGATGGATGCCGCCGGCGCGCACTGGCACTTCCACGCCTATGGCGGCGTGAAGCACGGGTTCACCGACCCCGACAGCCCTGCCAAGGGGATGGCGGCGCTGGACTACGATGCCAGCGCCGATCGCCAGTCCTGGTCCTCGATGCTCTCGTTCTTCGACGAGATCCTCGGCTGAAGGCAGCCCGTCAGCCGGGCATGCGCGTGAGCCGGTCGCCTTCGAGACGGCGGTAGAAGCAGCTCGGCGCCCCGGTGTGGCAGGCCGGCCCCTCCGGCCTGACCACCAGCTGCAGGGCGTCCTGGTCGCAATCCACCAGGATCTCCTCGACGCGCAGGAAGTGGCCCGAAGTCTCGCCCTTCAGCCACAGCCTCCCGCGTGAGCGCGAGTGAAAGTGCGCAAGGCCCGTCTCGCGCGTCTTCGCCAGCGCCTCGGCGTCCATGTAGGCGACCATGAGAATCGCGCGCGTCTGCGAATCGACGGCGATGGCGATCAGCAGCCCTTGCGCATCGAAGCGTGGCAGGAATGCCGATCCCAGCTCCCGCTCGGCGGTCGTGGCGTCTGTCATGAGTACCCGTTTTCCTCGATGCCGCCCGCTGGACGGATTGTTGCAGGATGACAACAGCCGGTGACCAAAATCCATCTTGATTGCCGAACCCTCTTTTCAAAAAAGACGATTCGATGAATTCTGTACCTGCAGCTGGGGGGCTGCTTCTGACCCACAGGTCGCTCACAGGCAAGTGTTCCGCCACGGGAATACGGTCTGACCAGGAAAGCGCCACGGTTCAGGGATTGCTACTGATGAGGGATCGGGCCAGGCGGCGTTCAGGGGCACCGCCGAGCTGCGAAAGCAGGGTCCAACAGTTTCGTCACGAGGACGCCCGGGACCACAAGTCCCGGGCGTTTTCGCGTCCGGGCGGAGCGAGGGGCACGGCGGTCCAGGCTACGGGTCACGGCGCCGCCGGCAGGGCTTCGTCCAGCACCCGTGCGAAGCAGGCGATCATCACCCGCTCCGCGCCCGCGCGCCGCAGGACGGAGACGCAGGCCGCGCTGGTGGCCCCGCTCGTCAGCACATCGTCCACCAGCACCACGCGCGCACCCTTCAGTCCCCTGGCACCCCGGCGGTTGAGCGTGATGGCACCGGACAGCGCCCGCTGGCGCGCCAGCTTGCCGAGCCCGCCCAGCGTCGGCGTCGGCCGCCGCCGCTCGAGCAGATCGACGGCGAGCCGCGCGCCCGTCCGGCGGGACACCTGCGCTGCCAGCACGGCCGCCTGGTTGTACCCGCGCTTCCACAGCCGCCAGCGATGCAGCGGCACCGGCACGACCAGCCAACCGCCGTCGACTGCGGACAGCTTGGGCATCATCAGGTCGGCCATCATCGGCGCCAGTGCGATACGGTTGCCGTGCTTGAAGGCGAGCACCAGCTTCCGCGAGGCCTCGTTGTAGAGCGTCGCCGCCGCGATGCCGGCGTGGCGGGGCGGATCGGCGAGGCAGGGCGCGCACGTGCCGCCCTGCGGCATCGTATCGCCGAAAGGGCGGCTGCACGAGCCGCAGGCAGGCTCCCCCGGGATCGCGAGCGTGCTCCAGCACGCCGCGCACAGCCCGGCCGGCGATCCCAGCGCCGCACCGCAAAGCGGGCAGCGCGGCGGGAACACGAGATCTAGCAGCGGCGCCAGGGCCTGTCCGAGCGGCATGGCGCCAGCCTATCGCCCCTCCTGCAGGCAACAAGCCGTTGCAAGGATTTCATCGGCGCGGCAGGGGGAAGGCATGGCACCCCAGGCTCCCCCCCGCATCTTCTCCCCGGCCCGCCGGACCGCCGCCCGGCGGCGCATGCTCGCGCTGCAGAACGCGGCCGACGCGCCCCGCTATCTCGTGGACGACATGGTGGAGGACGTGCTCGAACGGCTCTCGTTCCTGCGCTTCGAGCCTCGCACCGCGCTGGTGATCGGCGATTACACCGGCGCCCTCGCTCCGGCCCTCGCCGCGCGCGGTGCCGAGGTGACCGAGGCCGAGCCGGCGACCGGCTTCGACGAGGAGCGGCCCTACCCGTTCGACGGCTTCGACCTCGTCGCCAGCCTCGGCACCCTCGACACGCTCAACGACCTGCCCGGCGCTCTCGTCCACGCCCGCAGGGCGCTGGCGCCGGGCGGGATGCTGATCGCCAGCCTGCTATCCTCCGGCAGCCTGCCGGTGATGCGCGAGGTCATGCTGGCCGCGGACGGCGCGCGCCCGGCGCCGCGCCTCCACCCCATGGTGGACGTGCGCGCGGGCGCGCAGCTGCTGCAGCGCACGCTCTTCGCCGATCCGGTGGTGGACCAGCGACCGGTCGATGTCGGCTTCCGCAGCCTCGACAGGCTCGTCGCAGACCTGCGCGCACAAGGCTTGGGCAATGTCCTCGCCGATCCCGGCCCCCCGCTCGGCAAGGCGGCCCTGTCGCGCGCCCGCGCCGCCTTCGCGGCAGCCGGGGAGAACGGCCGCACCGTGGAGCGCTTCAAGATCCTCACGCTTTCGGGCTGGAAGCGCTGACGGCGAAGGCCTGGAGGCGGCTGGAGAGGCGCGCGGTTACGATGCTTCGACGAGCTCAGCATGAGCGGGGTTGGAGGCTTCGGCGGTGTCCCGGTGTCGAGGCCAGTAACCGGCGTTGCCTCTACAGGCCAACCCCGTCCCGCACGCCAAACCTCTCCACTCCGCTCAGCCTGAGCTTGTCGAAGGCCCCAAGGCGGGGCGCTCAGTCTGCATGCTTCGGCAACCTCAGCACGAGCGGCGATGGAGGGCCCGGTGTGTGCCGGCTTCGAGGCGAGTGCCCCCTGCTGCCCTACAGGCCAGACCTATCCCTAAGCCAACCTCTCCACCCCGCTCAGCCTGAGCTTGTCGAAGGCCCCGGGACGAAGCGCGGCCCCGTCCTTCGGCATGCTCGGCATGAGCGGGTGCGGGGGGCAGGCGGAGGGGGACGGTAACCCCCCTCCCTTGCGGGCCGGAGCCCCTGCCCCGCCCGGCCTCAGGCCAGGGCCGCCTGCGCCGCGGCAAGCCGGGCGATGGGCACGCGGTACGGAGAGGCGCTGACGTAGTCCAGGCCCACCGTCTCGCAGAACGCGATCGAGGCCGGGTCGCCGCCGTGCTCGCCGCAGATGCCGAGCTTGATGCCGGCATAAGTCGCGCGGCCGCGCTCGGCGCCCAGCTGCACCAGTTGCCCGACGCCCTCGATGTCGAGGCTGACGAACGGGTCGCGCGGGTAGATGCCCTTCTCCACGTAAGGGCTGAGGAAGCGCGCGGCGTCGTCGCGGCTCACGCCCAGCGTGGTCTGCGTCAGGTCGTTGGTGCCGAACGAGAAGAACTTGGCCTCCTCGGCGATCTCGCCCGCCATCAGCGCGGCGCGCGGCAGCTCGATCATGGTGCCGACGAGATAGTCGAGCGTCCGGCCCTGCTCGGCGAAGACCTTGGCGGCGGCATCGTCCACCACCTTCTTGAGGATCTGCAGCTCGCGGCGGGTCGCCACCAGCGGGATCATCACCTCGGGCACGATCGCCTCGCCCGAAGCCGCCGCGACGTCGCACGCGGCTTCGAAGATCGCCCGCGCCTGCATCTCGTAGATCTCGGGGAAGGTGATGCCGAGGCGGCAGCCGCGGTGGCCGAGCATCGGGTTGAACTCGTGCAGCTCGTCCGCGCGGCGCTTGAGCGTGTCGACGCCGATGCCGATCGTCTCGGAGAGTTCCGCGAACTCGGCATCGCCGTGCGGCAGGAACTCGTGCAGCGGCGGGTCGAGCAGGCGGATCGTGACGGGCAGGCCCGCCATGACCTCGAAGATCGCCTGGAAGTCCGCGCGCTGCTCGGGGAGCAGCTTGGCGAGTGCGGCGCGGCGGCCGGCCTCGTCCTCGGCCAGGATCATCTGGCGCACGGCGGAGATGCGGCCGGCGTCGAAGAACATGTGCTCGGTGCGGCACAGGCCGATGCCCTCGGCGCCGAACTGGCGCGCCATCCGGCAGTCCGCCGGGGTCTCGGCGTTGGTGCGCACCTTCATGCGGCGATGCCTGTCGGCCCATTCCATGAGCGTCGCGAAGTCGCCCGCCAGCTCCGGCTCGATGGTCGGCACCTCGCCGGCCATGATCTCTCCGGTGGCGCCGTCGAGGGTGATGAGATCGCCTTCCTTGAGCTCGCGCGTGCCCATGCGCAGGGTGCGGCTCTTCATGTCGATCGACAGCCCCGAGGCACCCGAGACGCAGGGACGACCCATGCCGCGCGCCACCACCGCGGCGTGGCTGGTCATGCCGCCGCGCGCGGTGAGGATGCCCTTGGCCGCGTGCATGCCGTGGATGTCTTCCGGCGAGGTCTCCACGCGCACCAGCACGACCGCCTCGCCCATCTCCGCGCGCTTCTCGGCGGTGTCGGCATCGAGAACGATCACGCCCGAGGCGGCGCCCGGCGACGCGGGCAGGCCCTTGCCGAGCACGTCGCGCGGGGCCTTGGGATCGAGCGTGGGGTGGAGCAGCTGGTCGAGCGCCATCGGATCGACGCGCTTGATCGCGGTGGCTTCGTCGATCAGGCCTTCCTCGACCATGTCGACCGCCATCTTGAGCGCGGCCTTGGCGGTGCGCTTGCCGGAGCGGGTCTGCAGCATCCACAGCTTGTTCTGCTGCACCGTGAACTCGATGTCCTGCATGTCGCGGTAGTGCTTCTCGAGCAGCTCGAACACCGCGGCGAGCTCGGCGTAGGCCTCCGGCATCGCCTCTTCCATCGACAGCGGCTTGGCCCCGGCGCGCTCGCGCGCGGCGCGGGTGAGGTACTGCGGGGTGCGGATGCCGGCGACGACGTCCTCGCCCTGCGCGTTGACCAGCCACTCGCCGTAGTAGGCCTTCTCGCCCGTCGCGGGGTCGCGGGTGAAGGCGACGCCGGTGGCCGAGGTGTCGCCCATGTTGCCGAAGACCATGGCCTGCACGTTGACCGCGGTGCCCCAGTCGCCCGGGATGTCGTTCAGGCGGCGATAGACCTTGGCGCGGTCCGAATCCCAGCTGTCGAACACCGCCTGGATGGCGCCCCAGAGCTGCTCGTGGACGTCCTGCGGGAACTCACGGCCCAGCTCGGCGCTGACGATACCCTTGTATTCCTTGACGATCCTGCGCCAGTCGTCGGCCGACATCTCGACGTCGTTGAGGTAGCCGTTGTCTTCCTTGGCGATCTCCAGCGCTTCCTCGAAGAGGTGGTGCTCGACGCCCAGGACGACGTCCGAGTACATCTGCACGAAGCGGCGGTAGGAATCCCAGGCGAAGCGGTCGTCGCCCGAGGTGGCGGCGAGGCCCTCCACCGTCTCGTCGTTGAGGCCGAGGTTGAGGACGGTGTCCATCATGCCCGGCATCGACACGCGCGCACCCGAGCGCACCGAGACGAGCAGCGGATCGGCGGGATTGCCGAAGGTCTTGCCAACGGTGGTCTCGATGTGGGTCAGCGCCTCGGCCACGTCGGCGCGCAGCTGGTCCGAGAAGTCGCCGCCTTCGGCCAGGTACTTGACGCATTCCTCGGTGGTGATGGTGAAGCCCGGAGGGACCGGCAGGCCGATGCCCGCCATCTCGGCCAGGTTGGCACCCTTGCCGCCGGTGATCACCTTGTCCTTCGCGCGCGGATCGTCGTGCTTGACCCCGCCGCCGAACGTGTAGACCTGCCTGTCCATCTATCCCCTAACTTTCCAGGATTGGCGCAACGATGCGGAAGCGAGGGGAATCCTCCTACCCCTCGATCCGCGAGAAATCCGCGACATTGTGCACTGCAGCACGGAAACGATCAAGCAGTGCCAGCCGCGAATTTCGCTTGATGACATCCGGATCGTTCACCGTAACCTGTTCAAAGAACCCGTCGATCGGGGCCCGCAGTGATGCAAGCGCACGCATCGCGCCTGCGAAGTCTTCCTGAGCAACTGCAGCAGAGGCCCGAGGTTCCGCCCGGTCGAGCGCTTCGAGGAGACTCTTCTCCGCCTCTTCGGGCGTGTAGGAAAGGCCTTTTTCGGCCGCGTGACGGTCGGCCATCTTGGCCGCCACCACCGCCGCCAGGTCCGGATCCTCGACCAGGACCAGCGGGTCCTCCTCGCCGGTGCGGGCGATCTCGGATTCGACGCCCTGCCAGTCCTCCTTCCGGAGGATGTTGGCGGCGCGCTTGTAGCCGGCGAGCAGGTTGGCGCCGTCCTCGCTGCCCACGAAGGCCTGCAGCGCGTGGACGCGCGCGAGCAGCCGGACGAGATCGTCCTCCCCGCCGAGCGCGAAGACCGCGTCGATCAGATCGTGCCGGACGCCGGCCTCCTTCTGCTGCACCTTCAGGCGGTCGGCGAAGAAGTCGAGCAGATCGCCCTCCGCGACGCCGAAGCGCAGGTTGTTGTCGGTGACCAGCCGCAGGATGCCCAGCGCCGCACGGCGCAGAGCGAATGGGTCCTTGGAGCCGGTCGGCTTCTCGTCGATTGCGAAGAAGCTGCGCAGCGTATCCAGCTTGTCCGCCAGCGACACCGCAATCGTCACCGGCGCGGTGGGCACAACGTCGCTCGGCCCGACCGGCTTGTAGTGGTCGCGGATGGCGTCGGCGACGGCCTCGGGCAGGCCCTCGGCGCGGGCGTAGTAGCCGCCCATGAGGCCCTGGAGTTCGGGGAACTCGCCGACCATCTCGGTGACGAGGTCGGCCTTGCACAGCTCCGCCGCCTGCCGCGCCAGAGCCGGGTCGCAGCCGGGGACGATCCCCTCGGTCGCCAGCCACTCGGCCAGAGCCGCCACGCGCGCGACCTTGTCGGCCACCGTGCCCAGCTTCTCGTGGAACGTGATGCGCGCCAGCTTCCTCGCGTGCTCGGACAGCGGGGTCTTCTTGTCCTGCTCCCAGAAGAAACGCGCGTCGGACAGCCGCGCGGCGAGGACCTTGCGGTTGCCTGCGACGATCCCGGCGCCGCCGTCGGTCGCGTCGATGTTGGCGGTGCAGACGAAGGCGTCGGCGAGGCGCCCTTCGGCGTCCTCGCACACGAAGTACTTCTGGTTCACGCGCGCCGTCAGCTGGATCACTTCGGGCGGCACGTCCAGGAACGCCTCGTCGAAGCGGCCGAGCAGCGGCACCGGCCATTCGGTGAGGCCGGCGTTCTCTATCACCAGCCCCTCGTCCTCGACCAGCGTCAGCCCGGCGGCAGCGGCGACGTTGCGCGCCTCGTCGCGGATCAGGTCCTGGCGCTCGACATGGTCGACGATGACGTGGCAGGCGGAGAGCTTGCGCGCATAGTCGTGGGCGCCGCCGATGGTGATCTCGCCGGGCGCATGGAAGCGATGGCCGCGCGTGGCGTAGGCCGAGCGGATGCCGCCGACCTCGCACTCCACCAGGTCTTCACCGAGGATGGCGACGATGCCCGAGAGCGGGCGCACCCACCGCAGCGATTCGGTGGTGATCGAGGCGGCGCCCCACCGCTGCGACTTGGGCCAGGGGAAGGCCCGCACGATGGCGGGGATGGCCTCGGCCAGGACGTCGCCCACCGCGCGGCCGGGCTTCTCCACGACCGCGAAGTAGGTGTCCTTGCCCTTGAGGTCGCGCACCTCGAGCTGCTCGCGGGTGAGCCCGGTCTTGCGCAGGAAGCCCTCGAGCGCCTGCTCGGGCGCGCTGGTGGCCGGGCCCTTGGTCTCCTCGCGCACCGCCTGCGTCGTCTCGGGCAGGCCATTGGCGATCAGCGCCAGGCGGCGCGGGGTCGACCACACGGTGACGAGACCCAGCGCAACGCCGGCGGCCTCCATCTCCTTGCGGAACAGCTTTTCCAGATCGGCACGCGCGCCGGCCTGCATGCGCGCCGGGATTTCCTCGCAGCGCAGTTCGAGAAGGAAGTCGGTCATACGGTCCACCCCGGGAACTTGGCTTCCCACTTGTCCTTGTTCACGTCGATCCAGGCCTGGCACGATCCCTTGGCGAGATCGCGCACGCGCGCCATGTAGCTGGCGCGCTCCTGGACCGAGATCACGCCGCGGGCCTGCAGCAGGTTGAACAGGTGGCTGGCCTCGATCGCCTGGTCGTAGGCGGCAAGCGGGATCTCCGCCGCGATGCAGCGCATGCACTCGGCCTCGGCCGCGCGGAAGCCGGCGAACAGCGCATCGGTGTCTGCGATCTCGAAGTTGTACTTCGACTGCTGCTGCTCGTTGGCGAGGAAGACGTCGCCGTAGCTGACGCCTTCGTTGTTGAACTTGAGGTCGTAGACCCAGTCCACGCCCTGGATGTACATCGCCAGGCGCTCGAGCCCGTAGGTCAGCTCGCCGGCCACCGGCTTGCAGTCGAACCCGCCGACCTGCTGGAAATAGGTGAACTGCGTCACCTCCATGCCGTCGCACCAGACCTCCCAGCCGAGGCCCCAGGCGCCCAGCGTCGGGCTTTCCCAGTCGTCCTCGACGAAGCGGATGTCGTGCGCGAGCGGATCGACGCCGATCGCCGCCAGGCTCTGGAGGTACAGCTCCTGCAGGTTCTCCGGGTTCGGCTTCAGGATCACCTGGTACTGGTAGTAGTGCTGCAGCCGGTTGGGGTTCTCGCCGTAGCGGCCATCGGTGGGGCGCCGCGAAGGCTGGACGTAGGCCGCCTTCCAGGGCTCGGGCCCGAGCGCGCGCAGCGTGGTCGCCGGGTGGAACGTGCCCGCGCCCATCCGCATGTCGTAGGGCTGCAGGATGAGGCAGCCCTGCGCGCTCCAGAACTGGTGGAGCGTCAGGATCATGTCCTGGAAGCTGAGGGGCTGCTGTTCAGCCAGGGGCGCGGTCATGCGGTATCCGTCGTTGGGTGGCGGGCAATTTTTCCCCCGCGCCTTTGGCGGATCAGGCCTGCCAAATCAACTGCGCATAGCGGCGCGCCGGGCGATGTCAGGTCTTGTTGACATAGTCAGCGAATCGCGACATATAGTCATGCATACCTGACACGATGTCAGGAACTCATGACGGAGTTCCCGATGACCGATACATCCAAGCCCGCAACTGGCGCCGTAGCTGGCAGGGCTGTCACTGGCCGCAGCCTTGTGAACACCCTCCTGTTCGGCAAGCCCGATCCGACGCCGCAGGAACGGCGCAACTACCTGCGCTGGGGGCACAATGCCCCGACGGCCGAGCACAAGCTGATCGTGATCGCGCTGGCCGCCGTTGCGGCCCTGCTGACGATCCTCGCTTTCGCCGGCCCGGCGCTGGGCCAGCCGGCCGGGCCGCGCGGCACTGCCCTGGAAGCCGCCGCCGGGCAGCACGGCGCGCGCATCGTGCTGCTCGCCCCCCTCGCCTGACCGGAGCCGCACCATGTCCACCCAGTCGCGCGTCGCGCTCTACCTTCGGGTTTCGGAAGTCGGCACTGCCGCGATCGTGGGGCTCTGCCTCGGCCGGGTGCTCGAATGGCCGCACGGGGTGCAGATCGCCTTCACGCTCGCCCTGATCGGGGCGCTGGCCTTTCTCTTCGTCCGCCGCCTGCGCGACGAGTACATGCAGGACCTGTGGTTCCGCTCCGCCTCCGCAGCCTTCCTGGGGATGATCCTGGTCGGCGTGTTCCTGGAGTTCCTCCGCGGTATCATCGACGGCGCGAGCGGGGCGCCACCGCGGCCCGAGGGCTTTGGCGGGATCTCCGCAGCCGATGCGGCGCAGTTGGCGGGGCTCCTCATCTTCTTCGTGGCGTTTCAGGTGACGCGCCTGAGGGGCCGATGAACAATCGCCTCAAGGTGCTGCGCGCCGAGCGCAACTGGAGCCAGGCCGAGCTTGCCGAACGGCTGGACGTCTCCCGCCAGGCGGTGAACGCCATCGAGACCGGCAAGCACGACCCCTCGCTTCCCCTCGCCTTCCGCATCGCGCGGCTGTTCAACCTTTCGATCGAGGAGATTTTCGATGACGGACACGCCTGATCGTCCCGCGCCGATGAGCGCCCTCCATGCGGCCCTGCGGCTGGGCGGCGGCTTCATCGTGGCGGTATTCGGCCTCGGCATCGCCGCCGGGGTCGCTGCCGCAGTGCGCGAACAGGGCCGCTTCGGCCTGGGCGGCGCGATCGGCAGCGGGCTGGCCCTGCTCGCCATCGTCGCCGGCGCCTGGCTGGCCCTGTCGGTGCGCCATCGCTTTCCGCTGCCGCGCAGCCCGCGCGTGCGCCGCTCCCGCGTGGCGCTCTACGCCTCGTTGGGGATATCGCTGGTGGTGGGCGTGCTCGCCGGCATCGTGGCCCACCTCGAAGGCGGCGCGAGCGCCTTCGGCATGCTCTTCACCTCCGCTCCCGTCAGCGCCCTGGTGGCGCTCTGCACGGCGGCGGGCTGGATCGTCGCAGTCGCGGTCTCGGTCTACTGGCACCTGACGCTCGACGAGATCGAACGCGCCGAGTACGAGTTCGGCGCCACGCTGGCGCTGTACGCCTACGTCCTGGTCGCGCCGATCTGGTGGCTGGCCTGGCGCGGCGGACTGGTGGCCGAGCCGGACGAGATCGCCATCTACGCCATGGTGTGCGTCATCTGGTGCATCGGCTGGGCCTGGCGCCGCTTGCGCTGACGCGAAACCGTCGTACCGGACGGTCCCTGCCTGCTCCTTTCTGTTCCCTCGAGGTCTTCCCATGGTCCGCATCCGCTCCCTGCTCGGCGCCGCCGTCCTGGCACTCTCCGCTCTCCCCCCGGCGCTCGCAGGCGCCCAGGAGGCGTCCCCGGCGGTGGCGGCGGCGCCCGCCCCGCTCGCTGCTCAGGCGGCTGCTCCGGTGACTGCTCCGGTGGCTCCGGTCCGACCCGCGCTGTGGAAGGTCGCCGACGCGGACACGACGATCTGGCTCTTCGGCACCATCCACGTGCTGCCGCAGCCGGTCGAGTGGCGCCAGGGCCCGGTCGCCACCGCCTTCGACGCCGCGCAGGAGCTGGTGACCGAGATCCCGATGGACGATGCCGCTCCCGCCACGGACCCGATCGCCGGCAAGAGCCTGCGGGCGGACGGCCGGACGCTCCGCTCGGCGCTGCCCGCGAAGGACAGGGACGCCTACGAGGCGGCGCTGCGCACGCTGGGCATGCCGCCCGCGCTGTTCGACGCCAACGACGCCTGGTACGCCGCCCTCGTGCTCACGCTGGTCCCGCTCACGACGGCGGGCTACACCATCGAGAGCGGGATCGACACGCAGGTCCAGGCGCTGGCCCGGACGCGCGGCATGACCCACCATGCGCTGGAGACCGCGGCCTACCAGATCGACCTCTTCGACACCCTGCCCGAGGCCGCGCAGCAGGCCTACCTGCGCGAAGTGGTCAAGGCGCTGCCCACCGTGCGCGCGGACATCGCCGCGATGGTGGAGGCCTGGAAGCAGGGCGATGCCGAGCACCTGGCCCACCTGCTCAACGAGGACGAGAGCGCGCCCGAGATCTACAAGGTCCTCCTCACCGATCGCAACGCGGCCTGGGCGAACTGGCTGAAGGCGCGGCTGGATCGGCCGGGGGTGGTGTTCGTCGCCGTGGGGGCGGGCCACCTCGCCGGACCGCAGAGCGTGCAGCAGCAGCTCGCCGCGCGCGGCATCGCCTCGACCCGCGTGCAGTAGGATGATGCGTTTCGCTCTCCTGCTGCTTGTCTGCACGCTAACCGCGTCCTGTTCGGGCGCTATCGACGCCGATCCGGCGCTCTGGCGGGTGCAGGACCGGGAGGGGCATCGCGGCTGGCTCTTCGGCACCATCCATTCCTCCGACCGGCCCCTGGCCTGGCGCACCCCTCCGGTGGCGCGCGCCCTGGAGGATGCCGGCAGCATCATGGTGGAGGTCGGCAACGTGGCCGACGACGCGGCGCTCGCCGCCACCTTCGCGCAGCTGGCCCGCAGCGCCGACCGCCCTGCGCTCACCCGCAGAGTGCCCCCCGCCGCCCGCCCCGCGCTCGCGGCGCTGCTTCGCAAGGCCGGCTACGGCGACGACGACTTCGCGGCCATGGACACCTGGGCCGCGGCCCTCACCCTGGCCAAAGCGCACGGTGCCGAGCAGAACCCGCGCAACGGCGTCGACCGTGCGGTGATCGCCGCCGCACAGGGACGGCCGGTCCTGGAGCTCGAGGGCGCCGCCGCCCAGCTCTCGCTGTTCGACGCCTTGCCGGAACGCGAACAGGGCGACCTCCTCGCCGCGGTCGCGACCGAGGCCACGCAGCCGTCGCGCGATCTTGCCGCCGCCTGGCGCCGCGGAGACATGACGGCGATCGAGGCGGAGACCCGGGCGGGCCTGCTGGCCGACCCCGAGCTGCGCGAAGTGCTGTTCACCGGGCGCAACCGCCGCTGGGCGGCAAGGGTCGCACAGGCCATCCATGGCGGCCGCGCGCCCTTCGTCGCCGTCGGCGCCGCGCACATGGCGGGACCGGACGGCCTACCGGCGATGCTGGCGCAGCAGGGCTTCACCGTCACCCGCATCAAGTAGCAAGCCACGGCTTGATTTTCGCGGCATCTGCCGATAAGGGCCGCCGCTTCCCGTCATGGTCATCCCTGGAGGCGTGGCGGGACGGTGCGGGCCGACGAGCGGCTCGATGCCGTACCTTTATCCAGTTTTGAAAGGCAAGTCCCATGAGCGATACGCTTAACCTGCCGGCCGAGACGCGCGAACGGGCTGGCAAGGGAGCCTCCCGTGCCCTGCGTCGCGACGGCCGCGTGCCCGCCGTTGTCTATGGCGGCAACGAAGAGCCCCTGGCGATCCACGTCGAGGAAAAGGAGCTGGTCCGCCAGCTCATGACCGGCCACTTCTTCAACTCGATCGTCGAGGTCGAAGTCGGCGGCAAGACGCTCCGCACGCAGCCGAAGGACGTTGCCTTCCATCCGGTCACCGACCGCCCGCTCCACGCCGACTTCCTGCGCGTCGTCAAGGGCGCGACCGTGCACGTCAACGTGCCGGTGGCGTTCGAGAACGAAGAGGCCTCGCCCGGCCTGAAGCGCGGCGGCGTGCTCAACATCGTGCGCCATGACCTCGAGCTCGTCTGCGACGCCGAGAACATCCCGCACGAGATCGTCATCGACGTGACCGGCTTCGACGTGGGCGAATCGATCCACATCAGCCACGTGAAGCTGCCGAAGGGCACCGAGAGCGCGATCACCGACCGCGACTTCACGATCGCGACGATCGCTTCGCCCTCTGCCCTGCGCAGCGAGGAAGGCGACACCGCCAAGGAAGGCGAAGGCGCGTAAGCCTTTCCCTCCAGAGGTTCGAGAAAACGGCCCTTCCTGCTCGCGCGGGAGGGGCCGTTTCTTTTCACCCCGCGCGGGCGCGAAGGCGCACGAAGGAAGACGAATGGCCACGCAGCTCTGGGTCGGCCTGGGCAATCCCGGGACGCAGTATGCCCTCAACCGCCACAACGTCGGCTTCATGGCGGCCGATGCCATCGGCGAGGTCCATGGCTTCGGACCGGTGCAGAAGAAGTTTCAGGGCTGGTTGCAGGAAGGCCGCATCGGCAGCGACAAGATCCTGCTGCTCAAGCCCGCGACCTTCATGAACGAGAGCGGCTGGGCCGTGGGCGAGGCCATGCGCTTCTACAAGCTGGACCTGGACGCGCTCACGGTCTTCCATGACGAGCTCGACCTGCCGCCGTTCAAGGTCAAGGTGAAGCAGGGCGGCGGCCATGCCGGGCACAACGGCCTGCGCTCGATCGACCAGCACCTGGGCGCCGAGTTCCGCCGCGTGCGGCTCGGCATCGGCCATCCCGGCCACAAGAACCGGGTCACGGGCTACGTTCTGGGCAACTATGCGAAGGCGGAGATGGACCCGCTGGTCGACATGCTGGGCGCGGTGGCGGCGGAGGCCGACCGGCTCGCCGCGGGAGACGACACCCGCTTCATGAGCGACGTGGCACGCCGCCAGCAGGCTTGATTCAACCCGGCGCATCTTCGCTGCCGAACTGGTCAAGCTCCTGCAGTGCGGCTATGGGCCGCGCCAACAGTTCTATTCGGAGTTTTCGATGGGTTTCCGTTGTGGAATCGTGGGTCTGCCCAATGTCGGCAAGTCGACCTTGTTCAATGCGCTGACCGAGACGCAGGCGGCGCAGGCAGCCAATTATCCGTTCTGCACGATCGAACCCAACGTGGGTCAGGTCGGCGTGCCCGATCCGCGGCTGGACAAGCTGGCCGAGATCGCCGGGTCGGCCAAGATCATCCCGACCCAGCTCTCGTTCGTCGACATCGCCGGGCTTGTACGCGGGGCATCCAAGGGTGAAGGCCTGGGCAACCAGTTCCTCGGCAACATCCGCGAGGTGGATGCGATCATCCACGTCCTGCGTTGCTTCGAGAACGACGACATCCAGCACGTCGACAACAAGGTGGACCCGATCGCCGACGCCGAGACGGTCGAGACCGAGCTGCTGCTGAGCGATCTCGAAAGCCTCGAGAAGCGGGTGCCCGCCGCGCAGAAGAAGGCCACCCAGGGCGACAAGGAGGCGAAGATCGTCGCGTCCGTGCTGGGCCAGGCGCTGGACCTGCTGCGCGAGGGCAAGCCGGCCCGGCTCACCCAGCCCCGCGACGAGGACGAGGCCCGCGTCTTTGCGCAGGCGCAGCTGCTCACCGCCAAGCCCGTGCTCTACGTCTGCAACGTCGAGGAGGAAGCCGCGGCGCAGGGCAACGCCTTCTCGCAGCGCGTCTTCGACAAGGCCGCGGCGGAAGGCGCCAGCGCGGTGATCGTCTCGGCCGCCATCGAGGCGGAGCTGACCGGGATGGATTCCGAGGACCGCATGGTCTTCCTGGAGGAGATGGGCTTGTCCGAACCCGGTCTCGCCCGGATCATTCGGGCCGGCTACGCGCTGCTCGAACTGCTCACGTTCTTCACCGTGGGCCCCAAGGAGGCCCGTGCCTGGACCGTCCACCGTGGGGCCAAGGCTCCCGAGGCGGCCGGCACGATCCATTCGGACATGCAGCGCGGCTTCATCCGCGCCGAGACCATCGCCTACGACGATTTCGTGGCCCTGAACGGCGAGGCCGGGGCGAAGGAAGCCGGCAAGTTGCGTCAGGAAGGCAAGGAATATGTCGTGCAGGACGGCGACGTCCTGCACTTCAAGTTCAACGTCTGACCCTGCGCGAGATCGGCGCGGCGGTCTGTGGCAGCGGTAACTTGCTGGAGCGCCGTGCACGATCGCGCGCCGTGCTGCGTTGCATGATCGGGAGGCCAGAGAGGTTGGCCGATGGCAGATGGTGCGACGCCTGACATAACAGCGCTGCTTCACGGCAGCCGGGAGCCGCAAGCGGGCTTCGGCTTGCGGCCGGACCGCGCGGAGCATGCGCCGCTTGTCGATCCCAACCGCAAGGCCGTGCTCTATCGCATGGCCACCGCGCAGCATGTTTGCCCCTTCGGCCTCAAGTCGCTGCACCTGCTGCAGAGCCGCGGCTACCGCGTCGAGGAACGCCTCCTGACCACGCGCGCGCAAGTCGATGCGTTCAAGGTCGAGCATGGGGTCGAGACCACCCCGCAGACCTTCATCGCTGGTCAGCGGATCGGCGGCCATGACGATCTGCGCCGCTTTTTCGACATCGCCGACGAACGCGGTCGGATCAACTATGCCCCGCTCGCCTGCATCTTCGTCACGGCTGCGGTCATCGCTCTGGGTGCAAGCTGGGAAGTGCTCGGCACCTCGCTGACGGTGCAGGCCGCGGAGTGGTTCGTGGCCTCGTCCATGCTCCTCCTCGCCCTTCTCAAGCTGCAGGACATCGAGGCGTTCACCACCACCTTCCTGGGCTACGATCTGCTGGCGCGGCGCTTCGTCCCTTATGCCTATGCATATCCGTTCCTCGAGTGGTTCGCCGGTGCGTTCATGTTCGCCGACGTGCTGGACTGGCTGTCCATCCCGATCGCGCTGTTCATCGGGTCGGTGGGCGCGGTCTCGGTGATCGATGCCGTCTACATCAGGAAGCGGAAGCTGCGATGCGCCTGCGTCGGGGGAACCGCCAACGTACCGCTCGGCTTCATCTCGCTGCTCGAGAATGCCGCGATGGTGGCCATGGCGCTGTGGATGCTGGTCCGCGGCTGACCAATCAGCTAAGATATCGCCATGTTGCGGCGGCTGCTCCTGTTCCTGCTCGTGGTGGGCCTCGCGTTGCCGACCCTGGCGATGCCGGGACACTGCGCGCCTGCGCCGACGCACCATGGCGCACATGCCCACGGCGATCACCAGGGCCCTTCGAAGCCCCTGAAGTCGGCGAGTTCCGCGCGCGAGTGCATCGGTTGCGGAACCCTGCCGCTGATCCAGCGGCCGCACGTCGGGGCGCTTGCCTCCCCTTCCCTTCCGCATGACCTGACCAACGACGACTTCGGCATGGCGGCGGCGCTGCCCCCCGCCACCCCTCCTCCCCGATTCTGACGGCGTTCGCACGGCAGCCGCTGGCTGCCGCGAAGAACCCCTCCTCAGAACCTGGAGACACCATGGCCAAGTACACCCTGGCCGCGCTCGCCTGCGCGGCCGTCATCCCCGCTCCTTCGTGGGCACAGGACCACGCGGCGCACCAGCACCAAGCGACCGACCCGGCCGAGACCGGCCCCGTCATGCCGGCCCCCGGACCCGATAGCGAGCCGCCTGCGATGCACCACGTTCCCGCAGGCTACGCCAGCGGGTCCGGAACCTCCCGCCTGCCAGCGAGCGATGCGGCCATGGGCGGCGTCCACGCGATGAGCGGCGCTTGGATGTTCATGGCCCACGGCTATGTTTCCGCCCAGTATACCGACCACTCCGGCCCACGCGGCGATGACAAGGCCTATGCCGTCTCCATGGCCATGCTGATGGCAGGACGGGACACGGCCTGGGGCAAGGTCCAGCTTCGCTCGATGTTCAGCCTCGACCCCTTGATGAGCAATCGCGGCTACCCCAACCTCTTCGCCACGGGAGAGACCGCCGATGGCAATCCCCTGGTGGACCGGCAGCATCCGCACGATCTCTTCATGGAACTGGCCGCGCGGATCGACGTCCATCTGGCTGGAGCGGACGCGTTCCTTTACGGCGGACCGGTGGGCGAGCCCGCTCTGGGACCCGCCGCGTTCATGATGCGCCGCTCGGCGCGCTACAATCCCGAGCCGCCGATCGGACACCATTGGTTCGATTCGACGCACATCACGTATGGCGTGGTGACGGCAGGGCTGTCCGCCCGGACCTGGCAACTGGAAGGCTCCGTGTTCCGCGGCGCCGAACCCGACGAGGACAGGTGGGACATCGAGAGCCCGCGCCTGGACTCGTGGTCGGTCCGCACCACCTGGACCCCCGGTCCCGCCTGGGCGATCCAGGCCAGCTACGGCCGGATCCATGAGCCCGAGGCGCTCCATCCCGGCGAGGACGAGCACCGCTTCACGGCGTCGGCGCACTATGCCGATGGTCGCGGGCTCTCCGCCATGGTCGCCTTCAGCAGCAAGGACCGGGAGCCAGGACCCGTGCTCACGGCCTGGCTGGCCGAGGCGAACTGGGACCTTGACGGAAAGAACACCCTGTTCGCGCGCGCCGAGAACCTGGCGAACGACGAGCTCTTTCCCGACCACGACGATCCCCTGCACGATCGCGCCTTTCGCGTGTCCAAGCTGCAGGCGGGATATGCCCGCCGGATCCGCGTTTCGCCCTTCGAGCTCGCGCTCGGCGGATCGCTTTCGGCCTATGCCAAGCCCGTGGCGCTGGACGCGGCCTACGGGACGGATCCATGGGGCTACACGCTGTTCGCGCGGCTTTCCCTCGGCCGCTGACGGAAACGCCCGGCGCGCTCAGGTCCGGCAGGTCATCCGCCCGTCGGCCATGAAGGCGACGCGCTCCTGCGCATCGTGGATGACGATGCGGGCCGGCCAGTTCATGTCGTCGCTGCCGGTGCCCGCGTCGGGTTGGCGCACGAGGTCGATCCAGCTGGAGAGGCCGACGTAAGTCGACCGAGCGCCGCCCGCGAGGTCGGCGCTCTCCGACTTGGCCGCGAACCGCTTGAGATCGCCGCCCACGTGCAGGTAGCCGTCGTCCTTGCCGGCGATGAACAGGGGATCGCCCTGCCCTTGCTTGCGGAAGGAGCACCCGGGCTTGTCGAGGCCGTACCGGGTGATGTCCTGCCGCGTGATCGGCAGGGGCTCCAGCGGCTTCAGCGGCTCACGGCTCATCCGCTCCACCATCGCGACGTCGCGCGCGTCCTCGACCGCCTGGGTCGAGGGATCCTTCTCTCCGCAACCCGCCAGCGACAGCAGCACTGCCAGACCAATCACCGCTTTTTGCATCACTTACGCCCGAACAGTTTCTCGATGTCCTGATGGGCAAGCTTAACCCACGTGGGCCGGCCATGGTTGCATTGGCCCGAGCGGGGCGTGCGTTCCATTTCGCGCAGCAGCGCGTTCATTTCCGCGACCGAGAGCGAGCGCCCTGCCCTCACCGAGCCGTGGCAGGCCATCGTCGCGAGAACGAGCTCGAGCTTTTCGCCGAGCAGAAGGGCGTCGCCGTTGCGGGCAAGATCGTCCGCCACATCGCGCACGAGCGCGCCGGCGTCGCTGCGCGCCAGGACCGAAGGCACCGCGCGGACCAGCATGGCCGCGGGACCGAACCGCTCGAGAACGAGCCCGTGCCGCGCCAGGTCCGCGATCTTGTCTTCCAGCGCATCGCACGCCGGCTCCTCGAGTTCGACCACTTCGGGCAGGAGCAGCGCCTGCGATCGGTTCATCGCCTCGCCGGCGCCCGCCGCCTTGAGCTTCTCCAGCACCAGGCGCTCATGCGCCGCATGCTGGTCGACGATGACGAGGCCGTCCTCGGCCTCGGCGACGATGTAGGTGCCGGCGACCTGGCCGCGCGCGACGCCGAGCGGGTAGCGTGCGGCCGCTGCATCGTCCGCTTCGGCCACCGGCTCGGCGCGCGCCGCGGGCGAGGCCATGATCTCGGCCTCCTGCGCACGCCACGCGGCCCCCGCCTCCGAGACGCGGGAGGGCGAATGGCCGCTTCGCACCGGCCCGTAGTCGCGGGCAAACAGGGTGCCGAGCGACGGCACCGGCTGAACCGCTGGGGAATTGGCTGGCTCCACCTGCCACATCGCCATGGCCGCGGTCGCTGCCGGCTGTGCGCTGCGTTGCCCGGCTCCTTCGAGGGCGTGTCGCAGCGCACCCACCAGGAACCCCCGGACGAAGGCCGGATCGCGGAAGCGCACTTCGGTCTTGGCGGGATGGACGTTCACGTCCACGTCCTCGGCCGGAACCTCGAGAAAAAGCGCGAGCACGGCATGGCGATCTCGCGCCAGCATGTCGGAATAGGCCCCACGCACCGCCCCGACGAGGAGCTTGTCCTTCACCGGCCGGCCGTTGACGAAGAGGTATTGATGGTCGGCGACGCCGCGGTTGTAGGTGGGCAGGCCGGCCACCCCGGTCAGCCGCGCAGCGCCGCGCTCCGCTTCGACGATGACACCCTCGTCCGCCAGTTCGCGGGCGACCAGCCTGGCGACACGGGCGGCGAGTTCCTCGCGCGGCTGGACCGCCAGCACGCGCCGGCCATCGTGTTCCATGGTGAAGCCCACATCCGGCCTTGCCATCGCAAGCCGTCGCACCACGTCGAGCGAGGCCGCGTACTCCGAACGCGGCGAACGCAGGAACTTGCGGCGGGCCGGCACCTTCCCGAACAGCTCCTCGACCCGGATGCGCGTCCCGACCGGCAGGGCGGCGGGGCCGTCGCAAGCGAGTGCGCCGTGGTCGACCGTTCGCTTCCAGCCCTCCGCCGCGCCCGGTGGCCGGCTCTCGATCGTCAGGCGCGCCACCGAGCCGATCGAGGGGAGCGCCTCCCCTCGAAAGCCGAGAGTGGCGACTCGTTCGATCTGCTCGTCCGGCAGCTTGGAAGTGGCATGGCGCTCCAGCGCAAGCGCGATCTCGTCAGGGCGCATGCCGCAGCCATCGTCGGTGACCTCGATCAGATCCAGCCCGCCCGACGCCAGGCGGACCGTGATCTCCGTCGCTCCGGCGTCGATCGCGTTCTCCACCAGTTCCTTGAGCGCGGACGCGGGGCGCTCGACCACTTCGCCGGCGGCGATGCGGTTGACGAGGTGCTCGGGGAGACGGCGGATCGTGGGCATCGAAAATCCTGCTTGTCCATCGGCGTTGTCCCGGAAATGGGCCTGGGCTAGTCGCCCTGCGCCGGACGCCTCACCCTAGCGACGAAGCGCCGGGAATTCGAGACGGGCGCGGCGTTCTGCCCCCTGGAATGCGGCACAAAATTTTGGCGTTTCGCGAATCGATGGGCTAAGGGGAGCCCTCCCACCCGAAACCCCCTGTCGTCGATGTCGAACCTCCCTCGGCAAGCGATTGGAAAGAAACGGATTTTAGATGGCCGGCCCCTTCTCGCGATTCTTCAAACTCGGCTCCCAGAACATGGCAATCGACCTCGGCACGGCCAACACGCTCGTCTACGTGCAGGATCGCGGCATCGTCCTCAACGAACCGTCCGTCGTCGCCATCGAGACCATGAACGGCGTGAAGAAGGTCAAGGCCGTCGGTGACGACGCCAAGATGATGATGGGCAAGACGCCTGACAACATCGAGGCCATCCGCCCCCTGCGCGACGGCGTCATCGCCGACATCGAGATCGCGGAGGAGATGATCAAGCACTTCATCCGCAAGGTGCACGGCAAGAAGAACCTGTTCCGCTATCCCGAGATCGTGATCTGCGTGCCCTCGGGCTCCACCTCGGTCGAGCGGCGCGCCATCCGCGACGCCGCCAGCAACGCAGGCGCCAGCCAGGTCTACCTCATCCTCGAACCCATGGCTGCGGCCATCGGCGCCGACATGCCGGTCACCGAGCCGGTCGGGTCGATGGTGGTCGACATCGGCGGCGGCACCACGGAAGTCGCGGTGCTCTCGCTGCGCGGCCTGGCCTATACCACGTCGGTCCGCGTCGGCGGCGACAAGATGGACGAATCCATCGTCTCCTACGTGCGCCGCCACCACAATCTCCTGATCGGCGACGCCACTGCCGAGCGGATCAAGAAGGACTACGGCATTGCCGTGATGCCGGCGGACGGCATCGGCGAGATCATCCACATCAAGGGCCGCGACCTCGTCAACGGCGTGCCCAAGGAGATCACGATCAACCAGGCCAACGTGGCCGAGGCGCTGGCCGAGCCGATCGGCGCCATCATCGAGGGCGTGCGCATCGCGCTCGAGAACACCGCTCCCGAGCTCGCGGCCGACATCGTCGACCAGGGCATCGTTCTCACCGGCGGCGGCGCCCTGATCCAGGGCCTGGACGACTACCTGCGCGAAGAGACCGGGCTCCCGGTCAGCGTCGCCGAGGACCCGCTCTCCTGCGTCGCGCTGGGCACCGGCCGCGCCATGGAGGACCCCGTCTATCGCGGTGTCCTGATGTCCGCCTGATCGATCGGAAGTCACGGCCGGCAGTCACGCCGGCCGAGGTTCTAAAAGGCACGCGGCGGATCGTTCCGGCACGGACCCGTCGCTCAGGATGACAGGAGTGCATGGCGCATGGCACCGCCAGCCAATCGGCGCTCCGGCTTTTCACGCAGGGCGCAGTACTCTACGTTCCTCAGCTATACCGCGGGCGTCATCGGTGCGCTCGTCGGGCTGGCGCTGCTCGTCGTGTCGATCGTCCAGCCCGATGCCTTCTCGCTGCTGCGCGGCGCGGCGGCCGACCTGACGGAGACGCCGGCACAGGCCGCGGCCGGCGGGCGCAAGGTAGGCCGCGACTTCATCGATGAAGCCGCGGGCTTCTTCCGCAGCGGCAGCGAGCATGCGCGCCTGCGCCGGGAACTGGCCGAAGCCAAGGTCCGGCTGGTCGAGGCACAGGCCATCAAGGTCGAGAACGCACGCCTCAAGCAGCTGATGAACCTTGACGACGACGCCCGCCCGGTGGCGTTCGCGCGTCTGGTCGCGTCGACGGGCGCCAGCTCCCGCCGCTTTGCCACGCTGGGAGCGGGGAGGGACAAGAGCATCGCCAAAGGCATGCCCGTCCGCTCGAACATGGGCCTCGTGGGCCGGGTGCTGGAGGTGGGTTCGTCCAGTTCGCGCGTGCTGCTCATCACCGACACCGAGAGCGTGGTGCCGGTGAGGCGCGCGCGCGACGGCATCCCGGCCTTCGCCCAGGGCAGTGGAGACGGCACCATCCGCATCCGCCTCGTCAACCTGGGATTGAACCCGCTGCGGCCGGGCGACGTGATGGTCACCTCCGGATCGGGCGGGCTCTATCGCCCCGGGACGCCGCTGGCGGTGGTTACCAAGCTGCTGCGCGACGGTGCCGTGGCGCGTGTGCTGAACAACCCTTCCGACACCGACTACGTCATCGTCGAAAGGACCTGGGCGCCCCCGCCCCCGCCTCCCGTGGCCGATCCGCAGCCCGGGGACGAGTAGCCATGGCGCGGCTTTCCAGTACGAACCAGGTCGCGCGCCCCCGGATCAACCGTCGCCCCTCGACCGTGATCGCGCAGACGCTCCCCTGGCTCACGATCATGCTCGGCTCGATGGTCCCCAGCTGGGTGCTGATCGCTTCCGCGCCCGTGTTGCCCCCTGTCGGATTCCTCACCTTCGTCGCCTGGCGCCAGCTGCGCCCCGGGCTCCTCCCGATCTGGGCGGGCCTGCCGCTGGGGCTGTTCGACGACCTGTTCTCGGGCGGGCCGTTCGGAGCGGCCGTGCTGCTCTGGTCGCTGGCGGCGATCGTGCTGGACTACGTCGAGACGCGGCTGCCCTGGCGCAACTTCGCCACCGAGTGGCTGGTGGCGGTCGGACTGATCATCGGCTATATCGTGCTCTGCCTCGGCGTCTCCAACCTCGCCGGCGCGGCTGCCCCCTTGCGCATCATCGTTCCACAGGTCGTGATCTCGGTGCTTTTCTACCCGCTCGTCGGACGTTTCGTGGCTCTTGTGGACCGCCTGCGGCTCACGCCGTTCGTGGTCATGCGATGAAGTTCAGCTTCCGGCGCCTGCTGCGCCCCCCGCACATCACCACGGGTACCCTGCGCAACAGCTTCGACCGCCGCACGGTGGTGATCGGCGGCATCCAGGGCGGCATAGGCTGCCTGCTCGCTGCGCGGATGACCTACCTCTCGGTCTTCCAGAATGAGAAGTACAAGCTCGAGGCAGAGAGCAACCGGGTCAACCTCTCGCTCATCCCCCCGCGCCGGGGTTGGATCCTCGACCGCAGGGGACAGCCCCTCGCTTCCAACCGCGCCGACTTTCGCGTCGACGTCGTTCCCGAGCGCATGCAGGACGCGGGCCGCACCATCGCGGAGCTCGGGCGCCTGCTCTCGCTCACGCCCATCGCCATGCAGGACCTGCAGGACAAGCTGGACAAGGCGCACGGCTTCGCACCGGTCGAGGTCGCCTCCGGTCTGGACTGGGAGCGCTTCGCCGCCGTCAGCGTGCGCCTGCCCGACCTTCCGGGCGTCGTGACCCAGCGCGGCTACTCGCGCTTCTACCCTGGCGGTCCCTCGGTCGGCCACCTGATCGGCTACGTCGGCGCCGCCTCGGCCGAGGAGTACGAGAAGGACCATGACCCGGTGCTGATCACGCCCGGCTACAAGGTCGGCAAGGACGCGCTGGAGAAGATGTTCGAGAAGGACCTGCGCGGCACCCCTGGCGCGCGGCGCGTGGAGGTGACCGCGGCAGGACGCATCGTCCGCGATCTCGACACGCGCGAGGACGTGCCCGGCAAGACCGTCAAGCTCACCATCGACGCCGGCATCCAGGACTACGCCGCCCGCCGCATCGGTCCGGAGTCGGCCGCCGTCGTGGTGATGGATTGCCAGACCGGCGACATCCTCGCGATGTGTTCGATGCCCAGCTTCGACCCCAACAGCTTCTCCGACGGCATCGGCCGCCTCGAATGGAAGATGCTCTCGGACGACGATCACGTGCCGCTGCGCAACAAGGTGCTGCGCGGGCTCTACCCGCCGGGCTCGACGGTCAAGCCGATGGTCGCGCTGTCGTTCATGGAAGCGGGGCTGGACCCGGAGGAGTCGGTGTTCTGTGGCGGCGGCCTGCGCGTGGGCAACCGCGTGTTCCACTGCTGGCAGCGGCGCGGGCACGGCCAGGTCAACATGGCCAAGGGCATCTACCAGAGCTGCGACGTCTACTTCTACCACTTCGCCCAGCGCATCGGCATGGACCCGATCGCGGCAATGGCCGGCCGCCTAGGCCTCGGGCGCGAATTTCCGCTCCCCGTCGCCGGCCAGTCGTATGGCACGGTGCCCAGCCCTGCGTGGAAGCTGAAGAAGTACGACAAGGAATGGCAGACCTACGACACGGTCAACGCCACCATCGGCCAGGGCTACTTTCTGGTGAATCCCTTACAGCAGGCGGTGCAGGCCTCCCGCATCGCGAGCGGCCGCGTCATCATGCCCCGCCTGATCCATGGCCGCGCGCATGAACCCCAGGCCTCGCTGGGCATCCCGCAGGAGCACCTCGCCTACATCCGCCAGGCGATGTCGGACGTGGCCAACGGCCCCGGCTCCGCACCCCACGCGCGCCTCCCCTTCCCCGACATCAAGGTCGCCGGCAAGACCGGTACGGCGCAAGTCGTCGGCCTCAACATCGGCAACGGCAAGGGCGGCCTCTGGAAGCACCGTGACCATGGGCACTTCATCTGCTTCGCCCCTGCCGACAACCCGCGCTACGCCTGCTCCGTGGTCGTCGAGCACGGGGGCGGCTCGGGTGCAGCCTATCCGATCGCGCGGGACGTCCTGACCTACGTGTTCGACAAGCAGAAAGGCCTGGAGGTCCTCGCCAAGCTGGAAGCGGGGTGGGGTGGCACACCCAAGGAGCGCCTGGACGCCCGCTATCGCAGCTATGCGGCTCAGTACGGCGTCGGCGCTCCGGCAGTGTCGCCCGAGGAGGAGAGCCGCAAGCTGCAGGGAAGCGAGGCGGCGCCCGAGCCGCGCCAGCCGATCAGCGCCGCGCAGTCACCAGCTCCCGAACCGGACGCATCGGAGCGTCCCCAGCCCGCACCCGCACCCGCTTCCGCCGCGCCGCCGAACCCGCCTGCCATCGGAGAAACCGCGCAGTGAGCCGCTCGATCGTGCCCGAAGCCATTTCGCGCCAGCCGTGGCAGATGCTGGTTCCCTTGTTCGCGCTCGTCTCGCTGGGCGGAGCCGTGCTCTATTCGGCAGCCGGGGGCAGCCTGCATCCTTACGCGCTGAGCCACGTGTTGCGCTTCTGCATTTTCCTGGTCATGGCGGCGGTGATCTCGCGCGTCAGCCGCAACCTGTTCCGCCTGGCGGCCTACCCGGTCTACGGCACGATCCTCCTGCTGCTGGTTCTGGTTGAGCTCATCGGTGCCGTCGGCGGCGGCAGCCAGCGCTGGCTCAACCTCGGGTTCATGTCGTTGCAGCCGTCCGAGCTGATGAAGCCGGCGATCGTGCTGGTGCTGGCGCGCTTCTACGAGACCTTGCCCCACGCGATGACCGCGAGCTGGCGGGGGCTGGTTCCGGCGGGCGTCCTGATCGGATTGCCGGCGCTGTTCGTGATGATCCAGCCGGACCTCGGCACCGCGCTGGCGATCTGCTTCGGCGGGGCGGTGACGATGTTCCTGGCAGGGCTTCCGCTCTGGTGGTTCCTCAGTGCCGGCGCGGCGCTCATGGTGATTGCCCCCATCGCGTTCTTCACGCTGCTCCATGACTACCAGCGCAACCGCGTGCTGACCTTCCTGGACCCGGAGAGCGACCCGCTGGGTACCGGCTACCACATCACCCAGTCCAAGATCGCGATCGGGTCCGGCGGGATCTTCGGCAAGGGCTTCGGCAACGGCACCCAGAGCCATCTCCAGTACCTGCCCGAGCCGCACACCGACTTCGTCTTTGCCACGATGTCGGAGGAGTGGGGCCTGATGGGCGGCTTCTTCGTGCTCTTCGTGTTCACCGTCGTCTTGAGCTGGGGCATGGGGGTAGCACGGCGCGCACCTGACCGGTTCTCCAGCCTGCTCGCCGCGGGCATGACCGCGACCATGTTCTTCTACGTCATGATCAACCTGATGATGGTCATGGGCCTGGCGCCGGTGGTCGGCATCCCGCTCCCCTTCATGAGCCATGGCGGCACGTCGATGCTGACCAACATGATCTGCCTCGGCACGATCATGGCCGTAAACCGCTGGAACCAGAGCAGAGGTCCCTTGCGCTGAAACTTTTTGAGGATGCCCCCTTCCCATCCTGAAAACAGCCTTTATAGGGACGTCTCCGCCGCCGAATCGGCGGGGCCGCAAGGCCCTTCGAGGACAGGCAGCGTGGACGCATAGCTCAGTTGGTAGAGCAGCTGACTCTTAATCAGCGGGTCCTTGGTTCGAGCCCAAGTGCGTCCACCAGTCCTTCCTCCCCCAAGACGTGGGGACGCATAGCTCAGTTGGTAGAGCAGCTGACTCTTAATCAGCGGGTCCTTGGTTCGAGCCCAAGTGCGTCCACCACTACTTTCTTAATAATTTCAGTGACTTGTCACAGTAACCTAAGGTCGATTTTCGATCAAGATTCCGCTGGTGTGCAGCAAACTGTGCAGCAGATTTCACGTGATGCGAGGCTCCCAGAGGTTCGGGAATGTTCCTGCCAGTGACGCCTTGTTCGCGTGCGCCGACCTCAAAATCTGCCGTGCAAGACCTGACTTGAGGCATCTAGCCCTGGCTTGTGAACGAGCCTTATGCTGCTCACGGAAAGCCGATTCGCAAGCGACGTTCGGGGAAGGCTTTGCCTGCGCACCGTTCGGAACTAGCGGACGTTCGGTCTGCTATCGTGAAAATTGGCTATGGGTTTCCTGGCCGCGATGCCAGAGCCTCATCCCGGGCGGCCTTTCGCTGATCCAACCAGTCATCGATCTCGGAAGCTATCCAGCGGTTCGTGCCTACGCCCAGTTTGATCGGTGCGGGAAAGCGCCCCTGCTTGATCAAGCGTGCCACATGCTGGCGGGTGAAAGGAATATCCTTCGCCTTTAGATCGGAGAATGCCAGCAGATTACGCATTGCAACGTCCGATCGGGTCGCCTGCCGACTTCAGTGTTGTGGTTGAGGGATTGGGGTCTTCGACAGTTGTCTGTCCGCTGCTTCCGCTTCCTTCCCTCTCCCTTCCCTTCCGGCCGATTTGGAACGGTTGGACCGCCATCCGGCCATTACGCGAACGCGTTCGCCGAAGCTGATCGTATGAGTCCGCATGGGAATAGCGCATGGATTGCTACCCTGTGGGCAACGCAGGCAGGCCATGACGCGCAGCCAATCTAGCATTTCCGGAGCGGCTTCCAAAGGACGAAGATCGCGCTTTCAGGCAAGCAAATGCCGCATATTGCGTTCTCGCTTATCATTCCCGCGGCGGGATCTCGTCGCTTAGCTCCGGTGTATGCCACCGCCCGCCCGGAACAGTTGTCAGCCTGTCCCTAAATAATATAGGGGGGTATAGTATGGCACACACATCTCGAAACGACTCCGATCTCATGGCGCGGGTCAAACGCATCGCAGGACAGGTCGCAGCGGTCGAACGCGGCCTCACTGACAAGGCGCCCTGCGCCGATATTCTCCAACTCGTCGCGGCGGTGCGCGGCGCTGTGAACGGGTTGATGGACGAGATCATCGTCGAGCATCTCAATGAGCATGTCGCACGGCCCGGCCTTGACGATACCGAGCGCGCGGCCGGCGCCGCGGAGCTGACAACCGTGATCCGGCGCTATTCCAAATGACTCGCGATACGGACGTCTTGCGAAGCGCCGAGACCCTCGCGCACGATCACAACTTCCTGGGCGCGAGCCATGACGAGAATGCGCGGCGCACCCGCATCGTCGTCGTGCTGACCTTCGCGATGATGATCGGCGAGATCGCCGCCGGCTATCTGACCGGATCGATGGCGCTGCTCGCGGACGGCTTCCACATGGCGACCCATGCGGGCGCGCTCGGCGTCGCGGCCTTCGCCTATGGCTATGCCCGGCGCCATGCGCGCGATCCGCGCTTCACTTTCGGCACCGGCAAGGTCGGCGAGTTGGCCGGCTTTGCCAGCGCCCTCGTGCTGGCGATCATCGCGCTCGGTATCGGCATCGAGTCGGTCCGGCGACTCTTCGCGCCCGCCGACATCGCCTATGTCGAGGCGATCTGGATCGCGATCCTCGGCCTGATCGTGAACCTCGTCAGCGCCTGGCTGCTCGGCAGCCATCATCATGGCCACGGTCACGAGGGCCATCACGATCATCATGCGCACGACCATCACGGGCATTATCGCCATCATCACGAGCACGACAACAATCTGCGCGCGGCCTACTTCCATGTCCTCGCCGACGCGCTGACCTCGCTGCTGGCGATCGCCGCGCTGCTTGCCGGTTTGTTTCTCGGCTGGCGCTGGATGGATGCCGCCATGGGAGTCGTCGGTGCGGTCGTGATCGCCCGCTGGTCATTCGGCCTGCTGCGCGACAGCTCGGCCGTGCTGGTCGACGCGGCCGCCAATACCGAGCTTGAAGACGAGATCCGCGAGGCGATCGAGGACGGCGATGCCCGCATCACCGATCTTCACGTCTGGCAGGTGGGTCCGGGCAAGTTCGCCGCGATCGTCGCTCTGGTCGCGGAACGACCCTTGCCTCCCGGGGATTATGCCAGACGGGTCCGGGTGCATGACGAGTTCGTCCACGTCACGATCGAGCCGCACCCCGCCAGAGAAGAGACCGGGCACATATGCGGGCTGTGTAGTCGCTGACCGTTGGTCTGGATCCAGCTGCGTTGGCCGATCATCGCAAAGCAGCTGTGGCCCTATTTGTCTGCGGGTCAATCGGATCGAACAATATCCGCTCGATGAAGATGCGCCGCAGTTCGGAGCGGTCGCGGGTTTCATATCTGGCCGCAATCATCGCCGCGCCGCCATTGGGGTGAGAGATCCTGCTTGAGCGCGGTGAGCACCGAATCCGATATCATCTCGATGCACTTGCGCTCGATGGCGGGCAGATCGCCGTAGATGAGCTGACGCGGGAACCGCATGCGCTGGCCCGCAAAGAGGATCGAGAAGGCGATATGTCCCGTCGGCATACCGAGGCTGAGCGTGGCTTTCAGATGATCCTCCAGCTTCGTGCCCGGCGCCCCGGCCTCGATCTCGCGCATCCAGCGCGGGCTGCCGCCCATGTTGGCGGCAAGCTCTATTTGCGTGATGCCGCGCAGGTTCCGCTCGTGCCTGATCCGCTCGCCGGACAGCAGCTTGATCTCCCTGAAGATCGACGTGTCGACGGCGGCAAATTTATCGTCGGGCTCCATGATCTCGTCCTCCGCAGCAACGCGTCCTGGCGCGATGGATCGCCCGAAATATCTAATTAGCCCAGACGGTCGTCCGCAATAATAGATGCCGATGATTTTAGAGGAATATATCTACCGAATAGGCATGAATACGTGCCCGCACCAGTCGAATACGGTATAGTCGGCATTTCGTTGCCGAATTCATCCAAAATGGGGTGTTTCGGAGTTTATTTTCCGAAAGTGCGACAGAGCGGCGCGAACGAACCCATCATACCGAAATAAAGCTATTTTCGAGCAATTCCGGCTAATTTCGAAGCTGGCGGCACTCAGCTGCCGGGGCCTGTTGCAATCGACTTCGAATCCCATCAGTCAAACCTCGTTCCGAACAACTCAAGTCGAATCGGGCCTGATACTTCGGATCGTTAAGTAACTTTAACCTTGGCGCGTTGCGCCGACATGGAGTCGTGCATGAAGCCGATTGCCAAAGCGATGACGGCTGCCCTGGGCGTCCTCGTCCTTACGACGACAGCCTGCGCGACGCCGGACAATCGCTCCCAGCGCCTCAGCTCCATGCCGGACGTGGGGCGGCATCGGACCATCGCCGCGACGGCGGACGGCTTTGTGATCCGCGCGGCGGCATCGGCCCCGGCGGAGAACGGCGGCCTGTCGGCCACGGCCCGTGAACACATCCCGGTAGGATCGGGCACGCATCTCGATGCGCGCCTGCTCTCACCTCCGGTTAGCGCCATTCAGGAGATTTCGCATGCGCATCCGTAAGCTCGGGCCAAAGATCGGGGCAGCAGCCCTCGCCCTGCCTCTGATCCTCGCTGCCCAAAGCGCCGCCTCGGCGCAGCAAGCCGATCCGCTCGCCGCGGCGGCGCGCGAAGCCGAGAGCGAACTGCGGCAGACCTTCACCAATCTCCAGTTCGAGGATTTCGGACCGGCGCCGGTCAAGGGTCCGATCTACCAGGCGAGCGCGGGTGGTCGCATCATCTACTACGCGCCCGAGAGCGAGCACCTGCTGTTCGCGGAGGTCTACGACCGCAACGGGCAGAATCTGACCGCGCTGGCGCAGAATTCCACTGCGGCGAGGAAGCTCGCCGCGATCGACACCAGCAAGGCCCTAGCTATCGGCCCCGAAGGCGCACCCGTCGTCCTCGAGTTCACTGATCCCGATTGCCCCTACTGCCGCGCGCTCGACCGCTTCTGGGCAGCAAAGGCCGCCGAGGGCAAGCCGGTGCGCCGCCTCATCTTCTTCGTCTCCGGCATCCATCCCGAGGCTGCCGCCAAGGCCGAGCATGTCCATTGCTCGCCCGACAAGGAAGCCGCGTTCAAGGCGATCTACGCCGGTGCCGCTCCCGCGCAGTTGCGCAAATGCGCGGAAGGCAAGGCGCGGGTCGAAGCCGACGCCGGCGTCGTGCGCAGCGTCGGGATCACCGGCACGCCGACGCTGATCGCGGAAGGCAAGATCATCTCCGGCTTCCGGCAGGCCGAGATCGAGGAGTTCCTCGCCGGGACGAAGGCGCTCGCCAATGCCGGGCGCTGACCACGTCCCGATCCCTGGTGCGGCGATCACCGCGCCAGCCCCATGCCGGCGGCGAGACCCGAGACGGGCCGTCCAGCCTCGCCGCCGGCCGACAGCGATCCCCATCGATGCCGGCAAGCAGATCCCGGAGCGGCCCATCTTCACAGGAGCAAATGCATGTTGAGGACCATCGGTCGGCAGACCGTCTCGCTCGCCAATGTCGGCATCCCTTTGACCGCGCTCGCGCTGCTCGGCGCCGGTGGGGCTCACGCCTTCTCCGCGCCGGCCGCGGGTGACCTCGGCTACGACATCTACGATATCGTCGTGAACCAGGGCGTCAAAGGCCCGCTCGGCTTCGTCGGCGGCGTCGCCGCCTTCCTGTTCGGCGTGAGCAGGCTGTTCTCGAACATCATGATCGGCATCCCGACGATCGTCGCGGCGGTCTGCCTGATCAAGGCGGACTCGATCCTCCAGACCTTCGGGATGGTCATCTGACGGTTCGGTCCGTGGTCCGCCCACGCGGACCGCGGGCCTCAACGGGCCAGCGCGCACAGGCGCGATGGCGAGACAGCCCACGAAGTTCAACCGGCTTCGGAAGGGAGGTCACGACGCAAGGAGGAGAAGGCTCATGAACGAGCGGCTACCCCAATATCTGCACAAGCCGGTCCAGATCCTGTGGTTCGGATCGGACGAATTCGTGCTGGTGATCACCGTCATCTTCGTCGCCGTAGTCCTCGGCGGGATGCTCGGTTGGGCGCTCGTTGCGGGTCTTCTCCTTTTCGTCCCCTGGCTTCGCACCAAGCCGCGCGGGTTCATCCCGCACATGGCCTGGCGCTGGGGCCTCGTCAGCTTTCGCAACTATCCGGGTCCGACGCAGACCCGCTTCTTCGAGTGAGTCCAAGCGATGTTCGGACGCAAATCCCCCGACGCGCCTCCACGCGACCCCCTGCTCGGCAAGCCCGCAAGCTTCGGCATGCACCGCTACCTGCAGGGCGCGAGCAACCTGTTCGAGGAGAACCGGCTGCTGAAGCTCGCCGTGATCGGCCTGTTCGGCATTACCGCCGTGCTCGGCACGCTCATCTACACCTCGAACCAGAACACCCGCACCGTGGTCGTGCCGTTCGGCAGCGGCGGCGACCTCTATGTGACCGGCAGCGAGCCGTCCGAGGCATACCTGCGCACGATTACGCGCAACGTGGTGTCGCTGTCGGGCACCTATTCGGCTTACTCGGCGGACCGGCAGTTCCAGGAGCTGCTCTCGATCGTCCACCCCTCGACCTACAATAGCGTGCGCGACAGTCTCAACCGCCTGCTCGACGAGCTGGCCGACAATCCGACACTCTCGATCGCGACTTATATCCGCCCCGATCAGCCGGTGACCTGGACCAGGACCGAGATCCTCGTTCCCGTCGAAAAGGTGCGCGTGATCGGCGGCGTGATCCGCAAGTTCCGGGGCAATCTGCGGATCCGATACGTGATCGACAACGGCCGCTTCTGGCTGACCGCCCTCAATGAGGAGAAGTTTGATGCACAGCCCCGCTAAGCGGCTGCTGGCGCTCGGCCTCGCCCTGATGCCGCTGCCCGTCATGGCGCAGACCATCGTCGCGCTGCCCGACCAGACCAGCACGATCCGCCTGTCCAACCGCGACATCAATCATGTGATCTGCGCGGGCGGCGAGATCGAGGACGTCAAGTTCTCCGCCGAGAAGGCGATCGCCGTCGAAAAAGCCGGACGCGACGCGTGGATCAAGTTTCTCGTCCGCGAGATCGACGACGCCGGTGCGGTGACGCGGACTTTCGTGACGGTCCCGTCCGAATTCTTCATCACCTGCAACGGCGCGGTCTTTGCGCTTTACGCCGAACCATCCGACATTCCGGCGCAGACGGTGACGTTGCAGCCGGGGGGCGCCCAGCGCGCGCAGGCGAACGAGGAACTGCTCGGACCGCTGGTCGAGGAAGAACGCGCGGTCTCGATCACGCTCTCGATGCTCCAGGACCGGATACCGGCGAGCTTCACCAGCGTCGCACCGCGCTCGGGCCCGCTCCGCCTGGGGCTGCTCCCCGATGCCAGCATCGAGGAACGGCGCCGCATTGAGGTCGACGGCTCGGGCCTCTCGGCCTCGGAGTATCTGGTGTCGGTGGCGAGCGACACGCTGCTCGACGAACGCAGCTTCCTCGACAGCGCGCTCGGCGCCAATATCTTCGCGGTCACGCTCGACCGCGGCACTCTGTCGGCGGGCGAGACGGCCCGGCTGATCGTCGTGCGCCGGGGAACCATACAATGAGCCCCGCCGGTCCCAATGATCGCAGCCCCGGCAATCGCGGCGGTCGCGGTGATCGCACGCTTCAGGACCGGGACGGCGAACTCGACCTCGACGGTTTTCAGGAGGAACGCGTTCGTCCCGACCTCGCCTCGCGCGGTCCGGCATTGCTCGATCTCAAGGCGCGCTGGCAGACGCTGAGCGCGCGCCAGCAGCTGCGCTTGAAGCAGCTCGGCGTCGCCGGCGTGATCGGCGCGCTGGGGCTCGGCCTCTATTCGGCGAGCGGCGACAAGGCCGAGGAAGCCGCCGCGCCGCCGAGTTCGCATCTCGACATGGGTGCGGGACTTCGCGGCGACAGCCTCGAGATCAAGCTGCGCGGCGACCTGAAGAAGATCCTCGACGGTCAGACGCTGCTCGGCGAGCGCGTGACCGCGATCGAGGAAGGCAAGATCGTGCCTGGGACCGGCACGGCGGGCGCGATCGACGGCGACCTGCCGCCGGCGATCCCCGGCGCGGTTCCCGACTTTCCCGAACCGCCCGCGACCGGCGACATCGATCCATCGGCGTCCGCTCCTCCGGCGCCTCCCGCGGCCCCGCCCGCACCCCCTGCTCCGCCGGTCGAAAAGACAGTGGGCGCGATCGGCGCGGCGACCGCGCCGGTCGGCGGCGGAGATGCGGCAGCGGGCGCTAAAAAAAAGGCCCGGACGATCTATTTGCCGCCTGGTTTCATGAAGGCGCGGCTGCTGACCGGGATCGACGCGCTGGCGAGCCGGGACGCGACCAACAATCCCGAGCCGCTGATCGCGCGTGTCCAGGCGCCTGCCGTGCTGCCCAATGACGTCAAGGCCAACCTCTCCGGCTGCTTCGTCATCGGCAACGCCACCGGCAGCCTCGCCAAGGAGCGGGTCGAAGTCCAGCTGGTCTCGCTGTCCTGCGTCGACTTCGACGAACGCTCGGTGGTCGATCAGCCGATCAAGGGCTTCTTCGTCGATGCCGACGGCAAGAAGGGCCTCTCCGGCAAGGTCGTCACCCGTGCCGGCGCGGCGCTGGCCCGCTCCTTTATCGCGGGCACCATCACCGGAGTCGCGCAGACGGTCGAGAACACGGTCGGCAATGTCTCGACCTCGGCGCTGGGCTCGGTCCGCACGCTGGATGCGGGCGACGCGGCGCAGGCGGGCATCGCCGGCGGCCTGTCGCGCTCGTCGGACAAGCTGACAGACTTCTATCTCGATCTCGCGCGCCAGGCCGGCCCCATCGTCGAGGTCGGCGCGGCCAAGGATGTCGTCGTCGTCATCCAGGAAGGCGTCAGCCTCGAAATCAAGCCCACCGCGGGGAGCAAATTCTGATGCGCCCGCCAGCAAACACCAGGGGAGTACGTCCCATGTTTCATCGTCCGCGAGGCCGCGCGATCCGGGCCGCTGCATTGATCCTCACGCTTCCCTTGCTCGGCGGCTGCGCGACGCTGGGATCGGTGATGTCGCCCTACAGCGAGAAGTTCAGCTGCAAGAACGACGATCATGGCCAGTGCATCCATCCCGACAAGGCCTATGCCGACGCCGTGGCTGGCGTGGCGTCGAAGTCCGATCCGGCCGTCACCAACGACAGGAAGCTGCTGAAGGACGGCAAGCCCGCGCGCGGTTCCGGCAAGGCAGGCACCGCAAAGACAGGGTCGGGCGCGTTCGCGGGCTATCGTGACTCCGTATATCGCGAACTGCAGGGCCTGATCGAGCAGCCAGTCACGCCGATGCTGAAGCCCCCGCGCACGGTACGCACCCTGATCCTGCCCTATGCCGATCGGCAGCGGCCCGACCGGCTCTACATGCCGCGCTATGTCTATTCTTTGGTCGAGCGCCCGCAATGGGTTGTGGGCGACTATCTGGTCACGCCCGTATCTCCGGCATCGCGCGCGAACGTGCTCGAACAGGTCAGGGATCGTGCCGACGACGGCCAGAACGACACGGGACCGCGGCCATGACCAGCTACCAATCGGGCATGACGCTCGCGCGGCTGCGCCGCAGCGTCGAGCGCGACAGCTATTCCGACTATCTGCCGCTCGCCGCCTGGGTCGAGGAAGAGCAGGCCTTCCTCACCATCGACGATGGCTGGGGCTACGCCTGGGAGCTGGTTCCCACCGCCTATTTGTTCGCGCATGTGCATGAGGCGTTGCTGGGGCTCCTCAATGTCAACTTTCCCGAAGGGACGATCCTCCAGCTTCAGAGCTTCGCCGATCCGCTGGTCGAAGGCGCTCTCGATGCCTTTCTCGATCTCAAGACGCGCCCCGATCCGCTGATCCAGGCATCGGCGCGGCGGACCTTCGACTATCTCCAGGCGGGAACCATGGGGCTGAAAGCGCTCCACGGCATCCCGGTCCGCAATTTCCGCACTTTCCTCTCGGTCAAGGCCAGGGCGCCGATGGACAGCGATCTGCGCCGGCAGATCGAGGAGCAATTATCCAAGCTCGGTATCCGGCCGATGGGGGCGGGCGAGATCGTTAGTTTCTATCGCCGCATCTTCAACGGCGTCCATGCCGCCGCGCCCGGCGTGTTCACCCAGACCGCCGATGTCCCCTTGCGCCGCCAGATTATCGACGCGGGACCGGCGCTGCGTTTCGACGGACCGGAAGTGTTTCTCGGCAACCAGGTGGCGCGCTGCCTGACCCCCAAGTCGCCGCCCAAGCGGATTACCGCCGAGCGCGCCAATCGCCTGACCGGCGGCATGCGCGGCTCGGCCGAGGACAGCGACCAGATCGGCGGGCCGTTCCTCTTCACCCTGAACGTGTTGTTCGACCATTCGCAATTCGAGATCCACAAGCGCGCGCAGATCCTCTCGGCGCAGAAGGCCGCGGGCAGCTTCGCGGTCGAGGTCGGCAAGCAGATCGAGGAGATTTCGTGGATCCTGGACGAAGTGGGCAACAGCCGCTTCGTCTCGGTGATCCCGACGCTCTGGGTGTTCGGCCGCGATCGTCACCAGGCCCGCGAGATGGCGGCGCGCGCCAAACGCCTCTGGGAGAGCGAGCCGCTGCCCTGGATGGTGCAGGAGGAAAGCTACCTCAATCCGATCCTGCTCGCCGCGAGCCTGCCGTTCGGTCTCTATCCCGAGCGCCGCACGGTCCGCATGCTTCAGCGCGATTTCCGCGTGCCGGTGCGCGCGGGCGTGCTGATGTCGCCGATCCAGACCGATTTCCGGGGCGGCGGCCGGCCGGCGCTGCTCTACACGGGCCGCAAGGGTCAGCTTATCACGCTCGACCTCTTCGATCCTCGGATCAACAATTACAACTTCATCGTCTCGGCCGAGTCCGGCGCGGGCAAGAGCTTCCTGCTCAACAACCTCTGCCAGCAATATTTCGCGCAGAACGCGCTCATCCGCATCATCGACATCGGGGGCTCCTACCGCAAGCTCTGCTCGCTCTGCTCGGGCCGCTACATCGACCTCGGCGAAGAGCATCTCGTCCTCAATCCCTTCGATCTGGGCTTGGCCCTCGACGGCGACGATCGCGAATCCGCGATCAGCATGGCCGTGTCGATCGTCGCGGAAATGGCCAATGCCGCGACCCGCAAGGGCGTCACCACCTCGGAATGGAACCTGCTCAAGTCCGCGGTGCAATGGGCGATCGACAGCGGGCGGGCCGAAGCCGGGATCGACGCGGTGCGCGAATGGCTGGGAGCCTATCCCGCCAACACCGCCTCCGATCTCGACCGCGTGGACCATCTGGTGCCGACCGCGCGCGAGCTCGCCTTCAACCTGCGCGATTTCGGTTCGGACGGGGCTTACGGCCACTATTTCAACGGGCCTTCGACCTTCGACATTTCGAGCGACGAATTCGTCGTGCTCGAACTCGAGCGCCTGAAGGCCATGCCCGACCTGTTCAACGTCGTGATCATGGTCGTGGTCAACGCCGTCACCCAGGAACTCTACCTGTCGGCGCGTGACCGGCCCCGCTTCGTGCTCTGCGATGAAGCCGCGCAGTTCATGACGCGCAGCGACGGGCAGGATCTGTCACGGCTCGCCGAGGCATTTTCCCAGGGGTATCGCCGCGCCCGCAAATATCGCGGCAGTTTCGGCATTGTCCTCCAGAGCATGAACGACCTCATGCTGTTCGGCGGCACCGGCCAGGTCATCCTCGAGAACGCCGCCACCCGCTTCCTGCTGCAGGGCTCGACCTACGACAAGGCGGTCGAGAACAAGATCCTCGACTATTCGGGTTTCGTTCTCGATCTCCTGAAATCGGTCCGCAATAACAAGCCCAACTACAGCGAGGTGTTCGTCGACTCGCCGCTCGGGCTCGGCATTGCACGCCTCGTCGTCGATCCCTTCTCCTACTGGATCAACACCTCGGCGCCCGAAGATGTCGCGGCCTTCGAGGCGCTGGTGCGCCGAGGCCGATCGCCGCTCGAGGCGGTCTGCGATCTTGCCGGCGTCGATCCCGCCGAGGTCCTCGGAAACGCGGGCCAGACGGACAGCGCCGTCGCATTCAAGCGGGGTGCGCGGTCATGAGCCGGCGTTTTGCCTCCCCCGACCAGCTGCCGCTCCGGCTCGTCGAGAACGGCGACAATGACCTCGAACGGATCGTCGAGGCGCGCGTGGCGAAGCGCGCCGAGGCCGATGCGCTGCGCTGGCGGTTCCGCCTCGTCGTCATCGAAACGGTGATGATCGCATCGCTGGTGCTCGTCGCCGGGCTGGTTCTCGAGCAGCCGACCGGACTCGTCCTGCGCAGCGCTGCGCTGGTCGGCGCTGGCTGCTTCCTGACCGGATTGCTGATGATCGCGCTGACCGGTGCCGTGAGCCGGTTGCTCGCGAAATTGCGGAGGCCTCGATGATCCTCGACCCGCTCCCGCCCCAAGACACCAATCCCCTGGCGGCCGTTCAGCGCCGGCCCGACGAAACGCTGCACGCCTACCTGCTCCGCTGCCAGGAGGAACTGAGCGGCCGGATCCAGCTGCTCGCGGCGGTCCGCGATGCCTATATCCAGATCCTGGGCATGGAGCGCATCCGCTGGCGGCGGTGCAAGCTCCTGCTGGCGTTCACCGGGCCGGTGATCGCCAGTCTGGCCTATGCGGGCCTTGCTTGCTGTGCAGCCACGGACAGCGTTCCCGCGCCGCTCATGGCCGCCCTGATCGCCTGTGCCGGGCTCGCCGGCGCGGCGCTGGCGCTCGCCGTCGCGCACATTCTCGATCGGCTTCCCGATTGGATGGCCGCGCGAAGGTCACGGAGATGGCGATGAACGGCATCTTCTCCGCCTCGCCCTGTCCGTCCTCGATCCGCCTGCTGGTCGGCACGCATCTGCTGCTGATCGTGCAGTCGGGGCTGGTGCTGTGGTCGGCCCCGGACCTCGGCGGCAACCAGGCGCTCATCTGGCTGACCCTCGTGCTCGGCCTCTCGGCGTTCATCTGTGCGGTCTGCGGCGAAAGCCGCACGCCGCCCGTGCCGTGGAGGGAGCGCCGCCGTGGCCGATGATCGCACCCGCCAGCGCTGGCCCATCGTCGCCTTCCAGTCCGCGACGATCGCCGGGCTCCTGGCCCGCGCGGTGCTGATCGCGTCGTCCGCCCGTGCCGACACCTCGACCATCGGCCGCACCTGGCCGATCGCCGAGCCCGACGCGATGGCCGAGATCGAGGCCCGCGCCGCGCAGCAGCCGCCCGATATCAGGGCGAAGTTCGGCCCGCGTTCGGCATGGAGCGCGCTCAAGGGTGCGACTCTCGCCACCGCGCGCGAGAATCGTGTGCGCCATGTCGTGCCTTTCTACACGCTCGACCAGGAAATCCGTCTGCCCGACGGCAAGCTGCTCTATCCCAAGGGCTTCACCTTCAACCCGCTGACCTATGTCTCGCTGCCGCAGCGCCTCGTCATCGTTCACCCCCGCGATCTCGCCTGGGCGCTGAAGACGGCGACGCTTACCGACTGGATCGTCCTGACCGGCGGCGGCGATCCAAAAGACGATGCCCTGTCGCTCGGCGAACGCCACAGCCGCGCGCTGTTCATGCTCGAGGAACGAGTGAAGGACCGGCTCGGCCTCACGGTCGCGCCCGTCATTGTGCGGCAGGTCGGACAAAAGCTCGAACTCACCGAAGTCAACCTGTCAGCCAAGGGAGGGCGAGGCCAATGACCCGCCTTGCATCCGCTCTGCGCGTCGGAGCCGCCGCGATCCTGCTGTCGCTGCTCGCGCCCACCACGCCCGCGCATGCTTCCAAATGCCCTTCGGACACGGTGTTCAATCCGATCACCAAGGTCAGGTGGAATTGCATCTTCCCGATCACCATCGGCGGCGTGCGCGTCGGCAGCTACGACAAGCTCGACAAGGCGCTCGACGCGCAGTCGGCGTCCAAGCCGCTCTGCGCCTGCCGCAAGGGCGCGACCTTCTGGTTCGGGGTCAAGGTCAGCTTCTGGACACCCAACCGCATGGTTGACGTCGTCACCGAGCCCGGCTGCATGATGGCGCTCGGCGTCGACCTCCTGCCGACCGGCGGCAAGCTCCAGGGCAGCCAGTCGTCGATCTCCGACGGGACCAACACCACCAAGCTGTTTGCGCAGGCGCATTACTACATCGCGCCGGTCTGGAAGATGCTCGACATGTTCACCGACCTGCCGTGCATCGAGGATGACGGCTTCGATGTCGCGATGATCACCGAGGTTCTGCCGACCTGGCAGTCGGGCACGCTCGGCGCGATCATCCAGCCCGAGGGCATCCTGTTCGGCAATCCGGCAGCAGGCCTTGCCTGCATGGCCGACAGCGCCGCCGCCGCCGCGGGCAAGACCATCGATCCCCTGTTCTGGTGCATGGGGTCGTGGGGCGCGACCTATCCGGTTGCCGGCGACATCCATATGGGCGACCGGGTCGAGGCCTGGGCCGGGCTGGCGGCGCGCACGACATTCATGATGGGGCGCCTGGGCGCACTCACCATCCATTCCGAGGACGGCTGCTCGTTCAAGGCTCAGCCGATTTGGACCAAGAGCCGCTACAAGCTCCAGATCATGGAGCCCGTCAAGGGCGGCAAGTGCGTCAACATCGGCCGGCCCGGCGCGCTCTGGACCAGCGGCAAGCATGCGCCGGGCAAGGACAACGCCCAGTTCATGCTCTTCGAAAAAGCGATCTGCTGCGCGGGGATTTCCACGCCATGAGCCGGTCGCTTCCCCCATCCCGCGCATCCGGCACGGGCGGTTGTCCCGCTCGTCACGGAAGGCTCCCCACCGTGAGCGGGCGCGCGGACGGAGCGGCGGCGGTGCCCCCTGCCGCCGTCGCTCCACCTATGGTCAGCGCGGCCGAATGCCCCCCATCGTGGGCGGCAGGCCCCCCTCATGCCGCGCCGGTGGCGGCCGCGCTGACCACCTTCGAGGGCCAGGCCGTCTTCCGGATACTCTCGCCCGGATCCAGCGCATTCCGCGCGGGAGACGTGTTCCGGTTCCGGCGCGGTTCACGCGGCACGCGGGCGAGGCAGCCATGAAAGTGCGCTGTCTCCTCCTGCTGGCGGCGACCGCCACTCTACCAATGTCGGCCTCGGCGCAGACAGTCGAGGATCGCGCCCGCGCCGCCGCCGAGGCCTCGCGCGCGAAGACGTCCGACAGCGATGCGATCCAGGAGAACTATCTGACGCCGGGCCTTGCCGGGCAGCCGATCACGACCGTCGACAACAGCAAGACGTTCAACCCGAATATCGCGTGCCAGAAGACGGCGACGCTGCTCGAACTGCTCGCGCAGCCTGCCGGAACGGGGGACATCGGGACGCTCCGCATTTCGCGCGACAAGGATCTCGACGGCAGCGTCGACCAGACATTGACCTTGCCCGTGCCGGTGTCCGGCATCTGCGCCAACGGCATTGTTTCCTGCCAGCCCGGCACCTGGAACCAGTGCAAGACGTTCAAATGGGATGTCGCCTCGAGCGGCGACCTCAAGCTCACCGAGGTCGGGTTGACCGATCTCGCCGGCTGCTACTGCATCAACAACAGCTGCGGCGCGAACCTGGTCTGGGGCAATATGGCCTCGGTGCTGAAGGACCTGGGTGGCGGGGTGATCGGCGCGCTCACCACCGCCGATCCGCGCGTCGGCGTCGCGCAGGCCGCGATCGACGGCCCGGTGATCCGCTATACCGGCGCGCAAAGCACCGCCTGCACGCCCAATCCGTCGCTGCCCCAGACCGCCTATCGCGCCAATCCGACCGCGATCCAGGGTGACGCCTCTGCGGCGTCGACTTCGAGCAGCATCTTCCAGGCGCTCAAGGCCTCGCCCGCTGGCGTCGGCAAGGCGGATCAGGTGAGGCTCTGCACGATCGAGCGGGAAGTGACGCTGGCGCCGGCGATCTATGACGACATCATCAGCGTTTCCGGACAAGTCCAGTCGGTCACGAGCTGCGGAACCGACTGCCGGCGCTACCGGATTGGCGGCAACGGCAATTGCTCGGCCGCACCGCCCATATTCACGGCGACGTTCCAGGTTCTGAGGCCAGACGGCCTCGTCTCTGCCCGCATCGTCCGGCAAGACGCCAATGACTGGCTGCAATCACGCGTCAACGGCGAGGTCGTCGGCTATGCCGGCAAGCGGCCGTGGCTGGGCGACGCCCTGCCTTCGGGCGACTGCAACGTCGATGCCGAAACGGTCAACCTGACGCCGATCGATCTCACCGAACGGTTCCGCGCTGGAACGGCGGCGCTCGGCGTGCGCGTGCGCGGCGGCGGTGACGGCCGTTGGGGCTGGGTCGATATCGAGGTCCGGGTCGATGCGAGCTGCGGTGTCTCCGAACGCCTCGTCGATCTCTGCTCGGGCTATGCCGCCGATTCCGCCTGCCGCCTCGATGGCGAGACCGTCGACGGCGTGCAGACCGTCAGGAACGGCGTCGGCACCGGCCTCACGCCGCTACCGCAAACGCGCCTGTTCGGCAATGGGATCTGCACGATCCGGCTGACCCGCGATTTCTTCAAGCGCGAGCGCCGCTACAAATGCGCCGTCGATCTCGGCTCGCCGACGCCGCCCGATCTCAGCCGCGGCGCCTATATCATCGACCATTCGACCGAGGCGCTGCTCGCCGACCGGGTGAAGACCGCCGATGACGGCTATACGACGTCGTCGCGTCCCTTCGCGCTACCCGATCGCGGTACGGTCCCGGCCTGCGAGCCGGTCTGCAAGACACGCGCGCCCAAGGCTAATGACGGCGTGGCATTGGATGGCGTCGTCAGCTCCAAACAGAACGCGCCCACGGGTTGGGACACATTCTACTACGCTTGCAAGACCGGCAGCGCGGGCGGTGACATCTGCCCCGCCGGTCCGGGCGAAGAGATCGTCTCGGCCTGCGGCTGTCTCGACGATTTTCCCGAAGCAGTCGTGATGATGCAGACTGTCCGTCTCGGCGGCGCCGATCTCGTCTGCACCGGAGAAGTGCGATGATCTGGCGTCCTCTCCTCTGGCCGACGCAGGTTGCCCTGATCGCGCTCGCCATCTGCGGGTTTCTACTCGCCGGTCAGTTCGCTCCGGCGCAGGCGCAGCAACCTGTCTGCGCGGTCGACCTCGACGGCAATGGCGATGCCGGCGATCCCGGCGAGGTCGTGAGCTGCTCGGCCATGGCCGACGACGCCTGGCTTTGCCCGACCCAGCAGACGATGTGCGTCGCCGATGCGCAGGGCGCCTATAGCTGCCCGCTCGGATCGCAACATCAATGCCTGACCCCCGTGGGCGGCGGCACGCCGATGTGCTCGCCCAATGCCTGCACCGGCAGCGACGGGACGGGAATCGAGGACGATCCCGTTGTCGATGATCCGGGCGCGCCCGCTGACGGTGCGGTCGATGCCGAAGGCCATTGCCTCGGCAACATCGAGATCTTTGCAGGCCGGGCGACCCGCTGCCGACCCGCTGGTCTCAGAACCACCTTTTCGAACTGCTGCAAGGACAGAGGCAAGATCGTCAAGGACGGCATGGGCGGATCGATCTCGTCGATCGGCACCAAGATCGCGGTCGCCAAGGGCGTGTTCACCGGCATGAAGGCCGCCTATGGCGCGTTCAAGGCCGGCGCGACCGCGGGCCAGGCCGCGACGTCGGGCGCGAACGCCATCATCGCGGGCATCGATCCGACGTCGATCGCGATCAGCCTGGCGATCAACTTCATGATGGATTTCCTGCTCTCGGGCTGTGACCAGCAGGACATGGAAGTCGGCATGCTCCGGGGTTCGGGCATGTGTCATGAAGTGGGGACTTATTGCAGCTCTAGGATTCTCGGCATCTGCGTGCAGAAGTCGAAGGGCCATTGCTGCTTCAACACCAAACTTGGTCGCATCATCCAGGAACAGGGCCGGCCCCAACTCAAGAGCTTCAACCGCGTCGGATGGGGCACGCCCAAGAATCCCTACTGCCGCGGCTTCACGCCGGAGGAATTCCAGGCTCTGGATTTCTCCAAAATGGACCTTTCCGAATATTATTCCGAGATCGAGGCCCGCGCCCAGGCCGACATCCAGATCGACATGAAGGACAAGATCGATGCCTATATGCAGGTTATCGGCCAATAGCGCGCGCCCTCTGGCCATCGTGATGGCGATGCTGATTTCCGCCTCCGCGCTCGCGCAGGACACGCCGCGCCCGGACAATGCGCGCGATCGCGCCGCAGCCGAAGGCGATGCCGCGCTTGACCGGCTCGAACGCGCCACGGCGGCGCGTAAGCAGGAAGCGCAAACGCGCGGTCCGACCGCGCTACCCACGCCATCGGAAGAAACCCGCCGCCGCGCCTTCGATGGCTTGCGCAAGCGCGCACCATCGCCCGCCATGGATGCACGCGCTCGGGCGGCGCTCGACAAGGGCAAGGATGCCATGGCCGCCGAGCGCGAAGCGATGGCGCGGCGTTTGGGTCACGCGCTCGGGCTCGAGGCGCCCGACATGGAAGCGGTCTTCGGCGTCGCCGCGCCGCCGAGCGCCAAAGGCTGGGTGCCGGTCCTGTTCGTCTCGTCGTCCATGCCGGTAACGACGCTGCGGACCTATGCCGCACAACTCGAGAAGGCGCGCGGCATCCTCGCCTTTCGCGGCATGCCGGGCGGCCTCACCAGGGTCGCCCCGATGGCGAAGCTCTCGGCCGAGATATTGCGGCATGATCCCGGCTGCGAAGGTCCGGCCTGTGCGATGCGTGACGTGCAGCTGATCGTCGATCCGCTGATCTTCCGCCAGCATGGCGTCGCCCGTGTTCCCGCGCTGGCCATGGTCCCGGGCGATCCGGCGCTGCCTTACTGCGAACGCGAGGACGAGAGCCCGCGCGCCGTCCATGTCGTCTACGGCGACGCGGCGCTCTCCGGACTTCTCGAAGAATATGGCCGTCTCGGCGGCAAGCAGGAGGTGCGCGATGCTGAAGCTCGCCTTCGCTGCTGCTAAATCGGCCTGGGTGGGACTCAAGGCTCTGCCGCTGAAAGCGGCGGTGGCGCTCGGCAGTTCCGGGCTCGGCCAGCCACCGCGCCCCAGGCAGCTCTGGAAAGCGTTCGGGATCGTGCTGCCGATCGGGCTGCTGACCTGGTGGGCGATCCCGCAGGCGACGATCGTGATGAGCCCGTCGATCGATGCATGGGCAGTCCGCAATGCGCCGGGGCCGATCGGGCGCGGCGATTTCGTGTCGTTCACGCTGTCGCACCCGCTCGCCGGCCCCAAGCCCGTCCAGGTGACCAAGATGGCGCTGTGCCTGCCCGGTGATCGCATCGACTGGATCGAGAAGCCCTCGCCGATGCATCCGGGCGAATGGGATGGCTGGTATTATTGCAACGAGACCCTGCTCGCAGTGAGCAAGCCTTTCGGCCATAACGGTCAGCGTCTCGAGCACTGGCGGCCGATGATCAGGACCATTCCGGCGGGCATGGTCTATGTCGGCTCGAGCCATGCGAGCGGGTTCGACAGCCGCTATTACGGCCCGGTCGCGATCGCGCGGCTCCGGCGCATGGAAAAGCTGCTGTGAGCCGGGTCCGCCTTGCCCTCGCCGCGGCGCTGCTGCTGGCCCCGTCGTCCGCGCTGGCCCAGGGGTCGGGCGATGGCCGCACCGGCTATTGGTGGTATCAGCCGCCGCCGAAGCCGGCAGAGGGGGAGCCCGATCCTGACGCGCTGGTGAAGCCGGCCATCCCGCCGATGGCGGAGCTCGCCACCTGGACGCCGCCGAAGATCAGGAAGCTGATCGAGCAGCAACGCGACTACGCCGCGACGGTGCTGACGGTCGATGCGGTCGCGGATTTCTGGCGCTTGCAGGATTTCGCGAGGCGCAAGGCGCGCGCCTTCGCGGGAGTCACCCAGATCGCCATGCTCCAGAATCCCGAACTCAGCGCGAAGTCCGCCAATCCGATGGTCGGCGAGGCCCGCGACCAGCTTTCCGCGCAAAAGGATCAGGTCCGCCGCCAGTATCTGCGCGGCCGCGCCAATGAGTTCGCGCTGGTCATGTTTTCACGCTCGACCTGCGGCTATTGCCGCGTCCAGTGGCCGATCGTCCAGCGCTTCCAGGAGGAGATGGGCTGGCAGGTCACCCTGATGGACATCGACCGCAGGCCCGAGCTGGCCCAGCGTTTCGGGGTCGAGATCACGCCGACGACGATGGTCATTCGCCGAAACAGCCAGCAACGCATGGTGATCGCGAGCGGGGTCGAGGCTTATCCCACTCTCATTCAGACGGCCTATCAGGCGGTGCGGCTGCTCGCGGGCGATATCCGGCCCGAACAGTTCCTGACCGGGGCCGGCGAAGAGGACGGCTTTTTCGATGCCCTCTCGGCCGGGCCGGTGTCCGCCACCGATCCCCGCGCGCTCGGCGGCGATCTGGTCGGCGCGAGCCTGGAGCCGCAGCGGTGAAGCGGCTCGTGGCCTCGGCGCTGGCCGGCCTGCTCGTGGGCGCTGTCCCGGCGTCGGCGCAGGCTCCGACCCGCGAACAGGCGATGCGCGCGGCGATCCATCCCGTCGCGACCGAAGCCGAGATGCGCGGATGGCTCGCCCGCGTGCCGGTGACGCGCGACTGGCCACCCGATTTCGCGGGAACCATGAAAGGCCAGGGACCGGCCTTCATCGTCGAGATGAGCACGGCACCGGGCTGCATTCCCTGCGCGGACCTGTGGACCAGGCTCGGTGCGCTCGGACAACGCTATGGCTGGAAGGTCCGCACGATCGGATCGCAGGAAGCGATGCTGCGATCCGGACGGCTCGGCTTGCCCTGGGTCGGCCATCCCGTCGCGTGGGTGCGCCCGGTGTCGGACGCCAACCGCATCATTCCGGTCGCCATCGGCACCGATCACGAACCGAACCTCGCACGCAATCTCTATCTCGCCGCCAAGATGCTGACCGGTGTGAAACCGTCGGTCGGCGTGCGCGGCATGTCCAAATTCACCGGGATCGTGGGCGTAGCCTCACCTCCCTCATCCAACCGGGCGAGGAACTGACATGGGGAGCCGGATCCTCGCCCCCTCCCACGAAGGTTGCTTGTCATGGCTACCCTGCGCCGCCGCCTGACCCTGCTCGCGCTGCCTCTCCTCACCACCCTCGCCACAACCTCTCCCGCTTCCGCGCAAAGCTGGGCGGAGTCATGGTTCGACAATGTGACCTACACGTCGCCGGGCAGCTTCGAGGATCAGACCCGCGGCTACATCACCGCGGGCGGCATGTCGGGCCGGGTCGACGTTCACAACGACTATCTGATGAGCGTGACGCTGCCGAAGATCAGGGCGGGCTGCGGCGGTATCGACATGTTCCTTGGCGGCATGTCGTTCCTCGATCCCGACTATCTCGTGCAAAAGCTTGAAAGCATCCTGCAGGCCGCGCCGGCGGTCGCCTTCCAGTATCTGCTCGAAACGCTCGATGAGAAGATGGGCAACATCATCTCGAAGATGGAAGCCGCCACCAACTTCCTGAACTCGATCCAGGTCAACGACTGCCGCCTCGCCAACCGCATGGTCCAGATCGCCAAGGGCGACGACAATATGAGCGGCATCATCGAGGAGATGACCGGCTACAAGTCAGTCCGTGAAGGCTTCTCGAAAAGCTATCAGCAGAGCCGCGAGAAGATTCAGGCCAACCAGGGCAACCCGACCGAGGACTTGAAGGACGCGCTCGAGAACTGCCCTGCCGAAGTGACCGAGATCTTCAAGACCGGCTCGCTGCTGGCCCATGCCGCGGCGCGGGTCGGCGCGTCTGAATGGGCGGGAGTCATGCGTGCCCGCGTTGGCGACGTCTATATGCGCTGGGACGCTATGGACCGCGTGCCGTTGTTCAGCGCGATTCCATCGTGTCCGCGCCAGGATACCGAAAGCGTCGACGATTTCCTGACAGGCCGGGTCCAGACCCGGGCCATCGCCGTGCCGCCCACATCGGCAGACTGCTCGGTCGATGGCAGCGGCAAGGGCGCGCTGATCCTCGCGCGCGGCCGGATGGAGTCGATCGCGGTGAAGATCCGGACGCGCGCGGCGTTGACGCCCGAGGAGCGCCAGTTCGTCGCCAATGTCCGCACCCTGCCGATCTACCGCCTGCTGGAATGGGGCGTGCGGCAGGGCATGGTCGACAGCGTGATCGGCGATACCGATGAGCTGGTCGCACTGACGCTCGCCTATCAGATGCTCAACGATCTGACGCGCAGCATCGATTTCGCCGTGTCCAACGCCGAGCGCGGCGCGAGCGCGGCGGGCGCAAGCGACGCGGGCAATGCCAAGGTCTGCCAGACTCGTATCCTCTCCAAGGGGATCGAGCAGCTCGGGGGCCTTCGAGACGAAGTGCTGCGCCAGCGCGCGCAGATGCGTCAGTCCTATATGGCCGCGCTCAACCAGGCGAACCTCTCGGCGAACTATGCCGGCGTCGTTCGCCAGCGCGACCGTGATGCGCGCGACGCCGCCGGCGCCGCCGCTAACCGCAACCGCTGAGCGAGGGCCGCGCCATGATCCGTATCCTTCGCGCCCTGTCGGTCCTGATCGCTCTCTTCGCGGCGACGCCCGCGCTCGCGATCGACACCAGCTTCCATACCTATGACGGCTTTGCGGAGACCGTGGACGCCTTCCGCCTGGTGTCGATGATCTTCGGCGATCCGCGCTACGAGACGCTGGTGCTGATCGTTGCGGTGGTCGGCATCGGTCTCGGCGTGCTGCTCGCCAGCATCCGTGGCTCGGGCATGGGGTTGGTCGGGTTCGGTTTCCAGATGCTGATCGGCGTCGGCCTGTTCGTCGGCATGGTCGCGACCACGGGCACCGTCCATGTCTATGACCGCGTCCGCAACGCCTATCAGCCGGTGGGCGATGTACCCAATCTCATCGTGCTCGTGGCGGGCGTCACCAACATGATGGAGCGCGCGCTCGCCGAGGTGATCGACGACAATACGACCGATCCCCACGCCAAGCTCGAGTTCGGCGCGGGCGGCCACACGTTCGATCTCTTCCTCAATGCGGCATCCCCGCGCGGCCCGATGACCGACACCTTCCTCGATGCGACGATCAAGGATTATGTGCGTCAATGCTATCCGGTGGCACGTGTCTCGCCCGCCTACGGCGTTGACGACGACATGCTGTTCCGAACCGCGACCGATCTGCCCGCGGCCTTCGCAGGCATGGCGGGACCGGCAACCTTCAGCACGGTGTTCACCTCCACCGACAAGGGCGGCACGACGGTGAGCTGCACCGAAGCCTGGGAGCATATCTCGACCCGGCTTTCCGAGCCCGCGCTGTTCGACAATTATGTCGCGCAGGTCTGCACGCGCACCGGATACGACATCGCCAATGCCACCCAGCTTCAGCGCTGCCGCGCCAATATCGGCGAACTCGGCCAGATGATGATGGATGCTCCCCAGTCGCTCCAGCAGTTCCTGACGAACGTGATGCTCGGCAGCACCGTCGGCGACGTGCTGTTCGAGGACAGTCCGGCAACCGCCGCGCGCGTCATGGCCAATCGCGCGGTGGTTTCATCCGGCCTCGCCACCATGTCGACGGCCAATGAATGGATGCCCACGATCCGGGCCACGGTCTTCGGAATCATGCTGTTCATGATGCCGATCGCGCTGCTGTTCATCCTGACCCCGATCAACCTGCGCGTGGCCTCCTTCGCGCTCGGCCTGTTCGTGTTCGTCGCGCTATGGGGCGTGATCGATGCCGGGATCTATCAGCTCACGCTCGGCCGGGCGACCGATGTGCTGGCCGAGATGCGCGCGAACAATGTCGCGGCCAACGCCTGGATGCTCGCGCCATCGTCCGCGATGAAGGCGCTCGCCATCTTCGGCAGCTTCCGCACGGCTGCGGCGGGGCTTGCCGGCGCCTTCGTGTTCACGGTGTTCCGCTTCTCGGGCAATGTGTTCACCTCGTTCACCAGCGGAGCCCTCGGTGTCCAGGGCCAGGGCACCGCGGCCGCCGCGCCGCTCGCGACCAGTGAGGGCTATGCCGGTGCGCTCGAGGCGCAAGCCACGGCGGCCGGCACCATGGCGCGGCGCGGTGCCGCGTCGAACTTCGGGGACTTCGGGGAGCGCTCGACCTTCGGGGCCAATCGCGCGTTCGGCGCCGCAAGCCGCGTGCTCGCTGAGCATGGCGGCGGAGCGAACGGCACGGCCGCCTTCGGCATGGGCAAGCTCGACGCCGCACGCGAGCTCGGCGGGCTCTCGCCTGCCCTCACTGGACGCAGCCTGACCGATCCCGAGACCGTTCGTGCCGTGCGCGACAATGCAGCGACGACAGCAATCCACAACTTCGCAGAGAAGGATGCGCTGCGCACGCTCGGCACGGGCTATTTCGGGCAAGGCCAGGCGGGCGAAAGCGCGTTCGCCGCCTTTACGCAACGGATGGTCCAGTGGAAGGCGTTCGGCGATACGCGCGCCTACGACATGATGATGTCCGGCGCGCAGCGGCACTTCGAGCGGAACGGCTATGACCAGAAGGACGCGGCGCTGAAGGCCTCGACGGTGATCGCGCAGGCGTCGGCCGATCCGACCTTCGCCAAGCTCATCGCCAACACCTTCGATCAGGAGCAGATGCTGAGGAACGACCTAACCGCCGCCCAGGTCCAGGTCGGGGCGATGGAAGGCCGGCGCGATTTCGCGGGCGACAATGTGGCGCGGATCGAGCGCGGCAATGTCGCGACCGAACAGGCCCATCGCACCGGCAGCAATGAGGGCCAGCGCAATGCCGCATCGATGCTCGGCCTCGGCGTGCAGGAAACCTCGCGCCGCATCGCCTTCATCAATGCGCTCTCGGGCGAAGCCCGCTCCTCCGCCATCACCCAACTCTCGCGCTCAACGGGGCGCAACGAGGCGCAGGTCATGCGCGCGCTCGAAACCTATAATGCCGCCGTGCAGGTCGGCACCGCCGACGGCGCTACCGCCGAGGCGGCGCGCGAGGGGACCAGCGTCTATGGGCGCACGCGCGAGGCGGCTGGCTACGATTTCGCCGAGCGGTCGGGCAAACTCGATGCGCAGCGCGAGGTCGGCCACGATGGCACGCGGTCGGCCGCTCGGATCGGCGAACAGCGACGGCAAGCCGACAATGCCGGGTTCGCAGAGGGCGCGGCGGCCGCGGGCATGTCGGTCCGGCAGGCGGCGCGGCTCGACAGCTTCATCCGCACCTTGAGCCAGGGCGCTGGTAATCAGGTCGATATGGCCGAAGGCGGCGCGGCCGGGATCGCCGATCGCGCGCGCAACGAGCGCCTGACCCGCATTGTCGACAATGAGCGCCTGACCCGCATGCAGCAACTGCTGGGCGAGCATGGCGTGCAGATGTCCAAGCGCCAGATCGCCATGGCGCAAAATGGTGACCTGAGCCTCAATCTGACGCCGGAGACCGCAGCGCAGATGTGGCGCGGTGGTCTGATCAACGAGAGCCAGCTCGGTGCGATCGCCAATGGCGGGCGTGCGCGATTTTCGTTCGCCGACAACGATGTGCTGGTATCGAGCTCGGTCGGGTTCCAACAGTCGGCGCGCAACGACACCAGTACGCGTTTCGAGGCGGGCAAACAGGCCGGGCCCGACACGATCGAGCATTTCCTGAGCAGCGGCGAACAGGGCCAGGCCATGATGCAGAACTGGCTGCGCGGCGGGTTCGAGATGGACCGGCACGGCAACTGGCGGCTCAATCCGCAGGTAGCAGATACGCTCACCAGGGACGTCCAGGCGATCATCGCGCAGACCGGATGGCAGCGGGGGCTGTCGCGCTCGGCGCAGGATCAGGTCACGATTGGTACGTCTGTCGGTGCTCATGTCGGAGGGAGTATCGACTCTCAGGAATCCGAAGCTATTGGCGGCCGCGGACAACCGGCCGGCAAGGGACAGCAATCGAGCCAAACGCCGACCACCCAGAAGGGCCGTTCCACCTCGGGACGTGTCGGCGGAAGTCTGGGGTTCGAGAGCCGTGATGTTGGCATTTCAACGGAGAATGCTCAGTCGAGCCTGGATATCGTGAACTACGACGTTCGAGAGGCAATTGCTGCCGCCGAACGTGCCGCGGCCCGGTCCAGCGATCCGGCTGCAACCTTCTCCCGCGAACTGTCAGATCGCATCCTTGGCCCGGATGGCATGCGTAACCGCTACCTTCAGGACGCGGATTCCGGGCGCGCGACATTCGACGTTACTGGCCCTCTCACATCGGTTGAACAGAACGCGGTTCTGAAGGGCGGGAGATTCTCCACGGACATCGAGGGCAGCCCGGGCGATGGCGACAGCAGCTTCAAAAAACGCTGATACGAGCGCCATTGTTAGGGCTTATCGGATTGCCGATGTATAGCGCCCCGGAGCGCGGATCGTGGATATCGCTGCCGGCTCGGATATCTTCCATAGCGCGATCATGCTCTTCCCACAGACGGGCAATTCTAGCCCGCGCCTCATCGGATATAGGATCGCCCTCGCCCTGCGGCGCAAATGCCGTCAGCCAATCCTGCGCGTAACCGACACCCAGCGCCAGGAGCGCAGTCATCGGGAAGAAAAGCACATTGAGAAAACCGGCAGGCGCGCTGTCGTAGAAGGCCTCCAGCGGCGCGATCTTCGTGGACGCCGCCATGCCGATCCACCAGACCGGGATCGTGGCCCACCACGCCTTTGCATACCACGGACGCCACAGCCAATCGGCTAGCCTCAGCCGCGGCGCTGCAGGATCGGTTGGGGGCATGTCGGCTGCGGTATTCATCGATAGTTCCTCGCAGCCGACTATAGCAGAGATCTTGTCATTGTTCCATCATTCATAGCCGGTTTCGTGCGGCAAATCGCACTGGAACACTGGTTTGACCCCGCTGATTCTGTTCTCTGCAAGCCGATCTGGAGCGCGCCTCAGCCTTCGGGTTCCGATGTGGATATGGTCGCGCGAGTGACCCCGGTGTGGAGCTCACGTCGAAGACAAACGACATTGCACGGCGCATCGCGCCCTGAACGCCTAGAACTGGCCTGCAGCTCTCAATTCACGTTCGAGTGTCGCAAAGGGCAATATGAGCGTCAGCGGTTTGTCGTGCAGCGGAATAGCGCCGTAGCCGGCATACCAGTCCGCGGCGCGCTCGTTTTTGGCGTCGATGATCAGCATAACCCCGCCGACCTCGGTCGCGACGCGAATGCATCTGCGCCCGATCGCGCCCAGGAGCTGACCCCCGAGCCCTTGCCCCTGCACACGCAGATCCGTTGCTAGCCGCGCGAGCCGGAAGCCCGGCACCTCATGCCTGGCGAGTCCTCGCCTCGCCAGTTCTGGCGTATCCGCATGATCCATGCTGCCCGGAGCGATGCTGTAAAAGCCGAGAACCGTCTTGCTGTCGGTGTCGTCGATGGCGAGGAACGTCTTCGCCCCGCCTGCCTCGTGGCTTTGCCGCGCATAACGCTGCAAGTAGACGTTCAGATCATTGTCGCCGCAGTCGAATGAAGTCCGGTCATGCGCTTTCGAAATCGCTTCCTCGTGCCATGAAGGAAGCGTCATGCCAACTTCGGCATCGCGGCGATGGCAGCGCGCAGTTTCGCATTCACCGGCGGCGGGTTCTCGAGCAGATCAAGAACGAGCAGGCTGTCTCTCTCGCTCAGTTTCGTCCGCTCCGACTCTTCGATCACGTTCTCGGCCTCGCGCAGCGCCGAACGTGTGACAAAGGTCGTGAGATCGGTATGCTTGAGCGCAGCCGCCCGGGCAAGCAAAGCCTTTTGCTCCGGCCGAATCCGCAGGCTCATGCGTCTGTTGTCTTCCACTACTGCTCGCGGCATTGTGTGCCTCCACTCGTACAGCTTCAATTGGTACACCCTTCCGCTGCCGTTCGTCAAGCAGTGTACGCTTTGAAAGAGCACCGGGGCGCTTGGGGGCGTTAACGCGCTTCCCCACTCACCACCTTTCCGATTCTACTCCACCGCCTCAACCAACCTCCACCCTTCCGCGCTGCTCGCCGCAAAATGGTCCAAGCCGTATCTGGCGCATCGTCCGCTCCCGCAACGCGATGTGAGCTATCCACGCTCCGGCTTGTCGTCGGCGCTCTCGGGCACCTTGCTATCCCTGTCCTGGCCATCACGGATGACCTGAGCATCGATGATCGCGCGCGCGACCAGCTCCGAGCGCCTGAAGACGCCGTAGCGTTGCTTCGCTCTCGTTATGAAATACCGAACCGTGGTTTGGGCGATCCCGAGGATCTGGCCGATCTCCCAATCGGTCTTGCCGAGCGCGATCAGCGCCGTGCATTCTGCCTCGCGGCGCGTAAGCCGGGGAACATTGCGGTCGTGCATGGCGTGATGGAGATAGAGGCCCGCCCTGAACGCGAAGCCGGCGATGATCTGGAGCGTGGTCATCAGCGATGGCGTGATCTCGATCGGTTCCGGGCGGGCGAAGGTGCATGACGCGTAGGACTCGCTCGGGATGTGTAGCGGCACGGTGACGCCGTGAACGATCCCGTAGCGCCCCGCTTCCTTGAAAAGGGCATGCTGGTGATCGGCAAGCTCGACGACGTTGCTGATCTCCTCCCAGCCGAACGGCCGATCGAGAAGCTGGCTCACTTCATAGACCGGGTCGATAACATAATAGTGGTTTGCGATGTAGGATTGGACGAACTTCGCCGGATAGTTGGTGACTACCATCGAGCACTCGACCAGCCGCGGCAGACCGCCGTGTTGGACCAGCGCGATATAGGGAAAGCCCATTTGCCTGGCGGCATCAGCCAGTCCGTCGCGCAGTGCGTCGGTCGACGATGCCATGTTGAGACGGGATAGCGCTTCAAGCAGGCGGGGTCCGACATACACGGGTTTCTCCTCCTCGCCGGCGCAGATCTTCGTCCAGTCGCAGGCTTCCGCTCCGACCAGACTAGGCGGAAACTTCTCGAAGAAGGGACGCATCTGCGGTTGTCTTAGCGTCTTGCGGACGACAACTTTTCTGATCGCGTGAGCTTGAAAAGCAATTTTTAGCCGAATCGAGGCCGGTCGTGCTAATATTCATAAAGGATGGATCCTTTGCTAGATTTGAGGGGCCTGCTGCTGCTCCAGAGCGGCCGTGATTATGGCGGCCTGCATGTGCGGCAGAAAAAGCAGTATCCTCGCCGCCTCTGGATGAGCAATCGGGAAGGGCGCGCGGACGTTCATGTTCGCCCCGTTGGGAGTATTGTCGGTCATCATTCAGTCTCTTTGGCGTAAGAGGTTGACTGACCGACCGGCCTTTTTCCAGCAATGCGGGATTCTACGCACCAGGGTCTGTTGCGCGCCGCCTAGCGCTATCGCCGTCGCAACCAGGCTCGCGATCGAACTAGCGTCGAGCTTGCGCATGATTCGGGCGCGATGAATCTCAGATGGCCGATTTGCCGCAACACTCAGGGTATTGGCGTAACCTGCTGGTATAGGTGCTGGATATTGTCTGGTCTGGCGAGATCGTGACCCGGGCTCATCACGGCGGCAGCGCCAGCAGCAATTCCGAAGCGGAACGCTTCGGCCGTATCCCAGCCGATCGAGATCGCAAAGAGCATGGCGGAGAGGAAACTGTCACCGGCGCCAACCGCACTTTTCGCCTCTATGGAGGCGGCCGGCAGAAAAAGCTGTCCGGTGGCAGTGGCAAGGATTGCGCCGTCATGGCCCATGGTCACGGCGACATGCGCGGCTTGTCCCGATCGAACGATTTCCATTGCGGCATTGGCGATCTCGTCGGGTGTCGCGAGTTTCTGGCCGGTGAATTGCCGCAACTCGCCGATGCTGGGTTTTACGAGAAAGATGCGGCCTTCCTGAAGGCCACCCTTGAGACCGGGCCCTGAACTGTCGAGCACAACCGGGATATTGCGTCGGTGCATCAGCGCCGCGACCTGACCGTAGAAGTCACCGGGCATACCCCGGGGTAGCGAACCGCTTAGGACCATGAATTTGCACTGCGCGTTTTCAAGCTGGGCAAGACACGCCTGCCATTCGACAGGCTGGATTGTCGGGCCGGGCGGGACGAAGCGGAATTCCTTGCCGCTTTCGATCTCCAGCACGGCAGATGCAACGCGGGTGTGGCCCGCGATGGTGATGCGATTGCGAACAAGCTGATGAAGGTCGAGCAGGCCGTCGAGCGCATCGCCCGTTGCGCCACCCGCCATATAATAGTTTCGAGCATTGCCGCCGAGGCGGACGAAGACCCGGGCGACGTTGATGCCGCCACCGCCTGGGCTGTAAAACTCGGATTTTGTCCGCATCTTGCGCGTGTGGAACATGCGATCGACTTCGTAGGCGACGTCGATCGTGGGGTTCAGCGTCAGGGTGGCAATGTTCGTCATTCTGCCATTGAGCGGGCCGGCCGCATTCCGGTCTATCCGCAATATCCCCAATTCAACCGGCCCATATTCGCGGATGTGATCGAGGATCGACGACGTCGCGGTCAGCGCGATGTGCTCGGCCAGTACGGCAATGCCAGTTGACGCGGCCCACTACGGGATATCTCGCATAGCTCGAGTTATAGGGGTGTCTAAGGGTCGGACTGTTGCAGACCAGCAGGAGCAGAGTGAGCCGATGAGTAACGAGCCCAAGATCACCTTCCACGGCGCTGCAGGGACAGTCACCGGCTCGTGCATGGAACTGCACTATGGAGGGAGTACTGTGCTTATCGACTGCGGCCTTTTCCAGGGATCGCGGACTCTCGAAACGCTCAATCGGGACCCATTTTCATTCGATGTGCGCAGGATCGACGCGGTCGTGCTGACCCATGCGCATATCGATCACAGCGGGCTTCTGCCCAAGTTGTCGGCCGAGGGCTACCGTGGCCCGATCTACTGCACTCCCCAGACCAAGGATCTTCTCTACTACATGCTGCCGGATGCCGGACGGATCCAGGAGAGCGAAGCGGAGCGACGCAATCGTCGGCGTGATCGCAGGGATGAAGTGCCGTTCGAGCCGATCTACACCGAAGCGGATTCGATGGCCGCTTACAGCCTGTGCGACACGGTCGAACTGAATGAGTGGTTCGAGCCGGTACCGGGCTTCAGGACCCGGTTTTGGAATGCAGGGCATATTCTGGGGTCAGCGTCGGCCGAGATGCACGTCGGAGGCTCGCACCTATTGTTCTCGGGAGACCTTGGACCGCATCACAAGGCATTCCATGCGGATCCGGAAGCGCCGGTTGGTTTGGACCATGTCGTGTGCGAAAGCACCTATGGCGACCGGGTTCGGGAGGATGTCTCGATAGAGGAACGCCGGACGCAACTCGAGGCGGAGATCAAGGCCGCCCTGACCCGCGGCGGCAATCTGGTGATCCCAGTGTTTGCACTTGAACGTACTCAGGAATTGCTGCTCGACATCGCGACACTGATCAACACCGGGCGTCTGGCATTTCCGCAGGTGTTCATCGATTCTCCGTTGGCGACACGGGCGACCGAGGTGTTCGCCAAGCACGCCAACGACCTTGAAGACATGGGTTCGGGGGAGATCTTCCATCACCCGTCGTTCCACTACACCGCCACCACCATGGAATCGATGCGGCTGAACACGATGTCGGGCGCAATCATTATGGCCGCGTCCGGCATGTGCGAAGCGGGGCGTATTCGCCACCATTTGCGGTACAATCTCGCGCGTCGGGAATCGACGATCCTGTTCGTCGGCTTCCAGGCGGCTGGCTCGCTCGGCCGGACGATCCTCGACGGTGCCAGTCGCGTCCGGATCTGGGGACAGGACGTCGCGGTCCGTGCCCAAATTCGTCGGATCGACAGCTATTCCGCGCATGGCGACCAGACGGATCTCAAGGAATGGATCACGGGGCGGATGCCGATCAATGGCAGTCTTTTCCTGGACCATGGCGAGCCAGTCTCCATCGAGACGCTACGCCGCTTGATGCAAGGCGAAGGAGTGTTGTCAATCGTCACGCCGCAGATCGGCGAGACCTATTCGTTGCCCACAGGAGCGCCGGCCAAGCGCCTGAAGACGGGCGATGTCGAATTGCAGAGCGCGGTTGGGCGGGATTGGCAGAACGACTATGCCGATTTCTCGGTCCGGTTGAAGAAGGAACTGCAGGATATCGAGAGTGCGTCGGCACGGCGCGAGGCGCTTGCCCGGATGGGCGAGATCCTGCGTTCCTACCAGTCCCACCGCGAGAAGCGGAAGAGCCGGCAGGATTAGCTGCCCGAAGCTCCTTGCTCTGCTCGACCAGGCCTATCGCCCGAAGCTGATGGGGAACCTACTTATGGGCGCACCCGGGTGCGTCCTCTATCACGCTTGCATAGGCATCTACGGAGTAAGACATGTCGAACACACCGCATAATTTGAGCGAAGAGTTTCCGGGCCAGTTGGACAAGATCCATGCGCTGAAGGTCTCAAACCCGAGCTTTGCACAGTTGCTCATCGACTATGATGAAGTGAACGACGAAATTCACGTGGCCGAGACCAATGTCCAGCCGACGTCGCACGATCATGAAACCGAGCTTCGCAGGCGCCGCTTGGCGATAAAGGACCGGATCGCCGCAGCACTCTCGAATTAGCCCAATGGGTCAAGGGGTCTTGCGCGGCGCTGTCGGCCTTCGGATACGCGCCGGCGGGAAACGGCTCATCTCATGCACGCTGTATGATGAGGTAGCTAAGGTACGCCACGTAGGCACTCACGAAGAGGCCACCCTCGCCCCGCGTGATCTTGCGGCCGCTAACGAAAACCGGAATGCAGAACAACGCTACGCCTAGCATCACCGGGATATCGATGCCGATAAGGTGAGTGTTGACGTCGATGCCATCGGCCGGAATGAGGCAGGTCACGCCAAGGATCACAAGAATGTTGTAGACGCTGCTGCCGATCAGGTTGCCGATGGCGATGTCACGCTCACCTCGGAAGGTGGAAATGATCGTGGTCACGAGTTCGGGCGCTGAGGTGCCGATGGCGACGATGGTCAGACCTATGAATGCGTCCGAGACGCGCCAGAGACGTGCCAAACCGACGGCACCCTCGACGAGCCAGTCGGCGCCGGCGACGATGATGACAAGGCCGGCGGCAAGCATCAGCATCTCGGTGGCCGCCTGGCGATTGGCGAGGCGCCGGGGCCCGTACTCACGGGCAAATTCCAACTTGACCTTAATGCTCTCTTGCCGGGCGACGCGGATGACCGCCAGCGTGAACGCCGCGCCCATGGTGACGAGTAGGAGCCCCTCCAACCGCGAGAGCGTGCCGTCCCATGCGAAGGCGAGCAGCGTGGCCGAGGCGATGACGATCACGGGGAGTTCCAGGCGCAGTGTCTGCATCTGGATCGCCAGCGGCCGCAGCGCGGCGCTCAGCCCGAGGATAAGGAGGATGTTGACGGTATTGGTGCCGGCGATATTCCCCACCGCAAGCGAGCCGTTGCCCTGAACGGCGGCATCGATGCCGACAGCCAGCTCCGGAGTGCTCGTTCCGAGCGCGACGACGGTGAGTCCGATCAGCAGGGGTGAAACGCCGAGGCGTGCCGCCAGAGCCGACCCGCTTCTCACGAGCAGTTCGGCGCCAGCGATCAATGCGGCAAGCCCGACGCAGATCCAGACGATCGCAAGAGTCATCGGGAGGTCAGTCTGCCTTGCGCTTCGCGGGATCGGGCACGAGGAGGACGTCGCCGGGCACGGCATCGATGATCTTGCGCGCCGTGCTTCCGATCAGGGCTTCATAGACCATGCCGCCGCCATGAGTCCCCACCACGGTGAGATGGCGCCGCGAAGTCTCGGCATAGTCCTGCAACAGCCGCTCGGGCACTCCGTTTTCGATCATGCGGCTGACCATGCGAGCCGTATCGGGCGCGATCCCGGCTTCGGCCAGGAACTTGTCGGTCGCGTCCTTGCCATAGTCCTCGAATTGCTTCTCGACTTCCGCGCGGCCGAGATAGCCGGCAAAGGGCACGTCATAGGCGTGGAAGAGCGAGATGCCCGCATCTGGGAAGAACCGGACGGCCGTCTCGAGCGCGACACGGGAAGACTTCGAAAAATCCGTCGTGACGAGCATGTTGTGATAGCGCTCGAAGGCGCGGTCGCGGACGATGAGAACGGGAACGGGAGACTTGCGGATCAGCCGGTCGACAGTGTCGCCAAGGAACATGCGCGCCAGTAGTTCGTCGCGGGCGACGCCGGTGACGATCAGCTCCGCATGGGATTTCCGGATGACCTTCAGGACGACATCTGCAGGCGCTCCCGCCTCGACATGGACTGCGATGTCGATGTTCGGGTCCTCGCGCACCAGATCCCGGAACATTCGATCGCGGACCTTTCGAACCGGGTCAGGCGGGCGACGCCAGGATGGCTGGTCGCGCAGGCTCCCGAACAGGGTAATATCGTCGGGTGGGGCAAGCGCGTGGATGACTGTGAGTTCGGCCTGCCACGCCTTGGCGACCATCAGGGCCCGGTCGAGCGCGCGGTCGCAACGATGGCTGAGGTCGGTTGCAAGCGCGATACGTTTGGGGAAAGTGTCCTGGGTCATTTCGTCCTCCTAGTCGTTGAGTTCCTTGAACCAGCCCAGACGCCGCATGAGGTGCTTTTCGCCCTCGAGCAGGAGCATGAGAGCCGCGCCGGCGAGCACGAGCAGCGCAAGGTCGTCAACGGTGAGCGGTCGCGAGCCGAAGATCGCGTTCATGAACGGGGCGTAGGTGAAGAGCGCCTGGCCAAGGAGCAGGATCGCAATCGCGATCAACACGGCGGGGGTTCCCAGCGCGCCGCGCCACGTCAGGGACGTCATGTGCAGATAGCGGACGTTGAAGAGGTAGAAAATCTCCGCGACGATGAACATGTTGACGACCATCGTGCGCGCCACTTCGAGGCCGCGGCCCTGATCGAGCGTGTGGAAGAAGAGGCCGAGGGTGACCGCGGCAAACAGCACGGACACCAGCACGACGCGCCACAGGAGAAATGGCGAAAGCAGAGGCGCGCCGCGTTTGCGTGGGCGACGCTGCATTACGCCTGGCTCGGTGGGTTCGAAAGCGAGCACCAGACCGAGCGTCGCGGCGAGGATGAGATTGACCCACAGGATCTGGGTTGCTGACATTGGCAGAGCAAATCCCAAGAGGATCGCCAGAACGACCGCCAGTGTCTCGCCGCCATTGGTGGGGATTTCCCAGGAAATGACTTTCCGGATATTGTCGTAAACGGTCCTGCCCTCGCGTACGGCGCTGACGATCGATGCAAAATTGTCGTCGAGGAGCACCATGGAGGCGGCTTCCTTCGAGGCTTCGGTCCCCTTGATGCCCATCGCCACGCCGACATCGGCCTGCTTGAGCGACGGGGCATCGTTCACGCCATCGCCGGTCATGGCGACGATCTGGCCCTGTGCCTGCAGGGCGCGGACGATGCGAAGCTTGTGCTCGGGACTGGTCCGGGCGAACACGGAGATGCGAGCGACGATCCGTTCGAGTTCCTCGTCCGAGAGCTTCTCGATATCGAGCCCGGTCATCGCTTGCGGATCGTCGGCAAGCTCGAGCTGGCGCGCGATTGCCAGCGCCGTCGCGGCATGGTCTCCCGTGATCATCTTGACGGCGATCCCGGCCGAGCGGCATTCGGCGATCGCCTCCTTCGCCTCGAGGCGCGGTGGATCGATGAAGCCGACCAGTCCGAGCAGCCGGACGCCGGCCATGACGTCGTCGAACGAGATGCGCTCTGCATCCGACGGCATGGGCTTCGCTCCAAAGGCGAGGACACGCTCGCCCTCGTTTCCGGCTTCAGCGATGGCGCGTTCCCAATCGCCGATGTCGTCGGGCGAGGTCATCGCGAAGAGGGCCTCGGGTGCGCCTTTGACGAGGAGAGCCGTCGCTCCGTCAGACCCACGACAAAGCGTCGCCATGAAGCGGTGCGCCGCATCGAACGGGATCTCGTCGAGCCGCTCCCATTCCGTACGTTCCAGTTCCGGGTCGACGGCAGCCTTCATTGCCAGGGCGAACAGGGCGCCTTCCATGGGATCGCCCTCGACGCGCCAGTCTTCGCCAACCTTGCGCAGTGACGCATCGTTGCACAGGATACCACAGCGGATCAGCGGCATAGAGGCCGCCATGGCGTCGGCCTGATCGCCTGTTCCCGCGATCTGGAGATGTCCCTCCGGAATGTAGCCTGAGCCGCTGGCGATCATGGTGTGCCGGGCGGAGATGATCCGGCGGGCCGTCATCTCGTTGCGCGTAAGCGTGCCGGTCTTGTCCGAGCAGATCACCGAAGTGGCGCCGAGCGTTTCAACCGCAGGGAGCTTGCGGATAACGGCATTCCGGGAAGCCATCCGGCGCACGCCTATGGCAAGCGTGATGGTAATGACTGCCGGCAGACCTTCCGGCACAATGCCGACGGCAAGCGCGACAACGGCGATCAGAGCATCGATCCAGTCGTAGCCCCGCACCAGAACGGCGAACGCAAACAGCGCCAGGCCTCCTGCGAGCACGAACCAAGTAAAGCGACGGGCGAACTGGTCGATCTGCTTCAGCAGCGGCGTCACCATCGCTTCGACGGACTGGATTAGCTCGCTGATCCGTCCGATCTGCGTGTGGGGCCCGGTGGCAACGGCAATTCCGTTCGCTTGTCCGGCGGCGACCAGCGTGCCGGAGAAGGCCATGTTTCGCCGGTCTGCGAGAACGGTCTCTTCGGGCAGCACCGCCTCCTGCTTCTCGGCCGCGACCGACTCCCCGGTCAGAAGGGCTTCGTCGATCAGGAGGCGGCGGGCATGGAGCAGCCTGAGGTCGGCCGGGACACGATCGCCAGCTTCGATGAGGACAAGATCGCCAGGGACGATCTCGGAGACCGGGATCGTCTGCCTGATGCCGCTGCGGACAACGCTCGCCTTTGGCGCGATCATCTGCTGGATCGCTTCGAGAGCCTGTTCCGCCTTCCCTTCCTGGATATGGCCGATAACCGCATTCACAATTACGACGGCCACGATGACAGCCGCATCGATCATATGGTCGAGCAGCGCGGCTGCCAGCGCCCCGGCGATCAGAACGTAGATCAGGGTATTGTTGAACTGGGCCAGAAAGCGCAGCAACGGGCTCCGCCGAGGCGACTTGGGCAGCGCATTGGGACCAAAACGGGTAGCTTGTCGGCCTACTTCCGAAGGCGAGAGGCCGGTAAGATCCACGTCGAGGATCTTGGCGATCTCGCTGCTCGGTAACGCATGCCAGCACACTTCTTCCAAATCGATGGGCGCCGACATCAAGCCTCCTTGGGATAGGTTCGGATCATGGGAATTGAGCACACGGAAGCGTGGGCCAGACCTCGCTTCCTTTGGTTCCTGAACTGGGCTCCGAAGTCCTCCAATTCGATCGATAACTGGGATCAACTAGCTGGAGAGACCGGGTAGATCGCAATCCGGTTATATCCGTAGAGACGCTGCTCCCACCGCCCGATAGGCTGGGGTTTAGAAATGGACGAGTGCGTTCGCAGGACCCGCGCTGGGTGCGATCGGGGTGTTCGCGAACCGCAGGGTAGATCGCCTCTGCGGACCTCGAACAAGGCTGGCATGAACGGCCCATCCCGCTAAGAGTCCAAGGAGACACCGACCCTCCCCGCTTGTTCGAGGCCGCTTTTGGAAACCGTAACGCTTGTCCTGACTTTACTTTTCGCCGTCGTCGTAAGCGGCATACTGGCTCGGTTGCTTCCGCTCCCGATACCGCGGCCGCTGGTGCAGATCGCCCTGGGCGCCGCAGTCGGACTGGTCGCAGACTGGCGCGTAACGCTCGATCCGGAGATTTTCTTCCTACTCTTTCTGCCGCCGCTCTTGTTTCTCGATGGCTGGCGCATCCCGCGGGAGGATCTGTTCAAGGATCGGTCGACCATCCTCGAGCTTGCGCTTGGACTGGTCGTGTTCACTGTGCTGGGCATGGGATTCTTCATCAACTGGATGATCCCGGCGATGCCGCTTGCGGTGGCGTTCGCCCTCGCCGCAGTAGTATCGCCGACCGATCCGATAGCGGTCTCCGCAATCGCCCAGCGCACCCCCGTTCCCAAGCGGATGATGCATATCCTCGAGGGAGAATCCCTGCTCAACGATGCCTCGGGTCTCGTATGCTTGCGTTTTGCGGTCGCCGCCGCGTTGACTGGCGCCTTTTCCCTGGGGGAGGCAGCGATTAATTTCCTGTGGGTCGCGATCGGCGGAATCGCCGTCGGGATAGCGCTGACCTGGCTTGTCGGTTGGGCGAAGAGCATCGTCACGCGATACGTGGGCGAGGAAAGCGGCTCGCAGATCCTGATTAGCCTGCTCATCCCGTTCGGCGCCTATCTGATCGCCGAGCATCTCCATTGTTCAGGAATCCTCGCAACCGTCGCAGCCGGGCTTACCATGGGTTTCGTTGAGGCGCGCGGGAATGCCCTGGCTGTCACACGCATCCGAAGAACAGCGGTGTGGGACATGATCCAGTTCACCGCCAACGGGGTCATCTTCGTGCTGTTGGGCGAGCAACTGCCAACGATCCTCGCCGATGCCGCCGATACCGTGCGTCTCACCGGTCATCACGAACCGTGGTGGCTGGGTGTTTATGTCATCGCGATCAATTCTGGACTCGCAGCGCTTCGTTTCGCCTGGGTGTGGTTGTCGTTCCGCCTGACCTTGTTCCGTCGGCCGGAGGACCGAGAGCGCCCGAATTGGCGGATCATCGGGGCGATGTCCTTCGCCGGTGTGCGAGGCGCGATCACGCTGGCCGGTGTGCTCACCCTCCCGCTTGCGATGGTGGACGGCTCGCCCTTCCCCGCCCGCGATCTCGCGATATTCCTGGCGATGGGCGTGATCATTCTGTCGCTGATTGCCGCATCCATCGGTCTGCCCTTGATGATGCGGAGCCTCGAGATGCCACCCGAGCCGACGGGAGAGGCCGAGGTGGATGCCGCGCGCGTTGCTGCCGCGGAAGCGGCGATCGGCGAGATCGAACGAACGCAACATCGCCTCGCCAACGGCAAGAGGGATCCGGACACTTACGTTAATGTCGCGTCGCGGCTCATGGATTTATACCGTGATCGGATCGATCATCAGATCGCCGAGCCCGAGCAGAAGGATGTTCACCGGCGCGACGAGAAGATCGAACGCGAATTGCGGCTCGCCGCGCTCAAGGCCGAGCGGGAGGAAATATCCCGGCGGGTTCGCAACCGACAACTGGGCAGCGAGGCCGCGCGCAAGCTCATCCGAGAACTGGATCTCTTCGAGACGCGGCTTGCAGGATGAGATAGTGCCTCGCCTGTGAGGCATTTCGTTATGAAGCCAGCGCGGTCAGGATTGGAAGGAGGCGCGCCATGCCTCGCCCGTTATGAAGCCCTGCGACCGAAATTCAGCTCAGGAGAGGTATTTTTCATGAACAACAATGATCTTGCCAAAAAGATCGCCCGTGAACACGGCATCACCAAGGCCGATGCGCGCAAGCTTGTCGATGCGATGTTCGCCGGGATTGGCGAGGCCGCGGCGAAAGGTGGGGAAATCTCATTCAACGGCTTCGGCAAGGTGCGCCACGTAGGCGCGATGTAGAAGCGTAGCAGATGCTACCGGGTTAGCTGGGAATTACCCGTGCCCACCGACTTACCTTGGCCGGTAACGGCTGCAACCGGGGAAACCCGGCAGGGGACCATAGCATGTCGGCAAAAGGTCGAGACCGTCGCAGCTATCGCGGCCTGATCGATCAGGGCAAGGCGCGTATGGTGAAAGCTGGATTGCCTGAATCTCAGACCGAGGAACAAGAAGCCCAGTGGTGACGCGCAATGATAGCCGATGCGTCATCGAGCATAGTTGGATGAACCGCGCAGCGGCACATCCCGGAGAATGACGAAATTTGCCCGTCCATTCTGCCCCAGCCGTGCTCTCCATCCCCTGCCGGGGACCGAACGGTCGAACGAGACACCTGTGTGCGCCGGAACTTCACATCGTGAGAAACGTGGGATCGCCTAAACGGGCTGGCTTCACCAGACCCGCATGGCGACGGAGCCGCCATAGTAGCCGAACGCCCGGAGTAATGTCCGGGACAGCCGCCGCGAGCGGACGACTGCGGGTGAAACGCGCCGGGCGACCGGACGGGGATCCTCGCCAGCTGGGTGAAGGGCGGCGTGCTCGCATGAGGAAAATCGCATGACGACGACGCTCGAGACCTGCTGATGCATGTCGATGTCGTGGAAAAGCGCTTGGCCTCGCTACCTACCCTGTCGCGGCAAGGAAAGCGGATTAACGGCCTTCATCGTCTTCTCGGCTGCCCCAAGATATGGGAACAGGCCTATGAGGCGGTCGCCCGCAACGCGGGTGCTTTGACGCCGGGCGTGACCCGAAAGACCTTTGATCGGTTCTCGATTGAACGGCTCGAAGGAATCATCGCCAAGGTGAAAGAGGGGAGCTACCGCTTTCGCCCAACGCGCAGGCATTACATCCCCAAAGCGAACGGGAAACTGCGCCCGCTGGGCATTCCCGACGCCGATGATAAGCTCGTGCAAGGCGCGGTGAAGCTGGTTCTGGAGCAAATCTACGAACCCATCTTCTCGCACCGCTCGCATGGGTTCAGGCCCGGACGGTCCTGCCACACGGCACTGGCATCAATCCAGAAGACGTGGGCCGGGACGGTATGGCTGGTCGAGGCCGATATTGCGGGGTTCTTCGACAATATCGACCACGACATCCTCCTCGATCTGTTGCGGCGGCGTATCGATGACGAGCGCTTCTTGAAGCTGATCCGGGGAATGTTGAAGGCCGGCTATCTGGAGGACTGGCGGTGGCATGAGACCTACAGCGGCACCCCTCAGGGTGGCGTGATCTCACCGTTGCTCGCCAACATCTACCTGCATGAACTGGATGGCTATATGGACGCGGTCATCGCCCGGTTCGACCGCGGCAACGCGCGACCGGTCAATCCAGAATATCGGAAGCTGATCTCCACCGGAAATTACTATCGTCGGCGGATCGCGAAGCTGAGACGCGAAGGCCGCATGGCCGCAGCCGAGCAGCTTCGCGCACAACTGCAACCGCTCATCGCCGCTGCCCGGAAACTCCCTTCCAAGGATTACCGGGACACGCACTACCGGCGCCTGCGCTATGTTCGATATGCCGATGACTTCCTGATCGCGGTAATCGGCACGAAGCAGGAAGCACGCGACGTGCTTGCTGAGGTTACGACCTTCCTGAAGGACGGGCTTCGGCTCGATGTCGCTCCGGAAAAGAGCGGCATCACCAAGGCGGACGATGGCGGCGTCTCGTTCCTCGGATATACGGTTCGCTCACCCCGACGCACCTTTGGCGCGCGGAAGGTTATCTCTCCCAATGGGAGGCCGTTTGTCCGCAGGACCGCCGATCGCGGCATCCGTTTACACGTCCCTCGGGACAAGTTGGCGGCCTTCGCGACGCGGAATCGGCTCGGCAGCTATCACGCGATCCGAGGGAAGATGCGCCCGGAAATGACTCTCAGTTCCGACGTGTCGATCATCATTGCGTACAACGCATGGCTGCGCGGGTTGGTTGGATATTATCAGTTGGGCAACAACTGGAAACGTGAAATGGCCCCACTCCAACGGGTGTGGTGGTTCAGCTTGATGAAAACCTTGGCGAGAAAGCACAAATGCAGCATCGCCAAGGTGTTCCAGAGGTTGTTGCAGCGACGCGGCGGGGATCATGGTCTGTGGCTTGAGACCAAGGAGGGGCGTCGCTTTGTGGCGGTCTTCCAACTCAAGCATGTCGCTTCAAAGCGTGTCGGCACTGATCCGCGCGTCGACTATGACCAGAAAACCTTCTGGTTCTGGGGGCGCACGGACATCATCGACCGGCTCCGCACGCGCACATGCGACTACTGCGGGGCCGAGGACATGCCGGTCGATGTGCATCATGTGCGTCGACTGGCCGACGTCGCTGACCAAACGTGGCTGGCCCGGACAAGGGCGGCGCGATACCGGAAACGGACAATTGCGTGCGCTCCCTGCCATGATGCTCTCCATGCAGGTCGGCTGCACCAGCGGCTCCACGAGATCGAACGGCAGGCGAGCATAGGAGCCGGATGATGGGAAACTATCAAGTCCGGTTCCGTGGGAGGGAGAGAGGTCCGTGTCTTCGACCAGCCTCCTCCCTACCCGACTTCAAGGTCAAGGACAGCCCTGCGCGGGAAGGCCGCAATCCGACAACCGGCGAGGCAATGACCATCAAGGCATCGCGCAAGTTGGGCTTTTCGGCCGCCAAGGCCTTGAAGGACAAGCTCAACCCGTAACCCCGATCGGCGGTGCCTCTTAGCATAAGCCGGGGCGGCGCGATCAGATCGCTCAACCGAGGGCCAACGAGCCTTGTCGTGGGTGCTGTGGCGGTGCTGACTGGGCATGGCCTGTCTGGAGCAGCTTTCGAGCGATGGGAGAAAGCGTGTAGAACGCTTGGCGCTGGGTGCCGCGATTATGGTGGTCGACCCGATAGCCCTGATAGTGCCGATGCAGGATCCCGGCGCGAACGAGAAGGATTTCCTTCACAGGAGACTTTGCAGCATCGTCTTGCAAAATGCTCTGCACAACTTCAGCGGAAGTCGTCGGACCAATCGTTCGGGAGAACGGCCTGGAGCCTGGTGCCGCGCCGCAGAGCAAATGCGGAAGCCGCCAGCCGCTCGATCTTGCCGCACCACGCGGCGATGTTCTTCTCGACGCCGCCTTGGCGCACCGGACCGAACTTCGTGATCCGCAGCGGCTTGAAGCCACAGAAGCCGAGTATCTGGCCGCGCCAGCGCCGCACCACCGGATTGCCGTAGGCCCAGCGCAGATACCAGGACGGCGTATCGGTGGTGATGAGCACATCAGCCGAGCGCCCGGCTAGCAGCCGGTCCCAGAGGGGATTATCGCGGTGATAGCGGAAGGCGAAGCCGGGCAGCAGCACGCGGTCGATCAGCCCCTTAAGCTGGGCCGGCTCGCTGCCCCACCACATCGGGAAAGCGACAACGAGATGGTCGCAGGCGGCGATGGCGGCGCCGACGCGCTCAAGGTCGGGCTCCCAGGGCTGCACGACTTTGTAACCGTGCCGCAGGATCGGATCGAAATCGAGATCGCGCAGGGCGATGCGCTCGACTTCCGCATCCGACGCGACCTTGGCGTGATAATGGTCGAGCAGATGCGTGATGAGGCGGCCATCGTCGGGATGCCCATCGAGAATCAGAACACGCATCCACCTGGCTCCGCCTGCCTTCAGAGTAAGCCGGTCATATCACATCCAGCGCGCAATCACGTGACGCTCGCCAGGAAAAGTGCCCCGCCTGATCGGACGCGCCGCGGGGTCGGTTAATTCGCGGCCAGGTCGTATTCGCTCGTGGCGCATGGCAAGAGACCGGCAGCGCAACCGCCCTTCCAAGGGGCCCCTCCTATGTTTCACACTGCAGCGTTCCGATTGCTGCGCGGACACGCCCTTGGTGATCAGAAGCTCCCCGTGAGATTGAATGAACCATAGCGCGTCCACCGCCCCGGCGGCGCGTTGGGCGCGTCGCGAAGGAACCGACCCTTGGCGAGCAACAGGCCATCAAACTCGAAGCGCAGCCGTGTCGGCATAATCCAGTAGCGAACGCGCGCTTCGATCTGGTGTCCCGCGAAACCGCCCGATTGTGCTGAGCTATCGCGCACGCCGGTCGTGGAGAAGCTGTCTTCGTCGGCGGCGAGCCACATCGGCCGGTAGACCGCGAACCAGTCGAGCCGCTTGCTGGGCGTCGCCTCGATCCGGACGCCCGGCGTCATGATGTTGGCGCGAGCAACCGCATTGTAGAGGCCGGCGGGCGCCAGATCGGCGCGCCGCATCCCGAACAGCGTGTCGAACCGGCCGAAACGCCCGCCCGGCTTGTCGCCGCTCGCGCGGTCGAACTCGACCGAAAGACGTGGTTTCCAGGGTCCGGCGAAGCTGTAGCCGACATCGGCATGGATGAAACTGGCGCTGACCGACTGCCGGGCCGCGGTCGGCACCAATGAAGCGCTCACATGGCCGACCTGGTATAGCGCCTCGATCTCGTAGTCGAACGCGCCCGTGCGCGGCTCGGCGATGAGCCTCCCGCCGAAGGTATCGAGCGAGCGGTCGCGGGTCGGACGGCCCGGCGCGTCGCGCTCGCCGACGTGGAAATAGGTCAGCTCCGCCGTCGCCGGACCGAGCGCCTTGGCCTTGCTGAGCTGGCCGCCCCAAAGAACGAGATCGAAGCTCTCCCTGTCGAGGCGCACCTTGGAATCGCGGATGCCTTCGTTGTCGTCGGGCAACCGGACCTGTGGCAGCGTGTAGATGAACGTGGCCTTCCAGCCCTGCGGTGCCGAGATGTCAGCGCGAAGCCCGGTATAGCCGTTGGTGGTGTTGCGATAATCGTCCGCGGCCACGAGCCGCCGCGATCCCAGGTTGAGCGTCATGCGGCCTGCGGTGAGCGTGAGCTTCGTGCCCCGGCCGAAGGCGCCGTTGAAGTCGGCTGCCACATAAGCCTGGACCGGCTCCAGCGTATTGACCTCGTTGGTCGTCACCGGCGTTCCGGCATCGTCGCCCCAGACGCGGCTGTCGAACAGCTCGACTCCGAACCGGACATCACCCTTGCGGTATTCGGCGAGGATGTTGGTGCGCAGGTTCACAAGCTCGTCGCTCGTGTTGAACCCGGCTCGCGCCTGTCCGTCGATCGCCTCGTAGCGCAAGCGGACCGAGCCCGAGAGCGTCAGGCCGTCCTGCGGCGGCGGCGCCTCGACACGCGCCGGTGCCTGCTGCGCCGAGGCAGGTTGCGCGACGGCCGCGATCAGCGCGGCGGGCGATAGGAGATATATATGTTTCATCGAATCGCTGACGATGATACATATGCACTATGACCGACACAACCGGCTGCGAGCATTGGCTGGCCTTGCTGCACCAGCTTCCGGCGAAGCCGCCCTATCTACGCGTCAAGATCTGGCGCCGCCTGCAGGCGATCGGCGCGGTGCCGCTCAAGAACGCGGTTCATGTCCTGCCGTGGCGCGAGGACAACGAAGCCGCCTTCCGCGCTCTGCTGACGGAGATCACGACGAGCGGCGGCGAGGCGGTGCTGATCGACGCGCAGATGATCGACGGGCAGAGCGACGCCGAGCTGCGCGCCCTGTTCGATGCCGCACGCGACACGGACTATGAGGAGTTGGCGCAGGCCGCGCGCCGCTTGCTCGATACGGGCCCGCCGTCGGGTCCCGAGATCGCCAAGCTCCAGCGGCGGCTGGCCGAGATCGTCCGGCTGGACTTCTTCGGCGCGCACGGCCGGCAAGGCGCGGAGGCGGCGCTGCGCGACCTGGATGAGCAGCGCTACGCCCATCCGGATATCGGCCGCACGGGCGAGCCGGCGCCGCTTTCGCCTGCCGATCTCAAGAACCGTGTTTGGGTGACGCGGCGCGGCGTCCATGTCGACCGCATCGCCTGCGCCTGGCTGATCCGCCGGTTCATCGACCCGAAGGCCAGCTTCAAGTTCGTCGATGCGAAGAACCATGCGCCCGAGGCGGGCGAGCTGCGCTTCGACATGGTGGACGCGGAGTTCACCCACGAAGGCGATCGGTGCAGCTTCGAGACCTTGCTGCTGCGTGCCGAGCTTGAACGCGATCCGGCATTGGCCGTGATCGGCGAGATCATTCACGACCTTGACATCGGCGACGGCAAGTTCGGCCGGCCCGAGACGCCGGGGCTGGGCGCGATGCTGTCGGGCGTCTGCGCCTCGACCGACGACGATCTCCAGCGCATCGCCAGTGCCGGCGACGCGCTCGACCAGTTCCACGCCTATTTCAGCACGAGAAAGACCGAGCGATGAGCATCGCCACGACCGAGCTACCCGCAAATGCAGCCGCACCCGCGAAGGATCACGGCATAGCTTTCGGCGAGGCAGTGCGCGTCTGGGCGCGGATCGCGTCGCTGAGCTTCGGCGGGCCTGCGGGGCAGATTGCGGTGATGCATCGCATCCTCGTCGATGAGAAGCGCTGGATCGGCGAGGAGCGGTTCCTGCATGCGCTCAACTATTGCATGTTGCTGCCCGGCCCCGAGGCGCAGCAGCTCGCCGCCTATATCGGCTGGCTCTTGCACAAGACCAAGGGCGGGCTGGTCGCGGGCGCGCTGTTCGTGCTGCCCGGCTTCCTCGCCATTCTCGCCTTGAGCTTCGTCTATGTGCTGCTCGGGGCTTCGCCGCTGATCGAGGGGCTGTTCTTCGGTTTGAAGGCTGCGGTGCTCGCGGTGGTGATCCAGGCGGTGGTGCGGGTCGGCTCGCGCGCGCTCAAGAACAACGTCATGCGCGGGATCGCGGCGGCGGCTTTCGTCGCCATCTTCTTCCTGCGCGCGCCGTTCCCGCTGATCGTGCTGGCGGCGGCGCTCGGCGGCTATGTCGGCGGGCGCCTCGGCTTTTCCGCGTTCAAGGGCGGCGGCGGGCACGGCCCGGGCGGCGGCAACGTCGTCCACGATCGCGATACCGCGCTCGGCGAAGGACTGCCCGATCATGCCCGGCCCGATCTCGCCTGGTCGCTCAAGATTTCGGGGGCGCTGCTGTTCCTTTGGCTGGCGCCGGTCGCGGCGATGCTCGCGCTGTTCGGCCCCGACGACGTATTCAGCCGGATCGCGACCTTCTTCAGCCAGATGGCGGTCGTGACCTTCGGCGGCGCCTATGCGGTGCTCGCCTATGTCGCGCAGGAGGCGGTCGGCACCTATGGCTGGCTCCAGCCCGGCGAGATGCTGGATGGCCTCGGGCTCGCCGAAACGACGCCGGGGCCGCTCATCATGGTGACGCAGTTCGTCGGCTTTCTGGCGGCGTTCCGGGATTCCGGAGCATTGCACCCGCTGGTCGCGGCGACATTGGGCGCGGTCCTCACGACCTGGGTGACGTTCGTGCCCTGCTTTCTGTGGATCTTCGCGGGCGCGCCCTTCGTCGAGCGGCTGCGCGGCAACCGCGCGCTGTCGGTCGCGCTCGGCGCGATCACCGCGGCGGTGGTCGGCGTGATCCTCAACCTCGCGCTCTGGTTCGCGATCCACACGCTGTTCCGCGAGGTGCGGACCGTCGGCATCGTCGGCGGCGGGTTCGACGTGCCGGTGCTCACGTCGCTCAACCTGCCGGCGCTCGTTCTCGTCCTCGGCGCGGCGGTCGCGGTGTTCCGCTTCAAGGCCGGCATGATCCCGGTACTGTTCGCCTGTGCCGGCCTCGGCGCGGCCTATGTGCTCATCGTTTGAGAAGGAGAGGTTGGGTGACGGAAGTCTCACGACGCACGGCCGTCAAGGCCCTTGGAACAGGAGCAGTTGCAATGGCAGCAATGGATAGCGTGGAAGCGCAGCAACCGGCGCCGGCCCCCGCGCCGGCCTTTGCCGGCGGGTATCAGCCCAAGCCCCTGAAGTTCGATCCGGCGAAGCTCGACGGCCTGTCGGAGCGGCTGGTCCGCTCGCACTGGGAGAACAACTATCAGGGATCGGTGAAGACGCTGAACGCGGTTCGCACCCGGCTGGCCGCCGCGCTCGCCGACAGCGAAACGCCGCCCGCGCTCTATGGCGGCCTCAAGCGCGAGGAACTGCACCGCACCGGCTCGGTGGTGCTGCACGAGATCTATTTCGACGGTCTGGGCGGCAACGGCCAGGCCGCGGGCTCGGTGCGTGAGGCGATCACCGCAGCGTTCGGCTCGTTCGCGACCTGGGAAGCCGAATTCCGCCGCACCGGCATGAGCCTCGCGGGCGGCTCGGGCTGGACGATCCTCGCCTACAATCTCCACACCCGCTCGCTCAATAATCATTGGGCATGGGATCATATGCACGGCGCTGCGGCCGGCGTGCCGCTACTCGTGCTCGATATGTACGAGCACAGCTTCCACATGGATTACGGCACCCAGGCCGCCAAATATATCGACGCCTGGTTCAAGAACCTCGATTGGGAGGCGGTCGATCGCCGCTACGCGCAAGCGATCGCCGCCGCCCGCACCTGACACAGGAGGTTGCCATGAAATGGGTCACGCGCGAGCGCCCCAAGATCGACCGGATCGCCTGTCCCTGGCTGGTGGCGAGGTTCATCGACGAGGCGCCGGAGTTTCTCTATGTGCCCGCCGACCAGGTGTTCGCGGTCGCGCAGGCCGAAGGCGCAATCGCCTATGACATCCCCGGCGCGGAGCTGAGCCATGTCGGGGAGAAATGCAGCTTCGATGCCTTCCTCGACAGATACGGGCTGACAGAGGACGCCGCACTCCAGCAGCTCGCGGTCATCGTGCGCGGCGCCGATACGTCTCGGCTCGACCTGACCCTGCAATCGGGCGGCCTGTTCGCCATCTCGCTCGGCTTGTCGGCGATCTACGCCGACGATCATGCGATGCTGGCGCAGGGCGCTCACAATTCTCCAGAAAGCTGAATGAACCGCGTGCGTGCCGATGAAAGGAACCGAGATGACGTCCATCAAAACCGCCGCATGCGCCGCTGCGCTGCTCTTCGCACCGCTATTTGCCTCCCCCGCCCTCGCGCAGGCGCGCGATCATGGTGCAGCCGGCCAGTCCCAGACGCCGCAGGGCCAGGCCCCCAAGCCGCGGGAAGTGCCATGCCCGATGATGCAGAGGCATGATGAAATGAAGATGGACGGCAAGGCGATGCCACAGGGCGGTGCCCAGCATCCTACCACGGGTAACGTGACAGGCGGCACGGCCGAAACGAAATGCATGCACCACGGGGCCGCCGCGACGCCCGCTCCGGCACCCGAGGAGCAGCACAACCACGACCATCCGCCCACTAGCAAACCGCGGTAACGCGGCCGATCCCACGAAGGGGGAAACGATGACCGGTTTCAGCAGGAACTTCGCGATCATGCTCGCCACCGCGATCGTAGCGGCGGCGCTGTTCTGGCTGCTGCGCGACCATTGGGGCCATGCGCTGGGGGCGCTGCCCTATTTGCTGTTCCTGGCCTGTCCACTCATGCACCTGTTCATGCATCATGGCCACGGCGGTCACCAGTACCATAGCGGCGGTGATGCTTCGCCGCCCTCGCGGACGCCCTGACAATGGCGCCGACGGCGCTCGGCGATCCAGGTCGCCCGACGCAGCGGCCACGGCATTTTGAATCGAGACGCCTGCTGCCCGCCGCAGCGGTCGCGGTTTTCGCCCGGCTCGACGACCAAACCCGTCTTGCCGCGCATATGGAGAAGCCGTCCGCGATGATGGGCGGCGGACGGATGACCTACGCGTTCGACGCGAACCGTGGCATGGCCGTGGGCTCACTCATTCATATGGGCGGGTCCGCCTTCGGCCTGACCATGGCGGTCGACGAGGTCGTGACCGAGCGGACGCCGCCGTATCGCAAGGTCTGGCGCACGGTTGGAACGCCGCAGCTTGTCATCGTCGGCGGCTATGAGATGGGCATTCGGATCGCCAACGCGCCCGGCGGCTGCGAACTGACGGTCTGGATCGACTATTGGCTGCCGCGCGGTTGGCTCGGCGCGCTGCTGGGCCGGCTGCTCGGCGGCTTCTATGCGCGCTGGTGCGTTGGCCGCATGGTCGCCGACGCCGCAACGGCCTTTTCGAGTCCAACCGGCGCGCCGTCCGCGGCATAAGCGGCATATGAACATCGGCCAGGCTTCGGAAGCGAGCGGCGTCTCGCAGCGGATGATCCGCCACTATGAGAATCCCGGCGCCGCCGCGCCGCGCCGCGGCAGCGGCTATCGCGACTACTCGGCAACCGACCTTCATCGTCTCGGGTTCATCGCCAATGCGCGTGACCTTGGTTTCCCGATCGAGGATATCCGCCAGCTGCTTGACCTGTGGAACGATGGAGAGCGTTCGAGCGCCGAAGTGAAGGCCCTCGCGATGGCAAGAGCCGACGAGCTTCAGCGCAAGGCGGCCGCGCTCGAGGCTATGCGCCGCACACTGGTGGAGCTCGCCGAGCGCTGCGATGGCGACGACCGGCCCGATTGTCCGATCATCGCCAGCCTTGCTGACAATGATCGATGTATCGAATAGCGCAGGCGTCAGTGGGAAAACAGCAGCGGAATCGATGCCCCGCCAAGCAGGTCTCGGGTAACGCCACCGAGGACCATCTCGCGGAGGCGGGAATGTCCGTAGGCTCCGAGCGACAGCACTGCGACACCGCGCTCACAAGCAGCTTTGACCAGCGCCTCAGCGTCAGACAGCGCGGTCGCGTGGATAGGGACCACCGACGACATGAACCCGTGCCGGGCCAAGTGGTGAGCAATGTCCGCACCCGGCTCGGAACCGTGGCCCTTTGCCGAGGGCTGCGCGTCGAGAACCAGCACGTCGACCTTGGCCCCCGGCGCGGCGAAGGTCGTTGCATTACGCAGGGCATGTGTCGCCTCGCGCGTCGCATTCCAGCCGATCGCGAGATGCTCGATCGCACGCGGTTTGTGTCCGTTCGGAGCGACGAGAACCGGCCGGCCCGACGCGAACAATATGCGTTCGATCGTTTCGCGCCGGATTGGCGGATAGTCGTAGTTGTCGGCCGGGCCGAACAGGACGATATCGGCGTAACGCGCGTAGACTGCAGCCTTCCCGTAAATGATCGCCGGCTGGTCGGAAATCGTGCGGACCTCGACATTGGAGGCGCCGGCAAGCTTGGCAATGCGCTGCTGCTTGGCTTCGACCGCCTCCGTATAGTCCTGAAGAAAGGAATAGGGTGGTACGATCGTCAGCGCATAGTCCGCCGACGGAAGCGCCGAGAGGATGACGATGGATAGATGGGCATCATGGAATTCGGCAAAGGCGAGCGCGTCATGCAGGAACTGCTCGTCCGTGTCGCCGGTATCGACCACGGCGAGAATATCCTTGATAGCCATTCTTACCTCCGCTTGTCGGCATTTTGCTACCGCGTGCCGGAGAGGGATTCATTTGGGTGTTCTACGTAGTCGTTTCGCGTCGACCACCGTGAGCTGTCTGACCAGTGCCTGGCCGAGCAGCGGCCCAAGGGCGACAGCATTACTCGGATGAGCTATGCTGTCAGTGGTAACTATGCGGCACCCGATCGCCTTGAGGAGTTCCTCCGCTCCCGGAGCGAAAAGGCCATGGACTGCAAGACAGATCGGGGCTGGAAACCCCTGAGCGGTGATCTCGCGCGCGGCGTGGGCGAGCGTCTGTCCCGAAGAGATCACGTCATCGACCAATATCGGAGTACGCTCCCTCCACACCGTCAGATCCGAGGCTGCGATAAGGACATCCCGGTCGCCCCGGCGCAACTTGGTGAATACGGCGTGCGGCGCGCCGATATGTGTGGCGATAGCTCCGGCCCATTGCTCGCTTTCGCTGTCGGGACCGATGATGAGCGGCCTTTCGACGTTGTCGCGAACCCACTCGGCAAGAAGTGGCGAGGCTGCCAGCGACTCGGTCTCGATCGAATAGATCTCCTGCAGAGCGCGGTAACGGTGCAGATGGGGATCGACCGTGATGAGCCCGTCGAATTCACATGAGATGAGCTGCGCGAACTGGCGGGAGGTCAGGGCCTCGCCATCCTGAAAGCGGCGATCCTGCCGCATATAGGCGAGATACGGGGCGACAAGTTGGATCGAGCGCGCTCCGTTTTCGCGCAACAGCCGCGCCGTGAAAAGCAACTGCAGGAACTGCTCATCGGCGCGCGCGAGCGTGCACACCACCGCGACGGCGCACCCCGCCACCAGTGAGTGGAGCCGAACATAGCTTTCGCCGTCCGGGAAACGGCGCAATTCGAGCTTGCCGACCGAGAACCCGGCCCGGTCGGCGATGGTGCCGGCAAGCCGCTCATTTCTGGGCATCGGGAACAGCGTCATCGTCATGGAGCGATCATGAGCATGTCTGGATTAGAGGCGGCGTAGGCTAGGCCGTAGGCCATTTCACCCTGGGATTCCGCATGAAGGGTCAGCAGGGGCTGACCGGCGATTATGTCATCGCCGAGGCGCACATGCAGGCGCATTCCTGCCGCCGGTGTATCCGGCGCACCGGCAAGTTTTGCCAGACGGGCGATCCGGCGATTGTCGATGTGCGTGACACGGCCGCTGTGGGTCGCAACGATCGGGTGCGTGAGCCTTGCCGTGGGCGGCGTGCGCATTCCGCCTTGGGCGTCGCATATTCGCTGGAATTTCTTCCACGCGTAGCCATCGGTCAGCGTGCGTTCGGCAAGTGCCCGCCCCGCCCCCGCCGCGGCCGCCTCGCCGATTTCGAGGATGACGCCCGCAAGGACGCAGGCGCGATCGCGAAGATCCGGAGGTGCGTCGGGGTCACCCTTGAGAACGGCGATCACGTCACGGGCCTCGAGCGCGGGGCCGATCGCCCTGCCGACCGGCTGCGCTCCATCGGTCTGGATGCAGCGGGTAACAAGGCCGAACCGGCCGGCCACGGATGTCCTCGTCGCGGCAAGACGGTCGGCGGCTTCCGCGCTGCGGACCTTGGCGGTCGGCCCCACGGGGATGTCGAGCACGACGTGGGTGGCGCCGGCGGCGATCTTTTTCGACAGGACCGAAGCGATGAGTTGTCCTTCGGTGTCGATGTCGAGCGCGCGCTCGACGCCGATGAAGATATCGTCGGCAGGACTCAGGCAGACCGCTCCGCCCCAGGCGAGGCATCCGCCTTCGGCCGTGACCACCCGTTGCATGGCGTCAAGATCGAGATCGATGCTGGTCAGCGTCGCCATGGTATCGGCCGTGCCGGCTGGCGAGGTAATCGCCCGTGAGGACGTCTTTGGCATGGTGAGGCCGCAGGCGGTTGCTATGGCGACGATGATCGGAGTCGTGCGATTGCCAGGCAAGCCGCCCACGCAATGCTTGTCGACTATGATTCCACCGGGCCAGCTCAGGCGGTCGCCGGCATCGACCATTGCCTTGGTGAGATGGTAGGTCTCGTCCTCGTCGAACGGCAGCGCCGCCGTGGCGGTGAGGAAAGCGGCAAGATGCACGTCCGCATAGCGGCCGGCGACAACGTCCTCGACGATGCTGCTCAATGCGGCGGCATTCAGCCTGTGCCCATAGATGCGTTGGCGGACGCAGGCGATCGATTCAAGCGGCGGCGCGTGGCCGACGTCCACAGTGGTCCCTTCGTCTACTCCAAGTGCTTCCCAGGCAGCTTCGGAGAGACCAATCTCATCCTCCGCGAGGAACGCGTCATCGACCTGGAAGAGCGTCGCGACGATCGGCCGGCCGCCGTTGCGGACAAAGATCTGGGTGTGCGGGGCGAGACCTTCGGCATGGCACACCGGACTGTCGGTCCGCATGACGGCGACCAGTTCGTCATGGGTATGAAGCCGCAATCGGCGCGCGCGCGCGATAGACGGTTCGACCCGGCCCGAAACACCGAGATCGTATTGCCCTTGCAACGGATCGGCGAGACCGCCGGCAGGATTCTGGATCACGCGGCGATAACCACCTTCAGAGCCTGGGTATCGGCCGCATTCGAGAAGGTCTCATATGCGCCGAGGATGTCATCGAGCGCGAAGCGATGGGTAACCAGTTGCTCCGGCCGGAGCCGCTTGGATTCGACCGTCTTGAGCAGCATCGGCGTGCTGACGGTATCGACGAGGCGGGTCGTGATCGTGATGTTGCGCGACCAGAGTTCTTCCAGATGGAGGTCGACTTTCGCGCCATGCACCCCGACATTGGCGATCACGCCGCCCGGCGCCACCAGTTCCTCGCACAGCTCGAACGTGGCGGGCACGCCGACCGCCTCGATCGCCGCGTCGGCGCCCTTCCCTCCCGTGAGATCGCGAACCATGCGAACGACCGCATCGCGCCCGCTGTTGAACGTGTGCGTGGCGCCGAACCTGCGCGCGACGGCCAGGCGGTTGTCGTCAAGATCGATCATGACAATGAGTGCCGGCGCGTAGAACTGCGCGGTGAGCAGGGTGGCAAGTCCGATCGGACCCGCACCCACGATCGCCACGCTGCTCCCCGGCGCAACCTTGCCATTGAGGACACCGCATTCATAGCCGGTGGGAAGGATGTCGCTGAGCATGACGAGCGCTTCCTCGTCCGCTCCAGCCGGAATCGGATGGAGGCTGTTGTCGGCATGGGGGATGCGGACGAATTCCGCCTGCGTTCCGTCGATCCTGTTGCCCAATATCCACCCGCCGTCGGCGCAGTGCGAATACATTCCCCGGCGGCAATATTCGCAGCGCGCGCAGGACGTGATGCAGGAGATCAACACGTGATCGCCGGCCTTAAAGCTGCCTACCGCGGAGCCGACTTCATCGACAATCCCGACACCTTCATGGCCGAGCACCCGGCCCGGTTCGCAGGTAGGGACATCACCCTTGAGAATGTGCAGGTCGGTGCCGCAGATCGTCGTCTTGGTGATGCGGACAATCGCGTCGGTGGGGGCCTGAAGAACCGGCCTGGGGCGCTCGTCCAGGCTTTTCTGACCAGGGCCGTGATATACTAGGGCTTTCATGGCACGCTCCGTTTGCAGTCATTTTTGAGCAATCGTCAGTGCACGAAGACGATTGGCAATCGCTGGTGCGCGATGAGTTCGCGCGTCACGCCGCCCAGGACAAATTCCAGGGCTCGCGAGCGTCCGTAGCCCCCGATGACGAGCACATCGGCATGCTGCTCGGACGCGAAGATCTGCAGCGCGCCCGACGTCCCGTGTTCCGCCGAACCGATGGCGTGAACGACGGCATTGTGACCATGACGGGCGAGATGGCGAGCGACCTGAGCCCCCGGCACGGGCCGGTCGGATCGATGGCCGTCGAGCGAGTCCACGACGATGACATCGATCGCCGCGCCAGACTCGACCAGATCAAGGACCGTCCGGGCCGCGCGGAAAGCTTCAAGCGAAGCGTTCCACCCAAGCGCGGCATGCGTGATGCGCGCCGGCCGCCAGGTCGCCGGCACAACCATTGTAGGTACGCCCGCGAACATGAGCACTTCGATGACATGGCGGCGCAAGCCGTCGCTCTGCCAGCTACCGGCTCCGGGGATGAGGGCGATATCCGCGTACTGTCCCTCAGCCTTGGCGAGGCCGGGGAGAAGGCCGGGCGCTTCGAACAGCGCATGGACCTCGACCTGAACCGAAGCACCTCTGGCGCGCTCGCGAACCGCCGCGACATGCTCTTTGCGCAGGGTGTCCGACGCCGCTATGGCTTCGGCGTAGGCCATCGGATCGATCGCTGCCGCCAGAGCAAGGTTCTCGGTTACGACGACGATCGTGAGCGTCGCCTCATGGATGTCTGCATAGGCTAGCGCTTGATCAACCGCGGCCAGCGAAGAGGGCGTGCCGTCGACAACGGCGAGGACGTCCTTAATGGATGTGTTCTTGTTCATGGTCGCACCATGGTTCCGAACGACCGGCGTGGCACTCCGTAACTTTACCAAGGGCGACTTGCGTTGAGCGCGCGCCGGATAACAGGCTGAAATCGCTTCTAGCGTCGATAGTCTCCCGGTTCTCCCGGAAGGAGAACGGCCGCGCCAACCAGAGCGCCTGCGCGCACCCGTTCCAGGGCGATGTTGGCATTGGCAAGGGAGAACGCGGTCGCGACCGTCTTGACGCGAGCCTTCTGCACGATCCTGAAAAAACTCGTCCCATCGTCCCGGGTGAGGTTCGCGACCGAGGCGATCACGCGTTCGCCCCAGAGATCGGCATAAGGGAACGCAGGGATGTCGCTCATATGAATACCGGCGCAGATGACGCGCCCGCCTTTGTGAACCACGCGGAGCGCGAGAGGAACCAGCGCGCCCACGGATGCGAAGAGGATCGCGGCATCGAGTTCCACCGGAGGCCGCTCGTCCGACGATCCGGCCCAGGCGCAGCCGAGCGACCGGGCGAAGTCCTGGCCCTCGCGATCGCCCGCCTTCGTGAAAGCGAAGACTTCCCTGCCCTGCCAGACGGCGATCTGCGCGATGATATGCGCCGCGGCGCCGAAGCCGTAGAGCCCGATGCGTCGCCCATCGCCGGCGGCCCGCAGTGATCGCCAGCCGATGAGCCCCGCGCAAAGCAGCGGCGCCGCCTCTTCGTCCGAATAGAGATCGGGAATCTGGAAGCAGAAATGAGCGTCGGCGACGACGTGGGTCGCATAACCCCCGTCCCGCGTGCATCCGGTAAAGCCCGGCGTGTCGCACAGATTTTCCTGCCCGGAACGGCAATAGTAGCAGTAGCCGCAGCTATGGCCGAGCCACGGAACGCCGACCCGGTCGCCTGGCCGGAACCCGGTCACACCCTCCCCGAGCGCGGCTACGATCCCTACGATCTCATGGCCCGGAATGATCGGAAGCCGGGCCGCCACTTCACCGTCGATGATGTGGAGGTCTGTCCGGCAGACACCACAGGCGGTTACTTCGATCAGCAGTTCCCCCTGCCCCGGGTCCGGAACGGCGCGGGCGACGAGTCGGAGCGGGCCGCCCACCGCGCCGAGTTCCATCGCCCACATGCCCGTCATTGAAGCTGCTTCGACACGATGACCAGCGTCGCGTCGCCCGGATAAGCCTTCACCGTGAAGCCCGAGTCCCGCTCCACTTCGATGGCCTTCTGGTTGAGCCGGCTCTCGACCGCTTCCAGCGTGCGGCTGCCCCGCGCCTTCGCATAGTCCGCGGCGCGGTTGAGAAGCGTCCAGCCCACGCCCCGGTGCTTGTAGTCCGCCCGGACGGCGATCGCCACTTCGGCGCGATCGCCCGACGGGTCGATCGCGATCATCGCCGATCCGACCAGCGTTCCGTCATCGACGAAGGCCAGGAGATCCTCGGTCTGCTTGTGGTCGACATCGACCATGGCCGCGATCCGGTCGTCGGACACCTCGAGCATCGCCGTGAGGAAACGGAAGCGGAGATCCTCGGGAGTGACCCTGCCGAAAAAGTCCTTCAGCACAGGGCCATCGTCGCGCGCGACCGGCCTCACGGACAGCCTGAGCCCCGATCGGGTCACCACCTCGGTGGAGGAAGCAATACCGGACATGCGATCACCTTTCTTCGATCTCGGCCCATGCAGAAAGGATCATCAGGATAACCGACCGACGGGCTCGATGGGCTTGGGAAGTCTACGTAACCGAAGCCGCCCTCATCAGGCCATCTCCGAGATGGCCCTCCGGAACTGCGCGAGCGCAATGGTGAAGAAAACGCCCCCGATCGCAACTATGGCGAGGAGCTGAGGCCACACGACATCGATACCCGCGCCGCGAAACAGGATAGCCTGGCCCAACTCCACGAAATGGGTGGTCGGCGCGGCCAGCATGACGTTCTGGACGACTTCCGGCATGCTTTCGCGCGGCGTCGTGCTACCGGAAAGCATCTCGAGCGGCAGCAGGACGAGGACCGTGAGCATCCCGAACTGAGGCATGTTACGCGCGATGGTGGCCATGAAGATGCCGATGGACGTGGTCGCGAACATGGAGAGAGCGGCCCCGGCGAAGAACAGCGACAGCGATCCCGCGACGGGAATGTCGAGCAAGGCCCGAACCACGAGGTTAATGGAGAGAAACGACGCCAGCAGCACGACCAGCCCCATGGACCAGACCTTGCTCGACATGATCTCGAAAGGCGTCACCGGCATCACGAGCAGGTGCTCGACAGTGCCGTGCTCGCGTTCCCGGATCAGCGCCGCGCCGGTCAGGATGATCGACAGCATGGTGATCTGATTGATGATCTCCGCGAGCGCGCCGAACCAGGACTTGTCGAGAGTCGGATTGAACCGCGCGCGCAGCTCGAGATCGACGGGCATGGCCGCCTGCCCGCGATAGCCCTGCACGAAGGCGGTCACTTCACCCAGCGCGATCTGCTGGATGTAGGAGCTACCGGTGAAGGCTTGGGTCATCCGGGTGGCATCGGTATTGAGCTGGATCTCGGCTGGCCGGCCAGCCAGGACGTCACGCTGGAAGCCGGTGGGAATGTGCATGACGAAGGTATAGTCGCCCGCATCCATTCCGGGATCGATGGCGCGCGTGGTGATCATCGCCGGACGCTTGAACTGCGGGGGGTAGAAGGCCGCAACGATCCGCTGTGAAAGCGGTGAATTGTCCTCGTCCACGATCGCCATTGAGGCATTGTGCAGCGTTTCGGGCATCGCCGTCGCCGCACTGTAGATGGCGATCGTGAAAGTGAACAGGATCAGCACGAGCATCATCGGGTCGCGCCAAAGGCTCCAGAGCTCCTTCACACCGAGGCGGTAGATGTTCGCGAGCGTCCGCCGCATGTCAGCGCTCCTGCTTCCTGAGCAGCAGGATGGAGGCGCCGGTGATGACGGGAACCGCGATCAGCAGCGGCCAGAACGATCCGGCGAGATCACGAAATCCGAGAGCCTTGTTGAAGACGCCGCGACTGATCGTGAACATGTGGGACGCCGGATAGACTTCGCCGAAAAGGCGGGCCGAGCCCTCGAGCGAAGAGACCGGGTCGATCATGCCGCCATAGGTGACGGCCGGTATCAGCGTGCCGATCAAGGCGAGCAGCAGGACGGCGATCTGACTGCGCGTGACGGCCGAGGCGAGCAGGCCCATGCCCGTCGCGATGATGCAGAAGAGGAGCGCCGCGAACGCCAGCGCAAGGAAGTTGCCCTTGACGGGCACGCCGAACAGCGTGACGGCCATCATCACCATGATGGCGAAGTTGATCATGGCGAGCCCGACATAGGGGATCTGCTTGCCGAGCAGAAATTCGGTGCGGGTGACGGGAGTCACATACAGGTTGATGATCGAGCCGACCTCCTTCTCGCGGACCACCGCCAGCGCGGCGAGCATCGCCGGCAGCATGAGCAGCAGCAGCGGAATGATGCTGGGCACCATCGCCGGAAGGCTTCGGACATCGGGATTGTAGCGATACCGGTTCTCGATGGAGACGGTGGATCCTGCGCCGGCACGGGCCGCGCCAGTGACACCGGCGGCGCGCATCTGATCGGTGAGCCAGCTCTGGTGCAGGCCCTGGATATAGCCCTGGACGGTTTCGGCACGCATCGGCATCGCGCCATCGAACCATGCCGCGATCGGCTTGGGGTGACCACGCAGCAGGTCGCGGCCGAAGCCGGGCGGGATTTCGATGGCGAGACTGATGTCGCCCGCGCGCATGCGCCGGTCGAGATCGTCATAGCCGGTGAGCGGCGGCTGCTCGATGAAATAGCGCGATCCGGCGATATCGAGCTGGTAGCGTTCGCTGATGCTGCTCTGGTCCCGATCCAGGACCGCGTAGCGGATATCGTTGACGTCGAGGCTGATGCCGAAGCCCATGACCAGCAGCAGGATCACCGAACCCGCCAGGGCTAGCGTGCTACGCACGGGATCGCGCCGCAGCTCGAGAGTTTCGCGCCACATGTAACTCAGCATGCGCTGCGGGCTGAAAGTACGTCGTCTGGCCGCCTGCGGCCGGGCCGGAGTGGCGCTTTCCTCAATGGCGAGCCGGTCGTCCGCGGGACTCTCCCCTCCGGCCTCGACCAGATAGTCGATGAAGGCTTCCTCGAGTGTGGCGGCGCCGCGTCTCTCGACCAGGCGGGCGGGCGTGTCGCTGTCCAGCACGCGGCCGGCGTGCATCATCGACATGCGATCGCACCGCTCCGCCTCGTTCATGAAATGCGTGGAGATGAAGATCGTGACACGGTCTCGCCGGGAAAGCTCGATCAAGAGCCGCCAGAAGGCGTCGCGCGCCACGGGATCGACGCCCGAAGTGGGCTCGTCGAGGATCAGAAGCTCCGGCTTGTGAACCATCGCGACCGCCAGCGAAAGACGCTGGCGGATACCGAGAGGGAGCTTGGGCGGGAGGTCGTCGAGGACCGCCCCGAGGCCGAAGCGATCGATCATTTCGGCGACGCGGTCGGGGATCTCCTGCGCCGGCACATCGAACAGGCGCGCATGGAGTTCGAGGTTCTGGCGGATCGTCAGCTCGCTGTAGAGCGAGAAGCCCTGACTCATGTAGCCGACCCGGCGGCGGACAGCGATGTCGCGGGAATCGATCTCCCGACCGAACAACCAGGCTTGGCCATCGCTCGCCGGGAGGAGGCCGGTGAGCATCTTCATCGTCGTGGTCTTGCCGCAACCGTTGGAGCCGAGGAAACCGAAGATCTCTCCGCGGCGGATACGGAAGCTGACGTGATCGACCGCGACGAAGGCGCCGAAGCGCATGGTGAGATCGCGCGCCTCGATCGCGATATCCGTATCGTCCGCGGCCAGCGGCGGGATGACCACCGGCGCGTGGCCCCGCTTCTTCTCCGCGGGCAGCAAGGCGATAAAGGCATCCTCCAGCGAGGCGCTCTTCGTCCGCTCCAGCAGTTCCGCCGGGGTCCCGGTCGCGAGCAAGCCGCCGTCGTCCATGGCGACGAGCCAGTCGAAACGCTGGGCTTCGTCCATATAGGCCGTCGCGACGATGACGCTCATGGCGGGGTGCTGGCGGCGGATGCGCGCGATCAGATCCCAGAACTGCGCGCGGGCGAGCGGATCGACGCCGGTAGTCGGCTCGTCGAGGACGAGCAGGTCCGGATCGTGGATCAGCGCACAGCACAGGCCGAGCTTCTGCTTCATGCCGCCCGACAGCTTGCCCGCCGGGCGCGACAGGAAAGAGTAAAGCCCGGTGCTGCGGGTGAGGTCGTCGATGCGGCGGCGGCGCTCGGCCTCGCCGTGGCCGAACAGCCGCGCGAAGAACTGGAGGTTCTCCTCGACCGACAGCGTGGGATAGAGGTTCTTGCCGAGGCCTTGGGGCATATAGGCGATGCGCGGGCACACGGCGCCGCGGTGACGCCGGTCCGCCATGGAGCCGCCCAGCACCTCGACCTCTCCTTCCTGGATCGCCCGCGCGCCGGCGATCAGCGACAGCAGGCTCGATTTCCCCATGCCGTCCGGGCCGATGAGGCCGACCATCCTGCCCGCGGGAATCGCCAGGTCGATCCCCCGCAGCGCCAGCGTCTTCCCGTAGCGGAGCCTTACGCCGGCTAGCCGGACGACCGGCGCGGCGTCGGCGGCGTCGGGGCGAGGCGCGGACGACATGGCCGCTTATTCTTTCACGACCCGCGAAAGCGCCTCGGGCCATTCCGCCTTGGGGTCCACCCGCAGGTAGGCCATGCCCGGAAGGCCCGTCTTCACCAGCGTCATGTGGCGCCGCAGCAGCGCCGGAGCGATGCGGGCCTTGACGCGGAACATCAGCTTCTGCCGCTCGCTGGCCGTCTCCACCGTCTTGGGCGTGAACTGGGCTACATCGGCGACGAAGCTGACCTTCGCCGGGATCGCGTAGTCCGGCAAGGCGTCGAGAACGACGCGGACCTCGCTACCGAGCCGGACCCGTCCGGCGACGGTCTCGGGCAGGAAGAAGGTCATGCTCACGTCGGACAGGTCGACAAGGTTGAGCACCCGCCCGCCCCCGGCGACGACTTCACCGGGCTGGGCGACGCGATACTGGATGCGCCCGTCGCGCGGCGCGCGCAGATCGCTGTCCCTGATGTCCGCCTTGATGCGCTCGATCGTCGCCCGCGCGGCATCGACGTTCGAGCGGGCGCCAATGACCTGGCTGCGGGCGGCGGCGATCGCCGCATCGACCGCGGCGAGCTGCGCCCGCGCCGCTTCGAGGGTGGCGTCCGCGCCCTCGACCGACGCCTGATTGTCGTCGCGTTCCTGCACGGGGGTAGCGCCTTCGCGCGCCAGCGTTTCGGAACGCGCGAAGCGCTTGCGGGCAGCATTCAGCTCCGCCTCGCGCTGGCGCACGGTGGCCTGTGCGGAGGCGCGCTCGCTCTGGCGTTGCACGACCTGCGACGCGGCGATCTCGACCGCGTTCAGCGCCTGCGCCAGCATCGCCTCGGCTTCTGAGAGCTGGGCGCGCAAGACGTCGGTGTCCATATGCGCCACTACCGCGCCCGCCTTGACGAACTGGCCCTCGTCCGCGACGATATCGCGAATGCGCCCCGGCGACTTCGCGGCGATGTCGATCTCCACGGCCTCGAGACGGCCATTGCCGCTCGCGATCCCCTCGGGAAGGCCCGAGGGCTTGACGAACGACCAGACGATCAGGACGACGGCGATCACGGCCGCCGCGATCCCGCCCCTGACGAGCCAGGTCTTGCCGGTCGCTTGCGTCATGGTGTCCGTTCCCCGCTGTTCGGTGGTGTAGGTTGGCCAACGAAGCCCCCGCCGAGCGCAGCATAGAGCGCCACCACACTGGCGATCTCGGCCCGGTGTAGCCGGACGAGAGCTTGCTCCGCGTCGAAGAGATCGCGCTGCGCGTCGAGGACCTCGAGATAGGCCGAGCGCCCGTTGTCGAAGCGAAGCTGGGCGAGCCGGGCCCGTTCACGCTGCGCGCCGACCATCTCGCGCGTCGTCGCAATCTGGAGGCCAAGCTGCTGCTTGCGCACGAGAGCGTCGGACACGTCGCGGAACGCCGCTTGGACCGTGCGCTCATAGCTCGCGACCGCTTCATCGCGCTGCGCTTTGGCGACGTCGAGATTGCCCTTGAGTCGGCCCGCGTTGAAGAGCGGCTGCACAATCGTTGGTGTAAAGCTCCAAGCTTCCGTGCCGTCCTTGAATAGCCCGTCGAGCGCAGTGCTCATCGTCCCAAAGCCGCCGGTCAGGCTGATATTCGGGAAGAAGGCGGCTCGGGCCGCGCCGATGTTGGCGTTCGCAGCGCGCAACCGATGTTCGGCTGCGACAACATCCGGGCGATTGGTCAACAGGTCGGATGGGAGGCCGGCTGGGAGCGCCAGATGATCCTGGACCGCTGTCAAACCAAGCGGTCCCGGTGCGATTTCAACGGGTTCGCCAACCAGCAGAGCGAGCGCATTACGATTGACGGCGCGATCCTGCTCAAGCACCTGCAACGTAATCTGCGCCTGGGCAAGCAGCGTTTGGGCCTGGGTCATGTCGAGCTTGGAGCCGGAACCGACCTCATAACGTCGGCGGATAATCCGCAGTGAGTCCTCTCGCGTGGCGATCGACGATTGGGCGAGCGCGACGCGCTCCCCATATTCACGTTCGAGGAGATAGCCGTTCGCGACCTGGGCCACCAGATCGGTAGCAACTGCGCGGCGTGCTTCTTCCGTGGCAAGATACTCCCAACGCGCCGCATCCCTGAGATTACGCAGCCGCCCCCAGAAGTCGATTTCCCAGCTCGCGCTGAGCTGAGCGCTGACCTGACGAAGGTCGACCGCTGTCGCGCCCATCCCCGGCAGCGTATAGAGAGTGCGCCCCCTGCTCCCTGTGCCCACTGCATCGAGTTGCGGATAAAGCGGGGCGCCTTCGATGCGCCAAGCGCCCCGAGCCTGATCAACACGAGCCGTCGCGATACGGATGTCCCGGTTGTTCGCCATTGCGGCATCGATCAGCCGCTGGAGTTCAGGCGCGCGGAAGAAATCGCGCCAGCCGATTCGCGCAATGCTCGGTCCATCGGGCAACCGGTCGGAATATCGCGCCGGTACGGGTTGCGCGGGCCTGACATGGTCCGGCGCAAACGAGCAGGCCGCCGCGGCAAACGGGATAAGCGCGATAGCGGAGCGCCGAAGCAGCGGGCGCTTATCCCGTTTGCGGTCAGCAAGTCTCAGTGGCGACAAGGCGCGTCTCTCAACAAAGCGATTTGCAGGGCTTGCATGGCGCGGCCGCAACGACGGCTTGCGGCTCAGGTGCTGGCCCCGGCATCGCTTGCCGCCGGCGCAGCAGCAGCGAAGGCCTGCAGCGGCGACAGGAAAAAGGCGCGCAGCGGCTCGAGGGCGACGGCCAACTGCGTCGTCTCGCTTTCCGGCGAGAACAAATCTCCAGCGCTTTCCTGCCATTCTTCGAGTGCCGCTTTCGTGTCGGCGATCAGGACCAGGCGGTTCTGCTCCGCCTCCTGGGCCACTTCGGAGAATTTGCCGGGCTCGAAGAACGCGCCCAGCGCATGGGCCCCGATTGCGGCCTGCCGCGCGCCGGTCGTGCGTGCGATGTCGAAAAACTTCAGCGCGAGTTGGCGGTTGGCGCCGGCGATGGCCACGACCTGATCGAGTGGAAATGTCATCGTTGGATCCTCCTCATCATGATATCCGCGAGACGCGCCTGTCACCGGGCCGCAACCATCGGTTGCGATCAAATGCAGGCCCTCTCCCACGGAAACGCAGTCTCTTTACCCTGATTGGTTCCATGCGAAGAATTGGGATGTATACGTATCGGTCGGCCGCTGCCGATCGGATAGGTGCACAACACGCTAGAGTATGATCCACGCGCGGCAGGTTGATGATGAATGACATACAGCATGTTGCCGCCGACCCGCTCGACGGCATCAGCCAGACCCTCGATCGCGCGGCTGCGGTTGGCATCGCGCACCTGACGCACGGGCTATCGCCGGTGACGATGATCCTCGCGGCAACCGACTGGATGTTGCACCTCGCCAGCGCCCCCGGCAAGCAATTGCAACTGGGCGCCAAGGCCGCGAGAAAATATTGGCGCTTGTCCGATTATATCGGACGAAGCCTCAGCGATCCTGCTGCAGCCCCCGCGATCGAACCTTTGCCCCAGGACCGTCGGTTCACCGATCCGGCATGGAAGGAGCCGCCTTTCAATCTGATCGTTCAGGCTTTCTTGCTGAACCAGCAGTGGTGGCACGCCGCCACCACCGGGATCGGCGGGGTGAGCAGACACCATGAAGACATCGTCGAGTTCACGGCTCGGCAAATCCTCGATGTCTTCGCGCCAACCAACTTCCTTGCCACCAATCCGCTCCTGCAGCGCAAGATCGTCGAAACCGGCGGGCGGTGCATCGTGGACGGCTTCCGCAATCTCATGGAGGACATGCAGCGCCTGGTGCGCGGCGAGCCGCCCGTAGGCGCGGAGAGCTTCCCCGTGGGCGAGAAGGTGGCGACCGCCAGGGGGAAGGTCGTCTATCGCAACGAGCTCGTCGAACTCATCCAGTATGAGCCCGCGACGGAGCAGGTGCGGCCCGAACCGATCCTGATCGTGCCGGCCTGGATCATGAAATACTACATCCTCGACCTCTCGCCCGGGAACTCGCTTGTACGCTGGCTGACAGGCCAGGGCTTCACCGTCTTCATGATCTCGTGGCACAATCCCGGAAAGGAGGATCGCAACCTCGATCTCGAAGCATACCGCCGGCTTGGGCCGATGGCCGCGCTGGACGCGATCGAAGCGATCACGGGCGGACGGAAGGTGCACGCCGCCGGCTACTGCCTTGGCGGCACGCTGCTGGCGATCGCAGCGGCGGCGATGGCCCGGGACGGTGACGAACGGCTCGCCAGCGTCACCCTGCTGGCGGCCCAGACCGAATTCAGCGAGCCGGGCGAGCTTGGCCTGTTCATCGACGAAGCCCAACTCAACGTGCTCGACAACATGATGTGGAGCCGCGGCTATCTCGACAGCGCCCAGATGGGAGGCGCGTTTCAGATCCTGCGATCCAACGATCTCATCTGGTCGCGCGTGCTCGGCATCTACCTCATGGGTGAGCGCGAGCCGATTAGCGACCTCATGGCCTGGAATGCCGACGGAACGCGCATGCCCTATCGCATGCACAGCGAATACCTGGCCCGTCTGTTCCTGAACGACGAGCTGGCCGAAGGGAAATACAAGGTCGATGGCCGCACGATCACGCTGTCCGCGATCCGGGCGCCGATGTTCGCGGTCGGCACCGAGCGCGACCACGTCGCCCCATGGCGCTCGGTGCACAAGATCCACCTGCTCACCGGGGCGGAGATCACCTTCGCGCTCACCAGCGGCGGACACAATGCCGGGATCGTTTCCGAGCCGGGTCATGCGGGACGTTCCTATCGTCTGCTGACCCGCGAGGCGGGCGGCCCCTCCTATGATCCCGAAGAATGGCTGGAACGGGCCGAGCGCAAGTCGGGGTCATGGTGGATCGAATGGGGCGTATGGCTCGATCGTCACTCGGGAGCGCCGGAGCCGCCGCCGTCCATGGGCGCGCCCGACAAGCGCTATGCGCCCGTCACCGACGCGCCCGGCACATATGTCCTGGAGAAATGAGCGGTGACCGACAGCGCATTCATCGAGAACCGGACCTTCGACGAGATTCAGGTGGGGGAGACGGCGAGTGTCTCCCGCACGCTTTCGGAGAAGGACATCCAGCTGTTCGCACTCGTCTCGGGCGACGTGAACCCGGCGCATCTCGATGCCGACTTTGCGCAAACGGACTTCTTCCAGCGGATCATCGCCCATGGCATGTGGGGCGGCGGCCTCATCTCGGCTGTGCTCGGAACAGAGCTGCCCGGGCCCGGCACGATCTATCTCGGCCAGTCGCTGCGCTTCACCCTTCCCGTCGGCATCGGCGACGTCATCACCGCATCCGTCACGGTGACGGAAAAGAAGCCCGAGGGCTGCATCCTCGTTCTCGACTGCCGCTGCGTGAATCAGAACGGCGAGACCGTCATCACAGGCCAGGCCGAGGTTCGCGCGCCTTCCGAGAAGGTCCGTCGCCCGCGCATGGCGCTCCCCGACGTGCGGGTGGCGACGCATGGCGAATACAGGCGATTGATCGAGCAGACGCAAGGCGGAGAACCCATCGCCACCGCGGTCGCCCACCCCTGCAGCGCGGCGGCGCTCGCGGCGGCGGTGGATGCAGCGGAAGCGCGGCTGATCACCCCGATACTCGTCGGTCCGGAAAAGCGGATCCGGGCCGCGGCCGAGGAAGCGGCGAAGGATATTTCCGCCTTCCGGCTCGTACCTGCCGATCACAGCCACGACGCGGCCGCGAAGGCCGTGGCGCTCGTGCGGAGCGGCGATGCGAAACTGCTGATGAAGGGCTCGCTGCATACCGACGAGCTCATGGCGGCGGTCGTGCCGGCCGCTACCGGCCTCAGGACGGAGCGGCGGATCAGCCATGCCTATGTGATGGACGTGCCGGGGCATCCGACGCCCCTCATCATCACCGATGCCGCGATCAACATCGCGCCGACCCTGAAGGACAAGGCCGACATCATTCGCAACGCGATCGATCTGGCCCATGTCATCGGCATCGCCGTGCCCAAGGTCGCCATCCTCTCTGCCGTCGAGACGGTCAATCCCGACCTGCCCTCGACGCTCGATGCGGCTGCATTGTGCAAGATGGCCGACCGGGGCCAGATCGACGGAGGCGTCCTCGACGGCCCGCTCGCCTTCGACAACGCGATCAGCGAAGCCGCCGCCCGCGAGAAGGGGATAGTCTCGCCGGTGGCGGGCAAGGCGGAAATCCTAGTCGTCCCCAATATCGAGGCCGGCAACATGCTCGCCAAGCAGCTGACCTTCCTCGGCGGCGCGGATGCTGCGGGCGTCGTCCTCGGCGCGCGGGTGCCCATCATCCTCACCAGCCGCGCGGACAGCGAGCGGACGCGTCTTGCGTCCTGCGCGATCGCGGCATTGCTCGCACGCGCTGCCCCGAAGGCAGCGCCCGGGCTTCCCGCATGAAAGCCGTCGTCAGCCTCAATTCCGGCTCCTCGAGCATCAAGTTCGCGCTCTTTACCCTCGATGATGCGGGCAATCCGGAACATTCGGCAGGCGGCAAGATCGAGAAGATCGGGATCGCCCCCTCGCTGGTCGCGCGGCGGGCGGACGGGACCGTCCTTGTCGAGCGAACCTGGGCGGGCGGCGCTGGCCTCACACATGCGGAACTGCTCAAGGATCTGTTCGACTGGGCCATCGATCACCTTGAAGGCCGGGAAGTCGTGGCGATCGGGCACCGCGTCGTGCACGGCGGGATGCGCTTCGCTGCACCGCAACGCGTCGACGCGGGTCTTCTCGCCGAGCTCGACGCGCTCTGCCCCCTCGCACCGCTGCATCAGCCGCACAATCTGGCAGCGATCCGCGCGATCGCAGCCTTGGCACCGAGCCTTCCCCAGGTCGCTTGTTTCGATACCGCCTTTCACCACGACAAGCCCGAGGTCGCCGCGCGGCTTCCACTCCCCCGCGCGCTGCATGAACAGGGGATTCGCCGCTATGGATTTCATGGGCTGTCCTACGAGTATATCGCCGGACAGATGCAAACCGTCGACGGGGAACTTGCAGCCGGGCGGGTGATCGCGGCGCATCTGGGCAACGGCGCAAGCCTGTGCGCCATGCGGGCCGGCAAGAGTATCGACACCACCATGGGATTCACAGCCCTGGACGGCCTGATGATGGGGACGCGCTGCGGCACGCTCGATCCCGGCGTCGTCCTCCACCTCCAGACCCAGCTCGGCATGAGCGCCGCCGACGTCGACGACATGCTATACCGCAAATCCGGCCTGCTGGGGGTTTCCGGGATTTCAAGCGACATGCGGACCCTGACGGCCGACCCGCGCGCGGAAGCCCGTGAGGCGGTGGAGCTTTTCGTCTGGCGCGCCGCGCGCGAATTCGGGGCGCTTGCCGCCTCGCTCGGCGGCGTCGATGGTATCGTCTTCACGGCCGGGATCGGCGAGAACCACGCCGAAGTTCGCGAACGGATATGCCAGCGGCTCGCCTGGCTGGGTCTGTCCATCGACGTGTGCGCCAATGCCGGACACGCCCTGACCATCTCGGCCAGGGACAGCCGTGTCAAGGTCCTCATCATTCCGACCGACGAAGAGCGGATGATCGCCGGTCACACCCTTGCAGTGCTGCGGTCGGAGCGATGAGCAAGGCAAACCTCGCATGGCCGTGCGCCGGCGCGCTCCTCAGCATCGCAACGCCGGCATCCGCCGCCCCTGGCATTGAGATTCTCATCGGCGATGCCAGGATGGAGACGTGCTGGTCGACCTGCGGCTGCTGAACGGAGAGAACGAAGCCCGTACCGTGGTCCTGAGCCCGGCCGACGAACCGCACCGGCTGCTGCATGACAAATTCAGGCGGAAGCCGCAAAGGATCACGGAAGCGAGGCATGGACATGACCGAACCCTATCGCTCGACGCCGGTTTTCGACGAGAACACATTGCCGGATGCCCTGCGAAGCAGCCACCAGACGAAGGAAGGGGTCTGGGGTTTAATCAGGATACTGGAAGGCGAACTGAAGCTGACCTATGTGCAACCGCACTCCGAAAAACTGCTGACGCCCGGCAATCCGGGTCTGGTCGCGCCGCAGCAAACGCACTTCGTCACGGCAATGGGCCCCATGCGCATGCAGGTCGATTTCTACCACGATCCACCCGCGCTCTGAAGCCAGGTTTCGGCACCTTCCAACTCGCCCAGAACCGTTGTGCCCGCGGTCGGGCCGGTCGGGTGCCCTGACCGCAGCGGCTATTGAATAGGGGGCCGATAATCGTGGTTCTTGAGAGTCAACATGTAAGCTGCAAGCGCATCGATTTGCCCAGGCTCGATCTCGAAATTCATGATCTCGGGGAAATTGTGCGACTCGCGAAGCCATGGGTTCAATGTATGGGTAGTCAGTCCGGGCGTATTGATGATCGTTTCGAAGGATGGCGCCTCCGGCTTGGGTGAGATTCCCTGATCGACGGCATGGCAGGCAGAGCAATGCTTCTGGGCAAATGCCAACCCGCGCCGCTGGGCCGTCACTTCGGCCCGGCTGGTTCCCCTTGCAGGCTCGACGTGCCCCGTGGCAATTGCCCCGCTGGCGGCTGCAATGGCGATGAGAGCTATCGGGAACACTTTCAGTCGCACGGCAAAGTCCCATCTAGGCTGCCTCGGGAAACGTCAACCGCCGCCCTTTCAAGGGGGATGCAGGCGCTCACGTTACTCGCTCAGGGTTTTGGAACAACCTGAGCTGTTACACCAAGCGCATCGACCAATTTGCCGCCAATCACGGAAGCAACCAGCGATCCCATGATCGCGCAGCACATGGCATTACTGCACTGGTCAGCAGCCGCTGGATCACGGATGCCGACCATACAAACTGCGGAGTTCCTCCAGGGCGGCCCTCAATCGAGCAAGTGTATAAGGCTTTTGAAGTACGTCGCGGACACCGCGCTGCATGATCACTACAGCCAGCCGGACCGGAGGCTTGGTGATCTGCAGAAGCATCGGAGTAGCCTTAAGCAAAGCTGCATTCTGATCGAGTGAGGCGATTAACCGCTCCGAGGGAAGATCACCATCAAGAAGGATAACGCAGGGGTGGGCAAGTGGGGGGCGGTCCAGAAATGCTTCAAGATTTTCTACATTGCCGAGCCAGGTGACCGGACCGCTGGTGAGCTGTTTGGCGGTGGCAAATTCCTCATCCGGACCAACTCCTACAAGATGCGTCGGAAACGCTTTAGACCCGGCGTCTTCGGCGCGGGCGCAGCCGTCATTCATCGAGTGCCTTGCGTACAGGCAGGTGAGGAATAAAGCGCACCAAATAAGAGGGATTTCGCAGCATCAGACCATCATCTCCAACCATCTATTGACGCTCAAATAAGCGCGATCAGGAAAGTGCGGATGGTTCACCCGCACCCGTCAATCGAGCAACGACATCGCCAAGCGCATGTTCGCGAAAGGGCTTCTCGAGCACCTGACTGAAACCATGCGCCAGGGCACGTTCAGTGAGATCAGCCGATGGGAATGCGGTGATGAGAACCGCCGGTCCCGACCAGCCGTCCTCCCTTAATCGGGAGAGCACCTCAATCCCGTCGGTCTCTTCCAATCTGTAGTCCGCGACCAGGCAGCAGGCATTGCGAGTGGTCGGATCGGCAATGAGCGCAGCCCCGGCTGCATAGGCGCGGACTTCGAAGCCTCGGGCCCGAAACAGAAGCTGCAACGATCGGCGAACCCCGGCATCATCCTCCACCAGGAGTAGCCGCGGACGGTCCCGCACCGGGGATGCAATTCTCTCGGCTGCCATCACGCACCATCGATTCCGGCGACATTGCCGGTCGATTGCGAATGTCAGGAAATCGGTGACGGGTCGCTACGTAAGTGTCCCGATCCCTCAGCCGGTCACGCCTGCGGAAAATGCGATGCGAAGGGCTTCCGACAGACTGCGGACACCGAGCTTTATCATTAGGTTGGCGCGATGGACTTCAACCGTGCGCGGCGAAATGCCGAGATCATATGCAATGGACTTGTTCGGTAACCCTTGGGCAAGGCCCTTGAGGACATCCTGCTCCCGCGCGGAGAGACCCGCGATGAGGATAGCCGAGTCAGCCGCCCGGCTTGCCCTGCCCTCAACATCGGCAAGGCGCTCAAAGGCGCTTTCGATGGCCGTGATCAGAACCGCCTTTTCGAACGGCTTCTCAATGAAGTCGACCGCCCCGGCCTTCATCGCGCGAACGGCGACCGTGACATCGCCATGACCAGTCAGGACAACAACAGGCATGGAAACGCCACGCTCGTTCAGTTCCTTCTGAACTTCCAGGCCATCCATCTCGGGCATGCGAACATCGAGCAGAATACATCCCTGCTCGGCATGTTTGAGATTCTTGAGAAATTGCACGCCGGAAACCCACGGTGTCACCGAGAAGCCCGACTTCTTCAGCATGAATCCAGCCGAGCGCCGGATCGAGTCCTCGTCATCGACTATGTGAACAACACGCTTTTCATCCATCGAGCTTCTCCGCCTCCGCCCTTACCAAAGTGAAGTGAAACTGTGTACCGCCCCCTTCTGCTGACTCCATCCATATGCGGCCACCATTAGCCTCGACGATGGTTCTGCAAATTGAAAGACCAAGTCCCATGCCTTCCATTTTCGTGCTGACGAAAGCCTTGAAGAGCTGGGCCGCCACCTCGGGCGCCACGCCGGGCCCGGTGTCGGCCACCGTCACGCGGACAAGTCCCGGCTGATCGGGCGTCGTGCGGATAGTGAGGATGCGCCGAGCGGCCGGCCCCATGGCTTCGACGGCGTTACGGATCAGATTCACCAGAACTTGCTGGATCTGGATCTTGTCGACGAGGACGCTGGCTGCCTCGTGATCGATATCCATCCGCGTCTCGACGGCCTTCTCGATGGCGCCCATCAGGCCGAAGGCCGCCGCTTCGTTGATGAGGTCCGGCAGGTTCTCGGCAGTCCTTTCGACCTCACCGCGTGCCACAAAATCGCGCAAGCGCCTGACGATCTGGCCTGCACGCATGGCCTCGCCCGCCGCATCCTCCAGAGCCTCGATGATTTCGGGCAGGTCGTCGGGATCCGGCTGGGCCAGCAAATCGCGAACGGCTTCGACATAGTTCGCAACCGCGGTGATCGGCTGGTTGAGTTCGTGTGCGAGCGTGGACGCCATAGTCCCCATCGCGCTGACCCGGGCGACGTGGATGAGCTCGGATTGGAGTTCCTCGAGCTGCTCCTGTGTCCGGTGGCGGTCCGTCAGGTCGCGGATGAAGCCGGTGAAGACGCGCTGACTCTCGCCCGTCGCCTCTCCCACTGACAGTTCCATGGGGAATGTCGTCCCGTCCTTGCGCTGCGCGAAGACCACTCGGCCGATACGAATGATGCGGCGCTCGCCGGTCGTGAGATAGCGTTCGAGATAGCCGTCATGACGCTCGCGATAGGGCGAAGGCATCAGCATGCTGACATTGGCCCCCAGAACCTCGGCCTGCGAGTAGCCGAAAAGACGTTCCGCCGCATCGCTGAAGGAGATCATCTTTCCCCATTCGTCGATGACGACCATCGCATCGGGGACTGTCGAGAGGATTGAGCGAAGATGCGCCTCGCTGTGGCGGAGGGAGCTTTCGGTGGCCCTCTGGTCGCTGATGTCGTGAACGACGGTGGCAAAGCCGCGCACTGTCCCATCCGGGTTCTTCAAGGCCGTAATCGCCATGTGAGCGAGAAATTCGCTGCCGTCCTTGCGGACGCGCCAGTCGTCGATCTCTATTTTGCCGCGTGCGGCCGCCTCGGTGAGGAACGATCGCGGCTTGCCCGCTGCCACCGCGTCGGCCGGATAGAAGAGGTCGGCCGGCTTTCCGATCATTTCGGCAGCGGTCCAGCCCTTGAGCCGCTCAGCACCCTCGTTCCATATGGTGACGTTCCCATTGGGGTCGAGCATGTAGATGGCGTAGTCTTGAGCGCCATCGATCAGGAGACTCAACTCCTCCGCAAGCACGACGGTGCTATCAGCCAGGTTGCGAGCGACGGTGACGGTGCGATGATAGTTGCGCCACAAGAGGAGCATCGCGACCAGGAAAATCGCGACAGCGATCTGCTGGCTGCCTGCAGTGGGCCAGCCGTCGACGACAACAAGCGTCGCCAGGGTGATCAGCGTGACGCTCGAGATCACGAATAGATCAGGTCTGAGCGCAACGAGCACCATACCCGCCACACCGAGGGTCACGAAGTAGTGGACACGCTCATCGACGTGCTCGGCAAGCTGCTCGCGGGTCACGAAGGCAATGATGGCGATCGCGAGACCAGCCAGAACGGCCGTTATGAGCTGGGAGCGGATCGAACGGTTGGCGAGCAATGATGCAGCGGCTAATGCCGGCGAAAAAGCGCCCTTTCGCTCCGATGGTGGTTTGGTGTCAGTAATTCTTCGCCCCCATCGCCTTGGTAAACGGTACAGCGCCGCGCTGAAATCTCCCCCTTTCCGGTTCGTTTTCTATCAATTGAACACAGATTGAGCCATCGAAAGTTGCGGGGCCAGGCCCGAGGAAGTGGGAGCAAGGCGGATCGCAGCGTCCGCTTCAAATCCCTCCGCAGCCAATTGGAACAAAGACGGATTCGGCTAGTGGGGGGTGGAAGATTGGCACATTCTGCGCTGTTCGTCTGTGAACGGAAACGATCGAGGGATTAGTGGGTGGATCAGGTGGCACCGCAGTGGTCCGTTTGGAGTGTGTTGAATGCGCGGGCGCAGGCAGTCCCGTGCGTCACCACAATTCGTCATTCGAGCAGTCGGAACCCTGACAAGGCAGGTCTATGAACATTCCCGACACGGAATTGCTGCGCGCCCTGGCGGCATCTCTCGCGGTCGGCATCCTGATCGGCATCGAGCGCGGATGGCGACAGCGCGATGCGAGCGACGGAAGCCGCGTGAGCGGGCTCAGAACATTCGGTCTGCTTGGTCTCACTGGCGGGATCGCCGCGCATGTCGCCGATATTCTGGCTGCCGTCATCGCCCTCGCCGCGCTGTCGAGCCTTGTCCTCGGCTATCGCGGCGCTCTCGCCCGCGAGGGGAGCCTCTCGGTCACCAACACCCTGGTCGGGATCGTTACCTTCGCGCTCGGTTATATCGCCGCCAAGGGCCAGGTCAGCGAAGCGCTGGCGGTCGCTGCGGTGACCACGCTGATCCTCACGCTGCGAGAGCAGGCCCACGCCATGCTCAAGGGAATGACGGAAAAGGAAATCGAGTCGATCGCTCGCTTTGCGCTTGTGGCGCTCGTGATCTTGCCGCTGCTCCCGGATCGAAATCTCGGACCCTACGATGCCTGGAACCCCCGCCAGATCTGGATGGTAGTGGTCGTGGTCCTCGGGCTCTCCTTCGCTGGCTATGTCGCGACCCGCCGGTTGGGGCCGGAAAAGGGGATCATGATAACCGCGCTGTGCGGATCGCTCGTCTCCTCGACGGCCGTGACCGCGGCTTATGCGCGGCGATTGCGCCAGAAGGACGGTCCCGAAGCCCCTCTGATCGCGGGTATCGCTCTGGCGTCGCTCGTGATGTTCGTCCGCGTTCAGCTTCTGGCGATCACGCTTATCCCCTATACCGCCCGGTCACTGGCCCTGGCCATGATCCCCGCGTTAGTCGTCGGCGGGTTGACGACGTTACTGGCGTTTCGCGCACGCAGCGCCGAGGCGAGCGCTGGTGAGGTAGAACTCGGCAACCCACTCGATTTCGGGCCGGCGCTACTGCTCGCGGGATTGGTGGCGGTAATGGCCATACCGGCACGCTGGGCGCTCGAGCAGTTCGGCGACCAGGGCATCATCGTAGTGTTGGGCCTGACGGGCATGTGGGATGTCGACGCAGCGGTCCTCACCCTTGCGGGGATGCCCAGGGATATTCTCGACGGGAGCACGGCGGGACTTGCGCTAGCTGTTCCGGTTCTTGCGAACACGGCATTCAAGGGCGCTCTGGCGCTCGGGATCGCCGGACCTCGTCAACAGGGCTGGAAGGCGTCCGGACCTTTGTTCGCGTCTGTGCTCGCCTCTGGCGCAGGGATCGCGGTACTTCTCTCGCTCAGATAGCACTAGACACTGGCGGGATATTCCTCTGGCGGTGCATCCGGTACGGAATCAGGCTCGTCCGGGATGATTTCCGGGACACTCGGCATAGGTGTTTCTCTGGGTTCACTCGGCATGGGTGCCTCAGGCGGGGCCGAAGGTTCGATTATATCGGGCTTGGGTACAACCGGCTGGGTATCCATGCGGGCGCTGTTCCCGCTCGGCTGTCCACGCTGCGCTCTGCCGCAACGTCCACGCCGGAGGCTAGCCGGTGCCGACGTTCCTGCCGGCGGCGGCAATTCCACCTGACGGGTGAAGCCGACGTTGAGGACGAGCGGTATCATGACTACGGCAACGGTGCCTCGACCGGCAGCACTGCGAAGCCGGAACCTGGAGTGACAGGACTGCGCGAAATGGCGAACGCGGCCGAGACCCGTACCGTGTGCACCGGCTGGACTCGCACCCTCCAGAACGGCTGCGAGTTCCTCCCGGCTCATCCCTTTTCCCGTGTCGGCAACGGTAAGCCATAGTCTGCGACCGATACACTTGGTCCGCACAATGACGCGCCCCGCAGTTGTGAGAGCAGTACGTCCATTAGCGACAAGCTCGACGAGCGCGGCATCAAGGGCCGAAGCATCAAGCTTGACCGGAGACTTCTCCGCCGAGACCGTTATCGCAACCTCTGCCCGATCGCCAGCGTGGGCGTCGAGGAGCGATTGCAGCGTCCCGAGATGCTGGTTGAGGTCGAACGTGCGAACCATCGGGATGACTTCCTTGGCAAGCAGAGCGGTCGTCAAAGTTCCTCCACGGCGCGCTGCTTGCGAGATCGCGTCGAGGAGCATGGCACGCTTCTCGGGTGAAGGATCGTCTTCAAGCAAGTGGCTCATCGAACTGACGTTCCCTAATAGATTGCGGAGGTCGTGGATATTCTCCCGCTCCGTAATCTGCGCCCGGCTTCGAGCATGCAGTCCTCCATCAGCACAATTCTGTCGCGGCAGGCAGGCTCTCGTGAATTGGGTAAGTTACGTAGCGGGTCACAGAAGCGGGGCAGGCCGTGTCGACGCCATGTCGCGACCTTAGTAAATTCCCGGATAGAGGCGACCCGGACGAGCGCCTAACCCTTGATGCACTCGAGGGCCGAATGTTTGAACGTCGTTCAAGACGTCGATCGCTCCCACCCCCCGCCAGCGGTCTGGCCCTCGAGTCCCTTTCCGCAGGATACGTGCCATCGCTGTCCAGGCCGAATGCTGGCATCAAGGTACCAAGCCTGCGATACCTTCGGGCCCAATGCGTCAGGCCGGTCCGGCATCGTGAATTGGAATGACCTAGATGACCCCGCCCGCGCCAGTCGCGTCGAATGATCCACAAGCCGAAGTGATCGCATATCTCGAGGCGCCGGGGACGCTTTGCCTCGACGACGAACCGCGCCGGATCGATACGCATGCCGCTCGCATTTTCCTTGCAGGCGATCGCGCCTGGAAGCTCAAGCGGTCCGTCAGGTTCGGCTATCTCGACTTTTCCAGCCCCGAAAAGCGCCGCCTGACACTGGAGAAGGAGCTTTTGCTCAATCGCCGGACCGCGCCAGACCTATATCTTGCAGTTCGGCCGATTCGGCGAAATGACGATGGCCTATTAAACTTCGGCGATGACGGAGAACCGATCGATTGGCTCCTGGAAATGCGCCGCTTTCCCGACGATGCGCTGCTTGAGCAAGTCGCCGCGCGCGGCGCGCTCACGGAACCTCTGGTCCTGCGATTGACGGACAGGATAAAGTCGTTTCACGATAGCGCCGAACAGGTCCGGTCACGCTCGGGCCGCGAGCGCATTGAAGCCGTTATCGCGGGAAATCGGGAGAGCATGGCCACCTATCCCGAGATACTGCCTCCGGATAGCGCAGGCCGTTTGATCCAGCGGCAACAGGTCTTGGCCGAACGGCACGCCCGGTTGCTCGATATACGCGCCGCGGCCGGTCGCGTCAGGCATGCCCACGGCGATCTGCATCTAGCCAACATTGCCATGATCGATGACGAACCTGTCCTGTTCGATTGCCTCGAATTCAGCGCCGTCCTCGCGACGATCGACGTGCTGTACGACTTGGCGTTCCTCTTGATGGACCTGTGGGCGAAAGGCTGCCGGGTCGAGGCCAATATGCTCTTCAACCGCTACCTAGACGTCTCACCAGAGGATGAAGACGCAGTGGTCCTCATCCCCCTGTTCCTTTCCATCCGCGCCGCCGTTCGGGCTCATGTGGCGGCAGCACAGGCAAACGGCGACCCATCGAGCGCACTTCGCAAAAAGGCCGAGCAATATCTGAGTCTGGCCCACGAGTTGCTCGCACCCGGTCCGACCCGTCTGGTTGCAATAGGGGGGCTATCCGGGACAGGAAAATCGACGATCGCGAGGCTCGTTGCCTATGGTGTCGGGAGCGCGCCTGGGGCGCGGATCCTACGGTCCGATGTCTTGCGCAAACGGTTGGCAGGCCTTCCGCCAGAGACCCCGCTTTCCAAGGAGGCCTATTCAACGTCTGCGAGCGCGGCGGTCTACGCCGAATTGGAGAGGTTAGCGCAGCTGGCGCTGAACGAGGGACGATCGCTGATCGTCGATGCTGTCTATGCGAGACCTGACGAACGACGGGCGATCGCTCAGGTCGCTGCTCAGAAAAACGTTCCATTCGCCGGCATCTGGCTCGATGCCCCGTCCGAGGTGTTAAAAGCACGGATTGCTGCACGGGTGAACGATGCGTCGGACGCGGATGTGGCTGTTGCCGGCTTGCAGGCCCACTACGATCTGGGCGCAATGGATTGGCGGCGGGTAAGCGCCGAAGGCGACCGTGGGGTCATCGCCGACCGGGTTCGATCAGCCTTGGCCGTGGCATAAGCGGGGTCGTCCCCTACGCGAATCCGAACCAAGGAGAGCCCCGCCGAAAGCCGGGCCAGGGAAAGGCGTAGGCATGTCGTCCAAGGCACTCGGGTCACGGCCTCGGAGCCAGCCGGAAAGCCCTAATGCGTTGCGCTCCTATTCGGTGGTCCGGCCGTCGAAATGCTCATGCGCTGCTTCAGCATCCACCTTGGTTGGGTGGACAGTCCCATCGATATGTTCGGGCGGCCCATAGATCGTGTAGAGTTGGAGCAACTCGTCGCCGGTGTTGATGATATTGTGCTGGGCGCCAGCCGGCACGATGATCCCGTCATCGCCTTTGATCGGTGTGCTGACACCGTCGATGAGGACCTCGCCCTTGCCGTTTTCGACGCGGAAGAATTGGTCACGATCATCATGGACCTCGAGCCCAATCTCCTCACCCGGCTTCAGCGCCATGAGAACGAGTTGGAGGTTGCGCCCAGTATAGAGCACCCGACGGAAATTACGGTTCTCCTCGGTGAGGGACTCGATATCTCCGATAAAGCCCTTCATGGCGGCGTCCTTGGCTTACCTGGCGGTTGGTGCCGCTTTCTGCCGCGAACCCGTCCACCCGTCTTTCCGGGATGTTACTTAGTGACGGTGCTCGCCAGGACAGGGAGAAGTGCGCTGTGGATGTGACGGTTTTCAGCACGCGCGGCTACGACCGCGAATTCCTCGACATAGCCAATTCGGCCGCCGGGGCGCCGCATGTACTGCACTTTATTGAAGCGGGCCTGTCCAAGCAGACCGTCGCGCTGGCGAAGGGAGCGACAGCGATCTGTGTCTTCGTGAACGACCGTCTCGATCGAACGGTACTAGCATCGCTCCGCGAGCAGGGCACAAGGCTGGTCGCGTTGCGAAGCGCAGGCTTCAACCATGTGGACCTCGAAGCAGCCGAGACCCTTGGAATAGCGGTCGCGCGCGTGCCGTCCTATTCACCCGAAGCGATCGCGGAACATACGATCGCGCTGATCTTGTCGCTCAATCGAAAGCTACACCGGGCCTATGTTCGGGTGCGCGAGGGGAATTTCGCTCTGGACGGTCTGCTCGGCTTCGATCTGGGCAAGCGGACGGTTGGGATCGTCGGTACCGGCAAGATCGGCGCGACCGTGACGCGTATCCTCGGGGGCTTCGGGTGCCGGATTCTCGCTTTCGACCCCTCGCCCGATGCCGACCTTGTCGCTTCAGGCGTCGAGTATGTCACGTTCCCGGAGCTTCTGCAGCAGGCCGACGTCATTTCCATCCATTGCCCGCTCACGCCGCAAACCCATCATCTGATCAATGGGCAAGCGTTGCAGTTGATCCGGCCTGGCGCGATGCTCATCAACACGAGCCGCGGAGCCGTAGTCGATACAAGAGCGGTTATTGAAGGCCTCAAATCGGGGAAGATCGGATCATTGGGTCTCGACGTCTACGAAGAGGAAGGGGATCTTTTCTTTCGCGATCTCTCCGACGAGATGCTGCAGGACGATGTCTTCGCCCGGCTCCTGACCTTCCCCAACGTCCTCATCACCGGGCACCAGGCGTTCTTTACCCGCGAGGCCCTCAGCGCGATCGCCGAAACGACGATCCGGAATATCTCGACTTTCGAGACGACCGGACAGGCCGAGTACCAGATCGGCACCGAACTGCTCGCCTGAGGACACATAGGTTAAGCTCCCCAGCCAGGGCTCCGCACGGGATCTCAGAAAGCCGCTGTGCGCAAGCTCGAGATCGCGCAGGTCTCGGGATTGCGCAGGCCGTCCTCCCGGAACGACGACAACCTTGTCCGGCTCCTCGCTCCCCCATTCGACCGAATTCCGCGCGACCCGGGCTATATCAAGGCCTATTCCCCCGGCATCCGTGAGAGTGACGGCCAATACACCTCATGCAGCAGCCTGGCTTGCCATTGCGGTTGCGCGCAACCGTGATGGCGACTGCGCCAAGTCCCTGTTCGACTGGATCAACCCGATCCGGCACGCATCGATGCGCGAATCTGCGGAATATTATCGGACCGAACCTTACGTCGTCGCCGCGGACATTGCGGGTGTGCCGCAGCATCTGGGGCGCGGCGGCTGGACCTGGTACACTGGTGCGGCCGCGACGGCTAACGGCTTTGGGGCGTAGTCAGGCTTTCCGGCTTTCCGCGGTATCCCCTACTGCCTGGATGCGCCCCCCTTCCGGCGCTTCGGACTCTACGTATTCCGACCCGGGACGTAGGGCCATAGTCCTGACCACGAAGAACAACGTCTTCCCGTCGAAGAAACGAGCGGCGGTCACACGAACCCAGGAGTTGGGAAATGATCAAGAAATCCGTCATGGCGGCGCTCGCTGGCATAGCAATGCTCGGCGCCACCCCCGTGTTTGCGCAAGGCATCGGCCATACCTTCTTCATGCGGGGTTCGATCGTCGACACAAGCGCCAGCGGCACTGTCGTCTGCATCGGCAAGGCCGACGGCGCCGAGGTCGGGCAGACCCTCGAAGTCTACCGCGTCGTGCAGCACCCCGGCCCGGCTTCGTCCAAGGGCAATGTCGCGCCCTTCCATCGCCAGCGCATCGGCCAGGTGACGATCGATCACATCTACGACGATCACTTCGCCCATGTCAGCGTCACGGAAGGCAAGCCGGCCAAGCACGACATCGTCGAGCTGCGTCGCGGCAACTGACACAGCATCGCAGCGCGAGACGGCCGCTTCGGCGGGCGACCGTCGATAAGAGGCGATTGGCGCCCACTAGAAAGATGAAGGAGCTCTCTATGAAAGCACTCATGTTTGCGGCGGCGGCAGGGTTGGCCCTGTTCTCGACCGTACCCGCCACCGCCCAGGGCATCGGCCATACCTGGCTCATGCGTGGATCAATCGTCGGCAGCGACGACACTGGTCCCGTCGTCTGCATCGGCAAGGCCGATGGCGCCGAGGTCGGGCAGGTTCTCGAAGTCTACCGCAACGTGCCCGTAGCCGGCAGCTCGTACAAGGGCACTGGTCCCGCCTTTCGCAGGCAGGCGGTCGGGCATGTCAGGATCGATCACATCTATGACGATCATTTCGCCCACGTCAGCGTGACCGACGGCAAGCCTACCAAGCACGACATCGTCGAGCTGCGCAGGAATTGAACGTGGTTTCGCGTTCTTTCATGCCGTTCCGCCCTGCGTCAACCTGCACGGCCGCAGGGCGGAGATGGCGGCAGCCGCGAGGCAGCACGCGGCTTGCCGACCGGACGAGGATCGAACCGCGTTGCGTCCCGGCCCTGCACCCTGATCCGGCGCGCGGAGGCGCCGCGGTGTCATGACGGCCTTCAAGATCGGCGAGCTTGCCGCGGCCGCCGGCGTCGGGCGCGATACGATCCGCTACTATGAGCGGACCGGTCTCCTGCCCACGCCGGACCGCACCAGCGCCGGCTACCGGCTCTATGGAGATGTGGATCTCCTGCGTCTCAACTTCATCCGCTCCGCGCAATGGCTGGGCTTCACGCTCGCCGAGACGAGCGAGCTTCTCGCGCTCAACGCCTCCGATACCGCGAAGGCATCCGCGGTGCTCGATATCACGCTCGAGAAAATCCGCGAGGCGGAAGCCCGCATCGAGCGGCTCACCGACATCCGCGATGTTCTCCGCGCGCTCGCCGATGATTGCCCGGTCGATGTTCCGGTGACCGATTGTCCCATTCTGACCTTCCTTTCGACGCGGCATGAGCCGCGCCGAACCGAAGCACACACATGACAACCGCGGGAGAGCGACAACCACCAAGCAAGAGGGAGTGATCATGAAGACACGTATCATCATTGCAGCGGTACCGGCCCTGTTCCTTGCCGCCTGCGCAACCACGCCGCCGACAACGGCCGAGATCGACAGCTGCCGGACGATGGAGGGAAAGATGGGCCTCCAGAGTCCGCACGATCATGGCGAGATGAAGCAGCAGGGGCTCAACCCGATGAACCTGTCGCACGACCGTTGCCGCCGGATTCTCGGCGACAGCAAATGACGACGTCCCGGGTGGCTCCGCGCCACCCGGTTTTTTCAATGAAAGAGGATAGAGGATCATGAACAGCGCATCAAAATCCGTCCTGCCCTTCACCGCCGCGCTGGCCGCCGCGCTCATGCTCGCCGGCTGCGGCAGCAAGAAGGACGAGACCGTGCCCGCCGCGACCGATTCCGCGGCGCCCTCCAACCTCGCGACCGATGGCTCGGGCAGCGCGGCGGGCGAGGCGGACACGAGCGACAATGCCATGCACGATGCCATGAAGGACAAGGAGCAGATGGAACGCCATCATCGCCAGGAAATGGACCATGACGCAATGCGCCAGGGCGGCATGAACCAGGGCGCTCCGGCGACCGACCCGGCGCCGATGAACCAGGCGACCCCGATGAAAGACATGTAAAAATCGTACGGGGATCCGGGATGCTGAATGCGATCGGCCTGCGCGGCCTGAGCCTTTGCGCGGCGCTCGCGCTGGGACTGTCCACCATCGCGAGCGCTCAGGAAGGCGAAGACCATGCCGCGCATCATGGCGGCGCGGCGTCGTCCATGGCCGGCGGCGACCCCATGGCGCCGTCGACGCCTGCGAACGGGTCCGGCATGGACGCGATGATGGGCGAGATGATGGGCGAAGCCGGCGAGCATGGCCGGAAGACGGGCCCCTTCATGTCCCAGTTGCTTGTGCCCACGCTCGGCGCGGACGATCGCAACCGGATCGCCCGGCAGGCGCGCGAACGTGTCGAGCAGGGGCTCGCCCTGATCGGCGAGGCGTCGACCGCCGCCCGCTCGGCTGATGCCGGAACGCGGACCGAGGCGGCCTGGCGGATGCGCGAGGGTGCCGACTTATTCCGTAGCGGCTCCACCGCGCTCGCCGCGCTCGATGGCGAACGGCCTCCCGAGCACACCGCCGTCTCGTGGTTCCGCGAGCAGATGGGCCTCGGCCCGCTACCGCACGAGATGCCGGCGCGGTGGTTGGGCGTCTCACCGTCGCATTTCATGCTGATGTTCGTGCTGGCGCTGGTCAGCGCCACACTCATCGCGCTTCAGCTCGCGCGGCTGCGCCGGATCCGGAAGATCGTCGGCGCAGGCGCGCCAGCGACGCCGGCGCTCGGAGCCGCGCCGGCCATTCCGGCCCCGGTCTCGCCCAAGGTTGCGCCGGCTTCCGCGACTGGCCCCGACGCCCTCGCCCCCAGCAATTCCGCGCCGGCGGCGGGCGCGTCTCTGCGCAAGCCGAAAAGCTGGTCCGGCCAACTCCGTGTCGTCCAGATCGTGCGCGAGACTCCGACAGTTCAGACTTTCCGCCTCGCCGATCCGGCGGCCGACCGCCTGCCGTTCGATTTCCTTCCCGGCCAGTTCTTGCAGGTCGAGGTCGAGCCGGACGGCGGCAAGGCGGCGCGCAGGTCCTACACGATCGCTTCGTCGCCGACGCAACGCGCCCATGTCGAGCTCACCGTGAAGCGCGAGGAACAGGGTGTCGTCTCGCGCCATCTGCACGACCAAGTGTCGGTCGGCGACCTGCTCAAGATCACCGGCCCTTTCGGCGCCTTCACCTTCACCGGAACCGATGCCGAGAGCATCGTGCTCATCGCTGGCGGCGTCGGGATCACGCCGATGATGTCGGTGCTGCGCTACCTCACCGACACTGCCTGGCAGGGTGAGATCTTCTTTCTTTACGGTGCGCGCTCGACCGAGGAGTTCGTCTTCCGCGACGAACTCGAGCGGCTCGAACGCCGCTTCGCCAACCTGCATGTCCTCGCCGCGATGCAGCGCGCGCCAGGGACGGTGTGGCTCGGCCCCGAGGGTCCGATCACACGGCAGATGCTGGTCGATGCGGTTCCCGACATCGCGCACCGCCGCATCCATATGTGCGGCCCGCCGGGCATGATGGCGGCGATGCGCCAGGAACTGGCCGAACTGGGCGTGCCCGAAGCCCAGCTTCATACCGAAGCCTTCGGTCCTGCCTCGCTGTCGACCGAGCCGGAAACGCTTGAAGTCAAGTCTCCGGCGGCAGCCGCAGAACGAACTCCGACAGCGGCGCCATCCGTCGCGGCCACCACGATCACCTTTTCGGTCGCCGGAGTCTCGGCCGCACTGCCGGCGGACCAGACCGTTCTCGAAGCCGCCGAAGGGGCCGGCGTCGAGATTCCCTATGCCTGCCGCTCGGGTGAGTGCGGGGTCTGCGTGACCCGGCTGATCTCGGGCGAGGTCACCATGGAGGTCGAGACCGGCCTGGCGCCCGAGGACAAGGCCAAGGGCTATGTCCTCGCCTGCCAGGCGAAGAGCACCGGGCAGCCGCTCGTGGTGGAAGCCTGATGCGCGAGCGCGGCGATCTGCTCGTCGGCCTGCTGGTCGGTTTCCTCCTGCTCTTCCCGCTCGGTTATGTGCTGCATGTCGCGCCGCGCTTCCCCGGCAGCGCCGCGGGCGGCATCATCGGCATCGCCGCCGTGCTGTTCATGCTCCTGACGCTCCCCTATGTCGCCGCCAAGCACTGGTCATGGGCCGATCGCCAGCTGACCCGGTTCGTCAGCAAGCCAACACTGTTGGCCGTGCATGTCTATGCCGGCGTCCTCGCGCCCATACTCGGGCTCATCCACGCCGCACACAAGTTCGCCAGCCCGGTCGGCATCCTGCTGACGGGGCTGCTGCTGCTGACCGTCCTCACCGGCTTCGTCGGCCGCTATTTGCTGGCGCAGGCCGCCAAGGCGCTGCGCGGGCGCCGCTCGGAACTTGCCTCGCTCCAGTCGGCCTTCCTGCACCTGCCCGCGCCCGCCGCCGCGCAGCGCATGCCGGGCGCACCACTCTCGCGCTGGAAGCGCCTGTTCTTCGTGTCCGCGGAGCCGCCCGTTCCGGCGATGCCCGAGGAGGCCGAGGACATCGCGGCGGCGCTCGCCGACACCGAGTTCGCGATCCGCGCCGAAGAGGCGACGAACCGGCTCTTCAAGCGCTGGCGGTGGCTGCACATCCTCGTGGGAAGCCTCGTCTATGGCCTGCTGCTGCTCCACATCGGCGCCGCGATCTACTTTGGGCTACGCTGGCTATGACACGCGGCAAGCTGCTCTACTGGCTCTTCCTCTCCGCGTCGCTCGCGCTGCTCGTGCTCGCGGTCGCGACGCGCTCGAGCGCACCGGCGGGCGCAGGGCCGATCGCGCGGCTCGTCATGCCGGGGCCGCTGTCGGCCGCACACCAATCCTTTGGCGCGCAGTGCACGAGCTGCCACACGCCGCTCAAGGGTGTCGAGGACAAGAGCTGTATCTCCTGCCACGCCGGCACGGATTTCGGCACCAAGCAGTCGACGCAGTTCCACGCCCAGGCGAAGCAATGCACCTCGTGCCATGTCGAGCATGAGGGCGATCGCGGCATCGTTCGTATGAATCACGAGGCGCTGCTCGATCCGAAGGTCTGGCAGGCAGGCCCCATGTCGGCGCCGACAAATCCACTTCCGATGATTCCCGAGACGGCGCTCAACTGCGCGAGCTGTCATTCGATCCGCGACCCGCATCTCGGCCTGTTCGGGAAGGACTGTGCCAGTTGCCACACGACCACAAGCTGGCAGATCTCCAACTACCGGCATCCCTCGGTCAACTCGACGCAATGTTCCGAATGCCACAAGGCGCCGCCCAGCCATTTCATGGAGCATTTCAGCATGGTGTCGCAGCGCGCAGCCGGCTCCAAGGCGCGGGTCGATCAATGCTTCGCCTGCCACACCACGGACAGCTTCAACAACATCCGCCGGCGAGGCTGGTATGATCACCATTGATGCGGACTGGTTGAACGCCTTCTTCCGGCTTGCCGTAATCGGTCTCGAACTTGCGGGCACGCTAACGATCCTTGTCGGCGCCGCGCTGGCGACCTGGCTCTTTGCGAAACGCGCGCGCGCCGGCGACGGCACGCAGGCGTACAGCGCCTTTCGTTCCGCGCTCGGCCGGAGCATCCTGCTGGGCCTCGAATTCCTGGTCGCCGGCGACATAGTCAAGTCGCTGGTGATCAACCCGACGCTTGAGGACCTGATCGTGCTGGCGGGGCTGGTTCTGGTCCGCACCTTCCTCAGCATCTCGCTCGGGGTCGAGATCAACGGTCACTGGCCCTGGGAGGAGACCCGCATGGCCAGGGAGAAGGCACGCATGGCCAGGGAGAAGGCACGCATGGCGCCAGATGACACGGGTCCGAAGATAACGTGACGGCAAGGCAGTCAGGAGAGCCATGATGATCGAGAGACGGGAATTGTTGATTGCGGGCGCCGGCCTGGCGGTGGGCGCGGCGGCTCGTCCGGCCGCGGCGCAGCGTCATGCGATGGAGGGCATGGCGATGCCGATGTCGATGACCGAATGCATCGATGATTGCATCGCCTCGCACCGCATGTGCCTCCAGACGGCGGCCTATGCGAGCCGGAAAGGCGGCGCGCTGGCCACCGCGCCGCTCCTTGCCATGCTGGGTGATTGCGCGGAATTGTGTCAGGCGACCGCCAATTCGATGCTGCGCGAATCCCCGCTGCACAAAATTCTGTGCGGCGCCTGCGCCGAGGCGTGCGAACGATGCGCGCAGGAGTGCCTGCGTCATGCCGGTGACTCGCAGATGGCCCGTTGTTCCGCCACCTGCAGGGACTGCGCCGCAAGCTGCCGCGAGATGGCGGCAATGGATGGCTAAGTCCGACGCTTCGCACATTACGTATACTGATGCGCTCCGCGCCGCACCATCTCCGGGGCAAGCTCGGTCGAACGAGCGACAGACCGACCGTGCAACACCCGGGCGGAACTCACGAACAGACTGAAGGATAGCATAGTGCGAAAGAAGACGATCATTGTAACCGCGGCCGCCGCGCTCGGTGTTCTCGCCGTCGCCGCCGGACCGGTGCTGGCGGACGAGATGCCTCCCGGCATGCCGGACATCGCGGCGGCGCCGAAGGCCAAGACCGCCGCCCCCAGTGCCGAAGCGGCCCATCATATGCAGGGCATGCGGCACGGCGGCGAGCAGATGCACGCGCAGATGATGCCCGAGCACAAGATGGCCATGCACGGCGCCTCGGGATCGGACGACGCTTCGATGTCGGGCATGTCGCGGGGCGGCTGCTGACAGGCGACTAGGCCCGGTTCAGCGATGGCCACCACCAAATAACGGCAAAGATGTTGGCCCACCGTGCACGCCACGGTGGGCCACTTTTTTGGAGGACACCAAAGCAGGCTTTCGCGCGTCACATAAACCGTCGAGTAGACAACATGGCCGGACAGGATCGCGAATAGTCTTGACCCTGGACTACGGTCCAACCTGCATGATTGCTGCAATGCTCATCGGCCCGCCGGTGGATTCGTAACTTACGTATATCGACGACGAGGCCCCGACGGCATTGACGTGTCGACGATGCCGGACGCGAAGAATGCGGCGGCGGGCAGTCAGGAGACAAGCCATGGACAAGACGACACTTCTCGCGGCCGCCCTCGGCCTTCTCGCGACCGGAACCCTCGCCGCCGGCCCGGTCATGGCCCAGTCGGCCCCCGCCCATCCAGCAACGGCACATCCGGCGCCGGCGCCCTCGACGGCGCCCGCCCATCAGGACGGCATGGATCATGGCGGACAGCAGATGCACGACCGGATGATGAGTGACCACCAGGCCGGCACGAACAAGCCCGCGAAGCCGGGTCATGCATCGGGCACGCCCAAGCCGGCCGCACCCAAGGCGCCAGCCATGTCCGACAAGCCCAAGGACGATTGCTGCATGGGCGGCATGCCGATGCCCAAGGACAAGCCGGCCGACAAGCCCATGGGCCATATGTGAGATTTCCAGCCCCATAACAGACCACCCCAGGGGCTGGGGGCCCGCCGCCCCCCGCCGGCGGGCCAGTTCTTCGGCGAACCGGGCATCGGCATCCCACGGCATCGATCGCGGCCGGCCAAACTCGGACGCCCATGAGCCGGGGACAACAGAAGGAGCGGGATCATGTTCGAACAGGCTATCGGGACCATCAACGCCGCGCCGATCTTCCGGCATCGCTACGACAACTTCATCGGCGGCCGCTGGAGCCCACCTTCCACCGGCGAATACTTCGCCGACACCAGTCCGATCAACGGCGCTCCGATCGCCGAGTTCGCCCAATCGACCCACGAAGATGTCGAACACGCGCTCGATGTGGCCCACGCCGCCAGGGACCAGTGGGCGAGGCTTTCACCGGCCGAGCGAGCAAAGCTGCTCAACCGGATCGCCGACCGTCTGGAAGACAATCTGGAACTGCTGGCGCTGGCCGAGACGATCGACAACGGCAAGCCGATCCGCGAGACGCGCGCAGCCGACGTGCCGCTCGCCATCGACCATTTCCGCTATTTCGCCGGTTGCATCCGCGCAGAGGAAGGCGCGATCTCGACGATCGACGCCGACACCATCGCTTATCATTTCCGCGAGCCGCTCGGCGTCGTCGGCCAGATCATTCCGTGGAACTTCCCACTGCTGATGGCCGCCTGGAAGATCGCCCCAGCACTGGCCGCCGGCAACTGCACCGTCATCAAGCCCGCCTCGCAGACGCCGCTGACGCTTCTGATGTTCGCCGAGCTGACCGCCGACATCCTGCCGCCCGGCGTGCTCAATGTCGTGACCGGACCCGGGCGCACCGTCGGACAGGCGATCGCCGCCAATCCGCGCATCGCCAAGGTCTCCTTCACCGGCGAAACCACCACCGGCAAGCATATCATGCACGCCGCCGCCGATCACCTTATCCCGCAGACGATGGAGCTGGGCGGCAAGTCACCAAACATCTTCATGGCTGATGTCATGGACGCGGAAGACGCATTCCTCGACAAGGCGCTCGAGGGGTTCACGCTCTTCGCCTTCAACAAGGGCGAGGTCTGCACCTGCCCCTCACGCGCGCTGGTCCATGAATCGATCTTCGACCGCTTCATCGCGCGCGCCGTGGCGCGCGTCGCGACGATCCGCCAGGGCGACCCGCTTGACCCCTCGACCCAGGTCGGCGCCCAGGCGTCCGAAGAGCAGCTCCGCAAGATCCTGAACTATATCGAGATCGGAAAGAGCGAGGGAGCGCAATGCCTGACCGGCGGTGCGCGAGCGCTGCCGGGAGGCGAGCTCGACAAGGGTTTCTTCGTCCAGCCGACCGTGTTCGTGGGCCAGAATCACATGCGCATCTTCCAGGAGGAGATCTTCGGACCGGTCCTCTCGGTGACGACCTTCAAGACGGTCGAAGAGGCGATCGGGATCGCCAACGACACCGCCTATGGCCTTGGTGCGGGCGTCTGGACGCGCAACGGCAACACCGCCTACCGCCTCGGCCGCGCCGTCCAGGCCGGCCGGGTCTGGACCAACTGCTACCACCAGTATCCCGCCCACGCCGCCTTCGGCGGCTACAAGGCGTCGGGCTTTGGCCGCGAAAACCACAAGGCGATGCTCGACCACTACCAGCAGACCAAGAACCTGCTCGTCTCATACGACGAGCACGCGCTCGGCCTGTTCTGACGTCCTCGCTCAAAGGGAGAAACAGACATGGCAACCATGAAGGCGGCCGTCGTCCGCGCATTCGGCAAGCCGCTGGTCATTGAGGAGGCACCGATCCCAACGGTCGGACCGGGCCAGATCCTCGTGAAGATCGCCGCGACCGGCGTGTGCCACACCGATCTGCACGCGGCCGAGGGCGACTGGCCGGTCAAGCCCAACCCGCCCTTTATTCCCGGCCATGAAGGCGTCGGCCATGTCGCCGCGGTCGGATCGGGCGTCACCCACGTCAAGGAAGGCGACCGCGTCGGCGTTCCCTGGCTCTATACCGCCTGCGGCCACTGTGTGCATTGCCTGGGCGGCTGGGAGACGCTGTGCGAGACCCAGCAGAACACTGGCTATTCGGTCAACGGCAGTTTCGCCGAATATGTCCTCGCCGATCCGAACTATGTCGGTCACCTCCCCGACAATGTGGAATTCCTCGACATCGCGCCGATCCTCTGCGCGGGTGTCACGGTCTACAAGGGGCTAAAGGCCACCGAGGCCAGGCCCGGCGAATGGGTGGTCATTTCCGGAATCGGAGGGCTCGGCCATCTGGCCGTGCAATATGCCCGCGCGATGGGCCTCAACGTGGCGGCGGTCGATATCGACGACCGCAAGCTCGATCTCGCCACGCGGCTCGGCGCGACGTTGACGGTTAACGCGCTCCACCACGATCCCGCGGCAACGCTCAAGACCGCGATCGGCGGCGCGCACGGCGCCCTGGTGACCGCCGTTTCGCCGAAGGCGTTCCAGCAGGCGCTCGGCATGGTTCGGCGGGGTGGTACGGTGGCGCTGAACGGCCTGCCGCCGGGCGACTTCCCGCTGTCGATCTTCGATACCGTCTTGAATGGCATCACCGTTCGCGGCTCGATCGTCGGCACCCGGCTCGACCTTCTCGAAGCGCTGGCCTTCGCCGGCGAGGGAAAGGTCCACGCGACCGTGCATGCGGAGAAGCTCGAGAACATCAACGACGTCTTCGCGCGCATGCATCACGGCGACATCGAGGGCCGGATCGTCCTCGACCTCGCCTGACCCTCCCGACGAAAGAACAGGGACCATGCATCCACCTCTTGCCTTGCCGATCGCCCGGCGCCGTTTCGTCCAGGGGCTGGCGGTCGGCGGCGCCGTCGCGGGCTTCGCGCCGGCGCTGCTGGCGCGATCCGCCACCGCGTCCACGCCCGAGCTTCGCGGGACCGAGTTCGACCTCGAGCTTGCCGAACTGCCGGTCAACTTCACCGGCAAGCGCCGGGTCGCGACGGCCGTGAACGGCAGCGTGCCCGCACCGGTCCTACGCTTCCGCGAAGGAGACACGGTGACGCTGCGGGTGCGCAACGCACTCAAGGAGATGTCCAGCATCCACTGGCACGGAATCATCCTGCCCCCCGAGATGGACGGTGTGCCGGGCATCAGCTTCGCCGGCATCGCGCCCGGCGAGACATTCACCTATCGCTTCGAGCTGCGCCAGACCGGCACGTACTGGTATCATGCCCATACGCTCGCCGAGCAGACCGGCCTCTATGGCGCGATCGTGGTGGAGCCGCGCGAACCTGTCGCCGCCGCGCCGGATCGCGACTATTCCGTGATCCTCAGCGACTGGTCGGACGAGCCGCCGTTGCAGATCTTCACCAACCTCAAGAAGCTGAGCAGCTACTACAACTTCGCGCAGCCGACCGCGGGCGACTTCCTCAAGGACGTGCGCCGGCTGGGGCTCGGCAAGGCGCTCGATCGGCGGGCGATGTGGAACGGCTCGCGGATGAACCCGACCGACACCAGCGACATCTCGGCGGCGACCTATACCTACCTCATGAACGGGACGGCGCCGTCCGGCAACTGGACCGGCATCGCCGCGCCGGGCGAGCGTGTTCGCCTGCGCTTCGTCTGCGCGGGTACGGCGACCTTCTTCGACGTGCGGATCCCCGGCGTCGCGCTGACCGTCGTCGCGACCGACGGGCAACCCGTCGAGCCGGTCACGGTCGAGGAGTTCCGCATCGGACCGGGCGAGACCTACGACGTCGAGTTCACCATGCCCGACGCCAAGGCCCATACGATCTTCGCCCAGTCGATCGACCGGACCGGCTACGCCCGCGGCACGATCGCGCCCGCGCCCGGCATGACCGCGGCGGTGCCGCCGCTCGACGAGCGCCCCTGGCTCGATCCCGTCGACATGATGGGCGCCATGGCCACGATGGACGGGATGGGCGGTGGCGAGCACGCCGGGCACGGCATGACCGAGATGCCACCCAAGGCCCGCCACGCGCGCACCGAATATGGCGCCAACACCGACATGCGGGTCGACTATCCGCGCGCCAATCTCGACGATCCCGGCGTCGGCCTGCGCGGCCGGTCCTGGCGCGTGCTGACGCTGGCGGACCTGCGTACGCCGGGCGGCGATCCCGATCCGCGCGAGCCCGAGCGCGAGATCGAGCTCCACCTCAACGGCAATATGGAGCGCTTCATCTGGGCGCTGGACGGCATCAAGCTCAACGATGCGCGGCCGCTGCGTTTCCGGCCGGGCGAGCGACTGCGCGTCACGCTGGTCAACGACACGATGATGGCGCACCCGATGCACCTCCACGGCATGTGGAGCGACGTCGAGGCCCCTGATGGAAGCTTCCAGGTCCGCAAGCATACCGTGGTCGTCCAGCCCGCCCAGCGCGTCAGCTTCCGCGTCACCGCCGACGCGATGGGTCGCTGGGCGTTCCATTGCCATCTTCTCTACCATATGGCGGCCGGCATGTTCCGGGAGGTGGTGGTCGCATGATCGCTCTCGCTTCTCGCCACGCCGGAATGGCCGCCCTCGCCATGATGCTCTCTGCGGCAGCCGCGATGCCCGCTTCCGCCCAGGACGCGCCTCACCAGCATGCCCCGACGGAGCCGCAGACCGGTCAGCAGACCGAACCCGCGCCACAGGCCGATGATCATGCGGGCATGGAGATGCCCGGCGCCGAAAAGCCCGGCGCCGCAATGGAAATGGACATGGGCCGCATGCAGGGCGGCAAGGCCCCGCCCGATGCTCGCAATTCCGACGACTATGCCGAAGGCTACCGCAATTCGATGCTACCGGGTTGGGAAATGTCCGACAAGCTTTCTATCCCGAGGGTGCTCGTCGACGAACTCGAATTCGCCACCGGCAATGAAGGCCAAGGCTTCGGCTGGACCGTGCAGATCGCGAGCGGACCCGACAACGACAAGCTCTGGCTGCGCAGCCAGGGCCTGAAGAACTCGCGCGACCGTCTCGACCGCGAAAGCAGCGTCGAGGCGCTGTGGTGGCACAGCAGCGGCCCGTTCTGGGGAACGCTGCTGGGCGTGCGCCAGGATCTCGGCAAGGGCGCGACGACATGGCTCGCGGCCGGCGTCGAGGGACTCGCGCCTTACTGGTTCGAGGTCCAGCTCACCGGCTATGTGGGCGACGACGGCCGGCTCGCGGCGCGCGCCAAGGCCTCTTACGAGGTTCTGTTCACCAACCGCCTGATCCTGACCCCGCAGGTCGAGACCAACATCTATTCCAAGCGCTCCACCAACCGGGAGCTCGGCGGCGGCTTCAGCAACATCGAGCTGAGCGGCCGGCTGCGCTACGAATTCTCGCGCAAGGTCGCGCCCTATGTGGGCTTCGTCTGGGAACGCGCGCTCGGCGGCACCGGCGATTTCCGGCGCACGGAAGGCGAAAGTCTGGTCGAGCGTCGTGTAGTCGTCGGCGTCCGACTGCTGTTGTGATCCCGGACGGTGCATCCGGGATATCGGAGGCCAACCCGCACTGTCGCGACCCCAGGCACGGACTCCGATCGCTCTCGTCCATCATGCTCCTGCTCGCGGCCGCGGCCGCTGCGGCCGGCCAGACCGCCATCCTCGCCTTCCTGCCGACGCTGGTCGACAGCGGAGCAGCCGGCCTTGCGCCGCGCACGCATGACTTCCATGTCGCCAGCCTGACCACCGTCCATCCGTTCGCTGCCCTGTTGCTGGCGCCGTTCTGGGGCCGGCTCGCGGATCGGATGGACTACCGGATCATCCTGCGCACCGCTCTCATCGTCTTGGCGCTCGCGACCGCCCCGATCGGAGCGGTGTCGCTCCCGGCGCTCTATCTACTGCGCGCACTGGCCGGAATGGCTTCCGCCGCCATCATACCGCTGGCGCTGCTATCCGCGAGCTCCGCGGTGCCCGAGCGCGGCGAGCAGGCCAAGCGCTTCACCTGGCTGACAGCGTTCGTCTTCCTGGGAGACATGGCCGGGCCGCTGCTCGCCGAGGGCTCTGCCGCCCTGACGCCTCGCACACCGCTACTGATGGTGGGGCTCGGCATCGCTGTCGTGGCCATCCTGCTGGGCCTCGCCCATCTGCCGCCGCGCTGCGTTGCCTGTCCCGAAATCCGCCACCCACGCGCGTCGTCCCGCCCCGCGACTTCGCCGCTTCTCCTCATCGCGTTGGTCGGCGGCGGCGGGCTCGCGGCCATCCACGTCGCCCTGCTCGTAACCCGCGCCGGCGATGCGCCGAGCCGCGAGACGATCGCCTGGATGCTGAGCCTTTGCGGTTTCGCCATGCTCGCCGCGCAGCTGTTCCTCGCAAGGGTCGCCTGGCTCGTGACCATGCCGAGACGTCTTGCCGGCCTCACCCTCGCCCTGCTCGCGGCGAGCCTCTTCCTCTTTCCGCTGGGTCACGCCGCGCTTCCGCTGGCAGGGATCATCTTCGTCGCCGGCTGGAGCTCGGCGAGCCTTCGTCTGGTCACCAGCTTCTGGATCGGCGGGAACACCGTCCCATCCGGAGCCGGGCTCGGGTTGCAGCATGCCGCCGCCAGCGTCGGTCAGGCGCTCGCGCCATTGGCGCTTGCCTTCACATCGCCGCGCGGTCAGCCGGTCATCCTCTGGAGCATCGGCAGCTTCGCGCTCCTTCTCCTCCTCGTCCTGCCCCTCGCCTGGAGAGGGGCAAAGGCAGGATAATGTCAACAGCCCCCGCCCATCGGACACATGATCCACCTAATTTTCCGGAAAGGCGCGCCCATTGGCTGTCGCTGTCGGCCCGTCACGGCACCAGCGAAATCGCGGAAACGGAGAATAGGCTATGCAACTTGCCATAATCGGTCTGGGACGGATGGGTGCCAATATTGCGCGCCGATTGATGCGCGGTGGTCATCAAATCATCGCATTCGACCATAACCAGAGGGCGATCGATAGTCTCGCCGAGGAAGGCGCGACCACTGCGATCTCGCTGCAAGACGCAGCCACCAAGCTTTCTCGGCCGCGCATTTTCTGGATAATGCTCCCGGCAGGCGCACCAACCGAAAGCACGATCGACGCGCTGCTCGATCTCGCCAGTCCAGGCGATATCCTGATCGACGGCGGCAACAGCTTCTACAAGGACGATATCCGGCGCGCGAAGATTTGCTCCGCGAAGGGAATACTGTACGTCGATGTCGGCACTTCGGGTGGCATCTGGGGCCTGGAGCGAGGCTTCTGCATGACAATCGGCGGCAAAAGGGCATCGGTCGACCATCTCGATCCCATCTTCGAAACACTCGCGCCCGGGCTCGGCACGATCTCGCGCACGCCCGGCCGAATCGACAACGGAAGCGAGGATTCGCGTGCCGAGAAGGGCTATGTCCATGCCGGTCCGCCCGGGTCTGGCCACTTCGTCAAGATGGTGCACAACGGCATCGAATATGGACTGATGCAGGCTTATGCCGAAGGCTTCGACGTGCTCAAAGGCAGATCCTCCGACAAGCTCGCGGAAGACGAGCGCTTCGACCTCAACCTCACCGACATTGCCGAAGTCTGGCGGCGCGGCAGCGTCATCTCGTCGTGGTTGCTCGACCTGTCAGCAGCGGCCTTGGCGGAGAATCATACGCTTGACACGTACAGCGGCCGCGTCGCCGATTCGGGCGAGGGCCACTGGACGATCGAGGCTGCGATGGAGGAATGCGTAGCTGTTCACGTCTTGTCGGCGGCACTGTTTACGCGCTTTCGCAGCCGCGTCGAGGGCACGTTCGGCGACAAACTGCTGTCAGCGATGCGTTTCGGATTCGGCGGCCATGTTGAAATTCCGCAATGATCGGGGGGGCCCCGTGCTTCCACGATCAAAAGTGACCAGAAAGGGATTAGTATTGAGCAAGACTGATTTTCCAAAGGATTTTAAGGAATGTGGCGCCGGTGGTTCCGCGGCGAATGAAGGAGCTCACGCATGAAAATCAGCCTGTCCGTAGCCCTCCTGTTCCTTGCCGTGCCCGGCGCGGCGCTCGCGGCCGGCGATGCGCTCGTCCACCGGGATCCGGGCTGCGGCTGCTGCGAGAAATGGGCGCAGATGGTCCGGGAGATGCTCGGCCGGAAGGTGGTCATGCGGGAAGATCCTTCCCGGTCTGCCTTCCAGCGGCGCAACGGCGTGCCCGCCCGACTGTCGTCCTGCCACACGGCCGTCATCGACGGCATGGTATTCGAAGGCCATGTCCCCATTGCCGACATGCGGCGCGTGCTGCTGACGCGGCCAGCGGGCGTCAAAGGCCTAGCGGTCGCGGGCATGCCGCTGGGTTCCGACGGCATGGAAGTGGCGGGATCGCAGCGGCAGCCTTACGAGGTGATCGCGTTCGGCAGCGGCGGCCTGAAGATATTCACCCGACATTGAGGCGGTGCGGCAAATGATCCGCAAGTAGCCGTTGCGCTCCTCATTGGAGACCCGATCGCGCGTGACGGCCAACCGCATCGAGCACCGCCCGGCCGATCAGCGGCTTGGGAATGACGTGATCGAATCCGGCTTCGTGCGCTCGCCGTACAAGGCAATTGTCGTGAAAGCCCGAAATCATAATCGCGGTGCCGTTCCAGCCTTGCGCGCGCAACTGTTCCAGCATCGCAAAACCGTCTATGTCGGGCATGCGATAGTCCAGGATCACACAATGCGCATCGAGCGCCTCAGGGTCCGCCAAGAGGGCTCGTCCCGTCGTATAGCCGCACACCTGATACCCGTGCGACCGCAGCAACAGGTGAAGCGCGCGTCGCACGGCCGGATCGTCGTCGGACAGGAGGACCCTGTACTTGCGGTTAGAAGGGGAACGACGAGACGACATGAGGCGAGGCGCAATACCGCAAGGGAGAAATTTGCTTCCCAAATGCCCATTTTTGGTCGGGTTCGTCGCTACGTAAACATCGCAGTCACTTCGATTTGCGGCCCATGCCGGCGGCGAATGCGATCCTCAGGGCCTCGGACAGGTTGCGAACATCGAGCTTGGCCATGAGGCTGGCCCGATGGACCTCGACCGTTCGCGACGAGCATCCCAGATCGTAGGCGATCGTCTTGTTGGGATGGCCGTGCGCCAGTCCCTCGAGGACTTCCTGTTCCCTGGGGGTCAGGCCGGAGATGCGGACCTGCGCTTCGGAGGCTTCGATGGAGCGGACGTCGGCATCGTCGATTCGCGCGAACGCTCGCGTGACGGCCTGGAGCAAAGCCGCCTTCTCGAAAGGCTTTTCCAGAAAATCGATCGCGCCGGCTTTCATCGCCTGCACCGCAACCGAGATATCACCATGTCCCGTCAGGACGATGACCGGCATGTTGACGCCGCGTTCGGCCATCGCCGCCTGCACCTCGAGACCATCCATGTCCGGCATCCGGACATCGAGGATGACGCAGCCGGTCTCGGCCGACCTTGCCGACTTCAGAAACTCAACGCCCGATGCGTAGGTGACGACCTCATAGCCAGAGGTCTTCAGCGCGAAGCCGGCAGCCTTGCGGATGGCCTCTTCATCGTCGACCAGATGTATGGTTCTTCTATCCTCCATCGTCTCCCTCCGCCCGCGCGTGGATTAGTGTGAAATGAAAGCGCGTGCCGCCGCCATCGGGATGCTCTACCCAGATGCGGCCGCCGTGCGCTTCGATGATGGTCCGGCAGATCGAGAGCCCGAGGCCCATCCCGCCAGCCTTGGTCGATGTGAAGGCCTTAAACAGTTGCTCGTGGATCTCCTCAGCGATGCCGGGGCCGCTATCTTCGATCGTCACCTCGATCAGGCCATCATGCCGCAGAGTCGATGCCACCTTGAGGTCGCGGATCGGTGAGTCCGCCATGGCCTCGATGGCGTTGCGCATCAGATTAACGAGTACCTGCTGGACCTGGACCCGATCGACGAGAACCGGTGTCGCGGCGGGATCGACGGCGAAGAAGCTGCGCACGCCGCGCTCGCGCGCGCCGAGCAGCGCCAGTTGGCAGGCCTCAGCGATGACTTGGGGAAGATCATGAAGGTTTTTGTCAACCTCGCCGCGCGCGACGAAGTCGCGTAGCCGCCGCACGATGTGCCCGGCCCGAAGTGTCTCTTGCGCGGCATCGTCCATCACCGAGCGCAGGGAAGCGAACGGCTCGCCGTCCTGCTCGTCCAGCATGTCACGGATCGTTTCCAGATACAGCGCGACGGCAGCGAGCGGCTGGTTGAGCTCGTGCGCGAGGGTCGAAGCCATCGTCCCCATCGCGCTCAGCCGCGAGACATGGACCAGCTCGGCTTGCAGCTCCTTGAGCTTCAGTTCGTCCTGTTCCTTCGCGGTTAGGTCGCGGATAAAGCCGGTGAACACGCGCTGGCCGTCTTCTCCGGCCTCGCCGACCGACAACTCCATCGGGAAGGTCGAGCCGTCGCGGCGCTGGCCGACCACCACTCGGCCCACGCCGATGATCCGGCGCTCGCCGGTCTTGAGATAGTGTGCGATATATTCGTCATGACGGCCGCGATCGGGCTGCGGCATCAAGCAGGACACATTGCGCCCGATGAGCTCAGCTTCCGCATAGCCGAACAGGCGCTCGGCGGCAGCGCTGAACGAGGTGATCGTCCCGACCTCGTCGATGATGATCATCGCATCCGGCACGGTCGCCAGGATGGACTGCAGATGCTGCTCGCGCGTCTCGATCGATGCACGGACCGCCGCCTCGTCGGTGACGTCGCGCGTGATGCAGCCGAACCCTAGATGAACCTCGCCGTCGAACAACGCGGTGATCGTCAGGCGCGCCAGATATTCCGAACCGTTCTCACAAACCCTCCAGGCTTCGCGCTCGAAGGTTCCTTCGTCCAGCGCTGCCGCCAGATCGGCTTGCGGCCGGCCCGCCGTGACCTCGTCGGGCGGGTAGAACATGTCGTGGGGATTTCCCATGACATGTTCGATCGGCCAGCACTCGATCCGCTCACCTTCCTCGTTATAGCTGAGCACCCGTCCCGAGACGTCGAGCAGCGAGAGGATGTAACCGCCGGCCTGGCGCAGGAAGAGCGATGCGAGCCGTTCGGTATGAACCGCACCATCCTGGGAATTGCGATCATTGTCGATCACGGCATTCTCAGCGTCTGGTGAGGATGGCTTTCATCTGATCGATCTCCTGTCGCTGCGACTTTTCGATTGACCGGCAGAGCCCGATCACTTCCGGATCGCGCAGCTTCGCCTCGCGGCACATCAGAATCGCGCCGGAATGATGGGGAATCATCGAGCGCAGGAAGGCCGTGTCGCCGATCGTGGTCTGGGTCCGGATCAGCGCATAGCTGCCGAAGAAAGCGACGAGCGAGGCAGCGATCAGCGCGATGTTGGCCGCTCTCGAGGGAAACATGTGCCGCATCGCGAGGATCATTAGAACCACCATCGGCGCGACCATCATCAGCGTCATGTAAAGCATGTTGAGATTGTTGTAGAAACTGTCCAGCCCGTCGATCATGACGAACATCACGAGGTACATGATGACACCGCTGACGAGGGTCTGGAGCACAAGGCTCCGATAGGCTCCCTTTTGTGCGCCGCGGTGGCCTTGTGCATGGTCCATGGATCGTCTCCTTGATTCGGCCCCCGCCGATTTCATCGAGATTGCTTCGTGCCCAGACACCCCGCCCCACCATCGACCGCTCCCGACCCTAGAACCAGAAGCGGACGCCAACGACGAAGCTCGTGGCATGGACGTCTTCGCCCGCGAGGCGGGAAAGCCGCGCCGTATCTCCGGTCTTGCGCAGATAAGACACGCCGACATAGGGGGCGAACTGGCGGCTGATCTCGTAGCGCAGCCGAGCCCCCAGCTCGATATTGACGAGTCCTGAGCCAATGTCATTTTCTGGCACATCCTGCGCCGAAAGATTGAGTTCGAGGCGTGGTTGCAGGACCAAGCGCTGGGTGATGCGCTGGTCGTAATAGCCTTCCACCCGGCCCAGCAGGTCGCCCTTGTTCGAGAGGAATAGCGCGCCCTCCACCTCGAACATTCCGGGCGCCAGTCCCTCGAAGCCGATGGTCGCATAGGTGCGGTCGGGCCCGCGTCCAAAATCCTGGCGGACACCGGCTTGCAAGTTGAAATAGGGATCTATGGCATGGCTGTAGAGCGCCTGGACTTCCCCGGAATCGATCCCCCGGCCGAACTCGCCTTCGCCCTCGCTCTTGAGCCACAGGCGGTTGATGTCGCCGCCGTAGAAGCCCTCGCCGTCCCAGCGATAGCCGTCGCGCCCGCTGTGCGCCTGATACTCGAATACGTTGAGCATGAGCTGACCGAATTGACCGCCGCCGCTTTCCTTCATCATCGCCTCGCGCGAGCCGGCCATCTCGCCGCCCGGAAAATCGCGATCGGCGTAGTGATCATGCGGGACCGGCGGTGGCGGCGCATCGCCGGCGGGAAGCGCCGTGCCGGTCATCTCCATCGCCGGCATCGGCGCCTCACCATGCTGCGAATGATCCATTCCCGGCATCTCGGGCATCGCCCCGCCCTGGTGCTGCGAAGGGTCCATCGCCGATGGAGGCGTGGCGCCGGATTGGTGCTGGCTATGATCCATGCCGGGCATGGCCGGCATGGGTTCGGCGGACGGTCGCTTCTGATCGCTTGCTGGCGAGCCATGCTGGGAATGATCCATGTCCTGCATGTTGTCGGCAGCCGGCGTGTGCGCGTCTGCAGGCTTTGCCTTAGGGCGGGATCGCACGGGCTGCGAGGCGCGGGGCTTGGTGGGTGCCTTGGCCGGCTTGGTCTGTGCAGCATGCCCCATGCCGGGCATGTCGTGCATCGAATGATCCTGCGCGAACGCAGGCGCGGCGAGTAAGAGCGCGATGGTACTACCGAGCATCGGAAGCGAGCGGATCATTACGCGTCTCCCTTCGGGCGCACACTCACGACGCGCATCATCCCAGCATGCATGTGGTAGAGGAGATGGCAGTGGAATGCCCAGTCGCCGACCGCGTCGGCGGTGAAGTCCCAGGTCACTTTGCCGCCGGGCTGGACGATCACGGTATGCTTACGCGGCGCGTGATCGCCATGCCCGGTCACCAACTCGAAGAAGTGGCCGTGGATGTGGATCGGATGTCCCATCATCGTGTCGTTGATGAGGTTGATACGCACGCGCTCGCCCTCGATAAAGGGGATCGGCTCATGGTGGTCCGACATCTTCTCGCCGTCGAACGACCACATGAACCGCTCCATATTGCCGGTCAGGTGAATATCGATGCTGCGGCTCGGCGCCCGAACGTCGGGGTTGCGCTCGAGCGCCATCAGGTCCCTGTAGACGAGCACCTTGTGGCCGACGTCGGCGAGGCCTTGACCCGGCTCGCCGGTGCGATCGACCGGCATCGGTGAGATGGTCTGGACACCGGGATCGCGCTTGATCTGCGGCGCATTGCCGAAATCGCGCATCTTCATCGAGCCCATGTTCATGGCGCCGCCGCCATGGTCCATGCCCGCCATTTCGGCGCCGCCGCCGCCGGCCGCCATGGCCGAATGGTCCATCCCGGCCATCCCCGAGTGGCCCATGCCTGAATGATCCATACCCGGCGTCGCGCCGCGGGCCATGGTGGAGGACACGGCCGCCGCGCTCGCGGCTCCGGTCGCGAGGCGCGCCGACGCGTTCTGCTCGGCGCTCGGATCGACTCCGCGCGTCGCGCCGCCCGACATGTCCATACCTTCCATTCCGCCCATGGAGGACATGTCCATGCCCATGTCCTTCATATCGGCGAGCGGCCGGGGGCGCAGCAGCGGCACCTCGCCCGCCATGCCGGCACGCGGCGCCAGCGTCGCACGGGCCATCCCCGAGCGATCGATTGCCTCGCCGACGAGCGTGAAAGCTTTGTCCTCGCTGGGCGTGACGATGACGTCGTAAGTCTCGGCGACGCCGATCTGGAACTCGTCAACGGTGACAGGCATCACGTTCTGCCCGTCGGCCTGGACGACGGTCAGCGGCAGGCCCGGGATACGCACGTTGAAAGTGGTCATGGCCGAGGCGTTGATCACCCGCAGCCGCACTCGCTCGCCCGGCGTGAACAATGCGGTCCAATTGTCGGACGGACCGTGGCCGTTGACGAGATAGGTATAGGTGGAGCCCGTCACGTCCGAAATGTCGGCCGGGTCCATCCGCATCTGGCCCCAGTCGAGCCGGTCCTTGAGCTTCTGGTCGCGGGCCGACAGCAGACCTGACAGCGTCTGCCGCTGGAAGTTGAAGTGCCCTGGATTGACCTTGAGTCGACGGAAGATCGCTTGCGGCGACAGCGGGCTGTGATCGGCGAGCACGATCACGTGCTCACGGTCATAGGCGACCGGATCGGCGCCCGCCGGATCGATGATGATCGGCCCGTAATGGCCTTCCTGCTCCTGCAGGCCCGAATGGCTGTGATACCAGTAGGTGCCGCTCTGCACGACGGGGAACTGATAGAGGTAGTTCGATCCCGGCTTGATGCCCGGGAACGACACGCCCGGCACACCGTCCATATTGGCCGGCAGGATCAGCCCGTGCCAGTGAATCGAGCTGTCCTCCTCGAGTTGGTTGACGACGTTGAGCCGCACATGCTGGCCCTCACGCAACCGGATAAGCGGCGCGGGCACGGTGCCGTTGATCCCGATCGCCCGGAAGCGGCGGCCGTCGATGGTCATCGACTGGCGCGCGATGGTGAGCGTGATGTCCTCTCCCGACACCGTCGGCAGAGTCGGGCGCACCCCCGCCGAGATTGTCTGGGCCCAGGCCGGGAGCCAGGCGGAGAGGGCAAGGCCGCCGCCCGCGCGGGCCGCGCCCCGCATGAATTGCCGACGGTCGAGAACGGATGTCATGGGCGGCGTCTCAGCTCTTGTTCATATGGGCCTACTGGAGATACGCAGCCCGTCCGCCCAACCCTCAAACTTTTTGCAGAATTTCCGCCAGGCGCATCCGCGCGCGATAGAGCCTCGTCTCGACGGCCTTTTGACTTATGCCGAGAATCTGCGCGGTCTCCGCTTCGCTATGCCCCTCTATCGTCCGCAAGATGAGCGGCTCCTTGAGTGTTTCGGGCAAGGCCGAGATCGCGCTCATCGTACGCTCGAACTCCTGCTCGGCCGCCATTCTGTGATCGGCCAGCGGCGCTTCGTCCGCGACGTCCTCGGCGTCGCTGATCGGGAACGCAAAGGATAGGAAATTCCGGACTGTCCGGCGGCGGCGCCAGTCGTGACATTTGTTGATCGCGATCCGCGACATCCAGACCGGAAAGGGCCGTTCCGGATCGTAGCGGCGCAAGGCGCCGAAAGCCGCGACGAAACTGGCCTGGGTCACGTCGAGGGCTTCGTCGGTATCCCCGACATGGTTGCGCACCAGCCGGTAGACCCATTCACGGTGGCGCCGGACCAGTTCGCCGAAGGCCGGCTGCCGTCCCGCCAGCGCCAGCGTGGCGAGCTCGGCATCCGAACAGCCGGCGAGTTCGAGCGTCACCGTTCCTTGGCCGTCAGCGCTTTCACCACGGCCTCGTCGAACTTGACGGCTTGGTCGGGACGCAGCACGGCCCGCATCGAGAAGATGTGCTCCAGCGTTTCCTTCTGCAGCTCCCCCATCGCCTGGTGCGAACGGTCCACGGCGGCGGCGACCTTCGGCCCGTAACCATGTTCGATCTCAATCGCCTCGGCGAGCCGCACGTTATCGGCGCGCAGCTCCGCCTCCAGCGCCCGGCGGCGGATGGCGAACTTCTTCTCGATGACGTCAAGCCGCTCGTGCTGCTCTGCATCGATCCTGAGCTGACTGTGGAGAAGCTCGTGCAGTTCGTTCTCGACCGGCTTCTGCGGCACGACATAAAGCCGTCCGATCACGACGCCGGCCAGGGCTGCGGCGAAGGTCAGCAGGACCAGCAGGGCTATCCTGCGCCAGTCCCGCATCACTCGCCGCTCAGCAGAGTCGACGGCGCGAGCGCCAGCCGTGCGTCGAAGGGCGACAGGGTCGTGGCGGCACCCCGATCGGTTTGAACTACCGATCCGGCAATGCCGAACACCAGGGCGATCACGGCGACGGCGCCGAAGGTTCCGGCCCGGAGCGCGGGTGCGGCCCGGATGCGGGCCAGCTCCTCCATGACAGCGCTGTCGATCGTCGCGAGCGCGGCGGGAAGCGGCGCATTGCGCAAGCGCGCCAGCATCTGATCGAGATCATCCATCGTCGTTCTCCTTCCTCATTCTCCATTACGCATCACAGCCGCCTACCCCTCGTCAGCCACAAAAAGATAATCCGAGGGGTCCGCCGACGGGATGCGTATTTCCCTATGCCACCAACCTGGAGAACTCCGATGCGTCCCCTTCCCGTGTTTGCCGCCCTAACGGCCGCTGCCAGTCTCTTCGTTTCCGCACCGGCGCTTGCCCATCCCAAGCTCTTGTCTTCGACCCCCGCCGCCAGTGCAAGCGTGGCGGCGCCATCACGGATCACGCTCACCTTCAGCGAAGGCCTGATGCCCAAGCTGTCGGGCGCCGAAATCGTCATGGCCGGGATGCCGGGCATGCCCAATCACCGTATGGCCGTGACCGGTTTCCAGACCGCGGTCGATGCCGACGGCAAGACGCTGGTCCTGACGCTGGCGCGTCCGCTCTCGGCCGGCACCTATCAGGTCGCCTGGCACGTCGTGTCGACCGACACCCACCGGATCCAGGGCAATCTCGCCTTCACCGTGAAATGACATCATGAGTGACGCCGGCCTCATCGCGGTCCGCTGGGCGCTCTACGTCGATCTCGGCCTGCTGTTCGGCCTGCCGCTGTTCGCGCTTTATGCGCCGGGTGGCGTCCGGATGGCTGCTCGGCATCTGCTCATGCCCGCACTGATCGCCGCTGTTGCGCTGGCCGGCGTCATACTTTCCGCGCTCGGGTTCGCGGTCCAAGCCTCGGCCATGACCGGCCTGCCGATCACCCGGCCGGATGTCTCGATCCTCGGCGACCTGCTCAACGAGACGGCGCTGGGCCTCGCGCTCAAGACACGGGTCGCCGCGCTCCTGATCCTCTTGCTATGCGCGCTGTTCTACGGCCGCGCACCGCGCGCAGCAGCCGCGGCATCGACCCTTGTCGGCGCATGCGCCCTGGCAACGCTTGCCTGGTCCGGCCACGCCGCGGCCGGTGAAGGCGGCATCGGCTGGCTGCAGCTGGCGGCCGATCTGGTCCATCTTCTCGCCGCGGGGGCCTGGATCGGCGCCATCGCCGCTTTTCTGCTGCTTGCCGTGCGATGGGTTGATGCCGACGACATGGACCATGTGTCGCTGACGGAAGCCGCCCTGCGCGGCTTCGCGATGGTCGGAACCCTGGTCGTCGGACTGCTGATCCTCACTGGAGCGGTGAACGGCGCCATCCTTGTCGGTCCGGGCAACGTGCTTTCGCTCGGAAAGACCACCTATGGCCTGCTCCTGATCGTCAAGCTGACGCTGTTCGCCGCGATGCTCGGCCTGGCGGCGCTCAACCGCTACCGCGTTACGCCCGCGCTCGGCCTTGCCATCGCGCAAGGCGATGCGCGGCGCGCCATGGCGATCCTGCGCAAGAGCCTGCTCGCCGAGGGCGGCCTTGCCATCGTCATCCTGGGGCTCGTGGCCTGGCTGGGTACTCTTTCCCCGCCGATGTCGGCATAGCAGGGATGACCGCCAGGAAGTCCTACACGCCGCCGCTCGGCACCGGGTCCACGCGAGACTATGATCGTGTGATCCGGCTCTGGACTCGCGAAACCCGCTGGCGGAGCGCGATGCTTGCCGCTGTTGCCGCTCGGCCAGACGAGACGATCGTCGATGTCGGTTGCGGAACGGGCAGCTTCGCGTTGATGCTGAAGCTTGCGGAACCACGGCTCACTGTCATCGGCATCGATCCGGATGCGGAAGCGCTCGAGATCGCGCGCGGCAAGACCCGTACCACGCAGGCCGACATCGAATGGCGCCAAGGGTTTGCCATGGACCTTCAGGCCGGGATGGCACACGCTGCCGTGTCGAGCCTCGTGCTGCATCAGATGCCGGTGGGTGAGAAAGCAGCGACGCTTCGCGCGATGCACAGGGTGCTGCGGCCCGGTGGCCGCCTCGTCATCGCTGATTATGGACGCCAGCGGGGGGTGATGCGGCTGCTGTTTCGCCTGACCGTGCAACGCCTTGATGGCGTGAGTGATACTCGGCCTAATGCCGACGGTGTCATTCCAAAGCTGATCGCAGCAGCGGGATTTGAGGACGTCGCGGAACCCTTCATGATCTCGACGATCACGGGAGCGATCCAGCTGTTCACCGCGCGCCGGCCGATCTCGGATATCCAGCGATCCGTTGCGAACGATCCCGACTGATCTTCGGGCGACCGGCGCCGACGCTTTCGCAGGATCACCTCGGAGATTACGTATTGACCCTGACACGGTGTCAGACCCTACATCGTCAGGCGTCGAAAGGAGCAGGCGATGAACGAGACACATGGAGCGGCGCAAGGCGGCGGTTGCTGCGGCGGCCACGGCGCCGCGAAGATCGCGGCCGGCGTCAAGGACCCGGTCTGCGGCATGACCGTGGATCCAGCCACGACCGCACACCATGCCGAGCATGGCGGCGAGACCTGGCATTTCTGCAGCGCGGGCTGCCGCACCAGGTTCATCGCCGACCCCGAGCGCTATCTCGGCCCGCCCCTACCGCCGGTCGCTGCGCCCGAAGGCACGATCTGGACTTGCCCGATGCATCCCGAGGTCCGGCAGGACCATCCCGGGTCCTGCCCGATCTGCGGCATGGCGCTGGAGCCCGCCACCGTGACCGCCGACAGTGGCCCCAGCCACGAGCTGGTCGATTTCACGCGGCGCTTCTGGGTCGGCCTGGTGCTCGCCCTCCCCGTTCTGATCCTGGAGATGGGCGCACATCTCTTTCCGGTGATCCATCGCCTGGTGCCGATGTCGATCTCGGTGTGGATCCAGCTCGTCCTGGCGACGCCGGTCGTACTCTGGGCCGGCTGGCCCTTCTTCGAGCGCGGCTGGGCATCGGTGAAGACGCGCAACCTCAACATGTTTACCCTGATCGCGATGGGGACCGGGGTGGCCTGGATCTACAGCGTCGTCGCGACCCTCGCGCCGCAAGTGTTCCCGCCCGCCTTCCGCAGCGAGGATGGCATGGTCGCGGTCTATTTCGAGGCAGCGGCGGTCATCACCGTTCTCGTTCTGCTCGGCCAGGTGCTCGAACTGCGTGCGCGGGAGCGAACCTCGGGCGCGATCAAGGCGCTCCTCAACCTCGCCCCCAAGACCGCGCGCCGCATCGGTGCCGATGGCAGCGAGGAAGAAATCAGCCTCGATCTGGTCGTGGTGGGCGATCGCCTGCGGGTGCGGCCCGGCGAGAAGGTGCCGGTCGACGGAGTCGTCGAGGACGGCCGCTCTTCGCTCGACGAGTCGATGGTGACCGGCGAGTCCATGCCGGTCACCAAGGCGAAGGCGGACAAGGTGATCGGCGGCACGCTTAACCAGACCGGTGCGCTGGTGATCGTCGCCGACAAGGTCGGGCGCGATACCATGCTCGCGCGGATCGTCCAGATGGTCGCCGAGGCGCAGCGCTCGCGCGCACCGATCCAGCGCATGGCCGACCAGGTCTCGGGCTGGTTCGTCCCCGTCGTCATCGCCATCGCAGTGATCGCGTTCATCGCCTGGGGCATCTGGGGGCCTGAGCCGCGCTTCGCCTATGGGCTGGTCGCCGCGGTCGCCGTTCTGATCATCGCCTGTCCCTGCGCGCTGGGGCTCGCCACACCCATGTCGATCATGGTCGGGGTCGGGCGGGGTGCCGGACTCGGCGTCCTCATCAAGAATGCCGAGGCACTCGAGCATATGGAGAAGGTCGACACGCTGGTCGTCGACAAGACCGGGACGCTAACCGAAGGCCGCCCCGCCGTGACGAAGATCGTGCCGGCGCAGGGTTTCGATGAGACGGAACTGCTGCGGCTTGCCGCGTCGGTCGAGCGCGCCTCCGAGCATCCGCTGGCGCTGGCGATCGTCGAGGCGGCCAAGGAACGGGGTGTCGCCACAAGTGACGTCGGCGATTTCGATTCTCCGACCGGACGCGGCGCACTCGGAACGGTCGATGGCCGCCGAATCGTACTCGGCAATGCCCGCTTCCTCAGCGAAGAGGGTGTTGCGACCGAAGCGCTGGCCGAGCAGGCCGACGCGTTGCGCCGCGACGGCGCCACCGCCATTTTCATCGGGGTCGACGGCAAGGTCGGCGGGGCCTTCGCGATTGCGGACCCGGTCAAGGAGACCACGCCCGACGCGCTCACCGCGCTCAAGGCCGAGGGTATCCGCGTGGTCATGCTGACTGGTGACAATCGCACGACCGCGGAAGCTGTCGCGAGACGCCTGGGGATCGACGAAGTCGAGGCCGAGGTGCTGCCCGACCAGAAGAGCGCTGTGGTCGCCAAGTTCAAGCGCGAGGGACGCGTGGTCGCCATGGCCGGCGACGGCGTCAACGACGCGCCGGCACTGGCAGCCGCAGATGTCGGCATCGCCATGGGATCTGGCACCGACGTCGCGATCGAGAGCGCGGGGGTGACCTTGCTCAAGGGAGACCTCATGGGCATCGTGCGGGCACGGCGGCTGTCTCAGGCGACCATGTCCAACATTCGGCAGAACCTGGTGTTCGCCTTCATCTACAATGTCGCCGGCGTGCCCGTCGCGGCAGGCGCGCTCTATCCGCTGTTCGGCATCCTCCTGTCACCGATCATCGCGGCGGCGGCCATGGCGCTCTCCTCGGTCAGCGTGGTCACCAATGCGCTGCGGCTCAACCGGAAAGCGCTGTGAACATCGGCGAGACATCGAGGCAAAGCGGCGTCTCGGAGCGTATGATCCGCCATTATGAGAAGATCGGTCTCATCCCGGCGCCGCCGCGCCGGGGTGCCGGCTATCGCGATTATGGCGAGCGCGACCTCCATCGCCTGCGGTTCATTGCCAATGCCCGCGATCTCGGCTTTCCGATTGAGGAGATCCGTACCTTGCTCGGCCTGTGGACTGACACTGGCCGCGCTAGCGCGGAGGTTAAGCAGCTCGCACTTGCGCGCGCCGAGGAACTCCAGCGTAAGGCAGAAGCTCTTACCGTCCTTCATGACACGCTGGTCGATCTGGCCGAGCGTTGCCAGGGCGATCATCGACCGGATTGCCCAATCATCAATGAGCTTGCCGCCAGACGCACCTGAAAGTCGCTGACACAGCGAACCACGCTTCCCGGATAGCACCGCCCGCTATGGCGACCGGGAGCTTGGCTCGCCTGCCCGGCTGCCCGACCCCTCACAGGCAAGGGCGTAAACACTCCGCTCCAGTTCATCCAGGATGCTGGCCGCCGTCGACGGGTATGACCATCCCGGTGATGCACCGCACCGCGCCGCGCGCGTGGCGATAGGACCGGGCGAGATGGCATGGACCCGGATGCCCTTGGACCCGAGCTCGGCGGCCGCATAGCGCGTGGCGCTATGCGCTCGGGCCGTCGATCGGCCCGGCCGGGGAGGCGGATGCCTTGAGGCGCGGGATGAAGCCGGGCACGCGCTGCATATAGCCGCGATAGTCTTCGCCGAAGGTCGCCAGCGCCTCGCGCTCTTCGTGCTGCGCCAGACGAATGTACATCACGACCAGCACCGGAAACATGGCGAGCGTAAGGACGGTCGGCCATTGCAGCAGGAAGCCGAGCATGACGAGGATGAAACCGACATATTGAGGGTGGCGCACCCTGGCATAGATCCCGGTAGTCGCAAGCTTGTGGTGGCGCTGGCTCTCATGAAGCGTGGTCCAACCCGCCGAGATCAACCAGAAGCCCGCGCCGATCAGGACGAAGCTCGCGACATGGAAGGGCCCGAAATGCGGGTTGACCTTCCAACCGAACATCATCTCGAGGAGATGGCCGGCGTCGTGACTCCACCAGTCGACCCCGGGGAAATGGGATTGAAGCCATCCCGAGAGGAGGAAGATCGTAAGCGGAAATCCATACATTTCGGCGAAAAGCGCGACGATGAACGCGCTGAACGCACCGAAACTGCGCCAGTCTCGCTTGGTGGCCGGCTTGAAGAAGCTGAACGCGAAGAGAATGAACACCGCCGCGTTGACCAGCGCGAGCCCCCATAGGCCATAGCCATAATCGGGATGCGTCATCGCGGCTCCCCTTCGGTGCGCTGGATGGAACTGGCCGGCAGGGCGGTCGGCGATTGGGTGTTTCCGTGATCCTGGCCATGCTGATGACTGCCATGGCCGTGGTGCATGAACAGATGCATGAGCGGACAGGCGAGCAGGATCAGATAGGGCAGCACGCCGAGGAAGTGCGCCGTATGCTCGGTGATCAGGAAGAAGCCTGCAATCAAAAGAAAGCCGATCAGAACAATCGTCCCACGTTTGCGCATTCGATGGTCACGATCGTCCATTTGCCGCTCTCTTCTAGCCGATGCCATGCGAGGTTAGGCCCAAGTCCGGGTAGCAAAGTATAAGTAGAGGCCGCAGTCTGACGCGGGTCTATCCGGTCGGCCGATCGCCGCCGTCTTCTCGTCAGCATGCCAAGTGAAAGCCCAAGGGTCGTCCTGCGGCTTTTGCGTATAGTCGCAGGCCAGCCGCGCACCGAATGCTGGGGCCACGAAAAGAGCGTGAGAGGCAGGCCAGAAACATGCATAAGCGGAAAAAGAAGCATCGTCTTCACCGCCACCTGAGCGCCACCATGCTCGAGCACGAGGCAAGGATCGAGCTTGCGCAGCGCCCTGCCGAAGGCCTCGGCGTCGCCTTTCTCGGGGCATCGGGAACCGTGACGGGTTCGCGTTATCTGGTGGACGATGGCGAGACGCAGCTGGTGGTCGATTCTGGTTTGTTCCAGGGTCCCAAGGATCTGCGGCGCTTCAATTGGGCTCCGATGCCGCCCGAGGTTGCCGATGTCGATCTGGTGCTGTTGACCCATGCACATCTTGATCATTCCGGTGCACTGCCCCGCATGGCGCGCCTCGGCTGGGACGGAACCGTTTTGAGCACCCGCGCCACCGAGGCCCTGTGCGAACTTCTGCTCCTGGATAGCGGTCATCTTCAGGAGAAGGATGCCGAGTTCGCCAACCGTCACGGCTTTTCGAAGCACCAGCCCGCGTTGCCCCTTTACACCCAGGCCGATGCGCGCCTGGCGCTGCAACGGTTCCGGACGATCGAGTTCGGGGTGTGGCATCCGATCGCCGACGGCATCAAGGCGCGCTATCATCGCGCCGGCCATATCCTCGGCGCCGCCTCGATCGAGATCGACTGGAGGGGGCGCACGATCCTCTTCTCAGGCGATGTCGGGCGTTATGGCGATGCCGTCATGAAGGATCCCGAGCCCCCTGCGCGGGCGGACTATGTGCTGATCGAGTCCACCTATGGCGATCGCCGCCATGAACAGGTCGACCCGACACGGGCGTTGGGGGACTATGTCGAGCGGTGCATCAAGCGCGGCGGGACCGTCGTGATCCCCGCCTTCGCGGTGGGGCGCGTCCAGTCGCTTCTCTATCATTTCTCGCGCCTGCGCGCCGGTGGCCGCCTGCGCGACATTCCGATCTTTCTCGACAGTCCAATGGCGATCAACGCGAGCGGGCTGATGTGCGACTTCATGGAGGAGCATCGGCTGACCCGCGCCGAGTGCGAGGCGGCATGCGGCGTCGCGCACTATGTCCGGGAAGTCGAGGAGTCCAAGGAACTGACCGCCAACCCCGCCCCCAAGGTCATCATCTCGGCCAGCGGCATGGCAACCGGTGGCCGCGTCCTCCATCATCTCAAGCGCTTCGCGCCGGACGGGAAGAACCTCATCCTCTTTTCCGGATTTCAGGCGGCGGGAACGCGCGGCGCGGCGATGATCGGCGGTGCCCGGACCATCAAGATCCACGGCGAATATGTCCCGGTCGAGGCCGAAGTCGCGAACCTCACCATGCTCTCGGCGCACGCCGATAGCGACGAGCTCATGCGATGGCTCGGCTCGCTGAAGGAAGCGCCCAAGCAGGTGTTCGTCACCCATGGCGAGCCGTCCGGCGCCCATGTGCTGGCGAAACGCGTCTCGGAAGAGTTGGGCTGGTCCTGCAGCGTGCCGACGCTGGGAAGCTGGGGTCTGCTCGCATGAAGGCCGATCCGATGGTCGAGAGCGAGGCCGACGCCATCGCGACGATGCTGCGCGCGCGTCGACTTGGCCTCAGCGCGGCCGGCAATGATCTCATTGCCGTCATGCGTCACGACTGTCCGGTCTGCCGGTCCGAAGGACTCGCGTCGCGCGCGCAGGTGAGCCTGCGCGCCGGCGAGCGTGAAGTGGTGGTTTCCCTGCTCCACAGCTCGGGCGATGTTCCGGGCCCGGGGGAGATCGGCTTGTCCGAGACGGCCTGGCACCGGCTCGGTGTCAGTGACGGCGATCTGGTCGAGATAGCCCACGCCCAGCCGCTCGCCTCGCTGAGCGACGTTCGCCGCCGCATTTATGGGAACCGGCTCGGCGAAGAGGCCTTCTCGGCGATCATCGCCGACATCGCGGAACGCCGGTACAGTGATGTCCATCTCTCGGCGTTCGTCACAGCTTGCTCGGCTGTCCCGCTCGATACCGGCGAGACGATCAGCCTCACAAGGGCGATGGTCAATGTCGGCGAACGGCTGAGCTGGCCCGGCGCGGTCATCGTCGACAAGCACAGCGTTGGCGGATTGCCGGGTAATCGCACGACGCCGATCATCGTGTCGATCATGGCAGCAGAAGGCCTGATCATGCCCAAGACATCCTCGCGTGCGATCACCTCGCCGGCCGGCACCGCGGACACGATGGAAGTGCTGGCGCCCGTCGACCTAGACGTTCCGGCTATCCGCCGTGTGGTCGAGCGCGAAGGCGGCTGCATCGCCTGGGGCGGCGCGGTGAAGCTCAGTCCGGCCGATGATGTGATCATCGGCGTCGAGCGCGTGCTCGACATCGATGCGGTCGGCCAGATGGTGGCCTCGGTGCTCTCCAAGAAGATTGCCGCCGGGGCGACCCATCTGGTGATCGATATCCCTGTCGGGCCTACGGCGAAGGTGCGTAGCGCCGAGGCAGCAGCGACACTAGAGACGGCGCTGACCGCTACCGCCGAAGCCTTCGGCCTTCGCACCCGCGTAATGTGCGGCCCGGGTCTGGAGCCGATCGGACGGGGCATTGGCCCGGCGCTCGAAGCGCAGGATATATTGGCCATACTTCAGGGCGAACCCGGTGCCGACGATCTCGCACAGCGTGCCTGCGAGCTCGCGGGAGGCCTGTTCGAGCTGGCGGACGTCACGCCCGTGGGGCAAGGGTTTGCGCGGGCGCTGGAGAGCCTGGAAAGCGGCCGCGCGTGGGCGAAGTTCCAGCGTATCTGCGATGCGCAAGGCGGGATGCGCGCACCGCCGATCGCCCGGTTTCAGCAGGATATGATCGCACCGCAGAGCGGTCGGCTCGTCAGTATCGACAACCGCAAGCTCGCGACCGTCGCCAAGCTCGCCGGCGCACCGATCGCCAAAGCCGCGGGCGTCGCGCTGCATTGTCGCCTTGAGCAGACGGTTGAGGCGGGTGCGCCCTTGTGCACCATCCACGCCGAGAGCCCGGGAGAGCTCGACTATGCGGCGGCTTTCGCTGTGAGCGACGGCGCGATCTTCGGGATCGCCGAAGCATGAGCGGGCCCGTCGTCTTCGCCCTGCCGGGCAGCGAGCCGTTCGCCCATTCCTTGCGCCAGCGCCTTGGCGGCGAGGCCGGCCTGCTCGAGCATCGGCAGTTTCCCGACGGGGAAACCTATCTGCGGATCATGACCGATGTCACCGGCCGTAACATCGTGCTGGTCTGCGGCCTCGACCATCCCGACGTCAAGCTGCTGCCGCTCCTGTTCGCGGCGGATACGCTACGCGAACTCGGTGCGCGGAGGATCGGCCTTGTCGCACCCTATCTCGCCTATATGCGCCAGGACATCCGCTTCCACGCGGGCGAGGCGGTGACCTCGCGCAGCTTTGCCACGATCCTCTCGCGCCATCTCGACTGGCTGGTGACGGTCGACCCGCATCTGCACCGCTACCATGCTTTGGGCGAGATCTATCGCATACCGAACCGGGTCGTTCATGCCGCACCGTTGATAGCAGGGTGGATACGAGAAGACGTCGCGCGGCCGGTCATTATCGGCCCTGACAAAGAAAGCGAACAGTGGGTCGCGGAGGTTGCGGCCGGTGCGAATGCCCCCTTCCTCGTCTGCGAGAAGGAACGCTCTGGCGACCGAGACGTGCGGATCGCAATCCCCAACGCCGGATCCCTGCTCGATCGCCAGCCCGTGCTTGTGGACGATATAGCGTCCTCGGGCCGGACCCTGGCGGTTGCGGCAAGGCAGCTCGTCGCACTCGGCTTCCCCCCGCCCGATTGCGTTGTGGTCCATCCGCTCTTCGCAGGCGATGCGGCGCAGGTGCTGAGCGGTGTCGTCCGCCGCATCGTCAGCACCAATACAATCCCGCATGCGACGAACGCGATCGAGGTGGCCGCTCCTGTCGCCAAAGCTGTGCGTGACGTTCTTACGGAGCTCCGGGGGTGAACACGGCCCCGGAGCTCTGGGACAGTGGCTTCAGGACAAGGGAGAGCATCGACGGGCGAGCGTGGAGTCCTGCAAGGCGCGCTGTCGAACACCAGCATAGCTGCTGTAGGACGGCTGAAGACGTTTCAGGATATCGGGGAATCTACGGATCAACGGACCATCAGGATCGGTGTTGGTTCCGTGATCGACTCACCAACAGCCCGACATCGGAGCACGACATGCGCTACAGCAGTGGAAACTATGAAGCCTTCGTCCGTCCCCGCAAGCCCGAGAGGGCGGATCGGAAATCGGCATGGTTCGTTGGATCGGGCCTGGCTGGGCTGGCCGGGGCAGCCTTCCTGATCCGCGACGGGGGCGTAGCCGGGGGTCGCGTCACCATCCTGGAGGAACTGGAGATACCGGGCGGCGCGCTGGACGGCCTGGACGTGCCGGAAAAGGGGTTCGTTATCCGGGGCGGGCGCGAAATGGAGTCGCATTTCGAATGCCTGTGGGATCTGTACCGGTCGATCCCGTCGCTGGAGATTGAAGATGCAAGCGTCCTCGATGAATTCTATCGGCTCAACAAGGATGACCCGAATATCTCGCTGCAGCGCGTGACCCAGAACCGGGGGCAAGATGTTCCCGACAAGGCTCTGCTGACGTTGAACGACGCGGCGCAGAAGAATCTGCTCTCGGTCTTTCTCGCGACGCGCGAGGAGATGGAGAACAAACGGATCAACGAAGTGTTCGGCGAGGACTTCCTCAACAGCAATTTTTGGCTCTATTGGCGCACAATGTTCGCCTTCGAGGAATGGCATTCAGCGCTGGAGATGAAGCTCTATCTCCACCGTTTCATCCATCATATCGGCAGCCTCGCCGACTTCTCTTCCCTCAAGTTCAACCGCTACAACCAGTATGAATCCATGGTTCTGCCGCTGGTGAAATGGTTGCAGGGCCAAGGCGTCCGCTTCCGTTATGGCGTGAAGGTGACCGACGTCGATTTCGACATACAGCCCGATCGCAAACAGGCGACGCGGATACGCTGGGTCGAAAAGGGCGTCGAAGGCGGCGTCGATCTCGGCCCTGACGATCTGATCTTCATCACGATCGGCTCGCTCACCGAGAACTCGGACAGCGGTGATCACCAAACGCCCGCGAAACTGAAGGAGGGGCCAGCACCTGCCTGGGACTTATGGCGCCGCGTCGCGGCCAAGGATCCCGTGTTCGGGCGCCCTGACGTGTTCGGATCGCATATTCCCGAGACCAAATGGGCATCGGCGACGATCACCACTCTGGATGCGCGCATTCCCGAATATATCCGCCGCATCGCCAAGCGCGATCCATTCAGCGGAAAGGTGGTGACGGCCGGCATCGTCACCGTGAAGGATTCGAACTGGCTCCTGAGCTGGACCGTGAGCCGTCAGCCGCACTTCAAGAAGCAGCCGAATGACCAGCTCGTGACCTGGTTGTATGCGTTGTTCGTGGACCGGCCCGGCGACTTCGTGAAGAAGCCGATGCAGGATTGCACCGGCGAGGAGATCACCCAGGAATGGCTGTATCATATAGGCGTGCCGGTCGAGGACATCCCGGAACTCGCCGCAACCGGGGCGAAAGCGGTGCCGGTGATGATGCCCTACATCACCGCCTTCTTCATGCCTCGTCGGGCCGGCGATCGCCCCGACGTTGTGCCGGAAGGCGCCGTGAACTTCGCCTTCATCGGGCAGTTCGCGGAATCGAAGCAGCGCGACTGCATCTTCACCACGGAGTATTCGGTACGCACCCCGATGGAGGCGGTCTACACCCTGCTCGATGTCGAGCGCGGCGTGCCCGAAGTTTTCAACTCGACCTATGACATCCGTACGTTGCTGGCCGCGATTGCACCGCTGCGGGATGGCAAGGGGATCGACATCCCAGGGCCGGCCTTCCTGCGCGGACTGCTGATGAAGAAGCTCGAAGGGACGGAGATCGGCGCGCTGCTGGAGGAGTTCCATCTGATCGAGAGATAGCGGGGAGTCCGGGAAACGGATGGGCGCGATGGGATAAAAGGACGCAGTGATCGGGCTTGGCGGTTCCGCGGGGCGACAGGGCGATCGATGCCCGGCCTGACTACGCTCAACGGACGCCCGCTGTCGAACCGGACGATCCCCACCTTTGCGTCAGTCTGCTTGATGCGAGAGACTGCCGCATCGACGGTCGTGGATGGAAAGACGCCACACGGAAAATACCCTCTTGACCCTGGACTATGGTCCAACCCGCACAAGCGGCGAGCGTGAAGCGGTGGCGCGTCCATCGCCGACGCATGTTGCTCATTTTGCCGGTCTCAGGAGGATCATGGGAAAGAGACGTGTTGTTCATCTCGTCGACGATGATGAAGCCATACGCAAATCGGTCGGGTTCACGTTGCGCAAAGCCGGCTTTGTCGTTCAACTCTATACATCTGGGGTAGAATTTCTGCAGAACGCGGACGAAGCCGAAACCGGCTGCGTACTGCTGGACATGCACATGCCCGTCATCGACGGTCTGCAGGTTCAGGCCGCCATGGCGGAGCGAGGGATTGCCATGCCGGTGGTGGTGCTTACCGCCAACGGCGATGTCGCCCTGGCCGTCCAGGCGATGAAGGGCGGCGCGGTCGATTTCCTCGCCAAGCCGATCGAGAAGGCGTCGCTGCTCGATGCGATCGAGCGCGGCTTTGCGCGGATCGAGCACGTTGACAGGCGCACTGCCGAACAGGCGCAGGCCCGCGAGCAGATCGCAGCGCTGACCCCGCGCGAGCAGGAGGTGTTGGAAGGCATGGCGCAAGGTTATCCGAACAAGACGATTGCCTATGACCTGGGCATTTCGTCGCGAACCGTCGAGGTTCATCGCGCCAGCCTGATGCTCAAGCTGGGCGTGCAGACGCAGGCGGACGCCCTGCGGATCGCGTTCACGGCCGGCATGGGCAAGGGGCCGAAAAAATAAGGGCAACCATGCATCCCAAGGTTGGGAGCAGCGCGGCAGCGAAAGAACGTAGCTTGTCCGGGCCTCGGTGCGTCGAGGCTCTCTATAAGCCGGGACCCCGGGCGGCACGTGACGCGGCGCCGAGTTCGACGACCTCCGCCGTGATCTGGTCCTGACGTGTGATCCGCTCCTCGAGGCGCAGGGCCTCGCCCTTGCGATCGATGTGGCTGCGGGCGGTCGCCATGGTGCGCAGCCGTGCCTCGTTCTCGGCGACGAATGTCTCGACTGCCGCCGCGCAGATCTGGGCGAAGACATATTCCACGGTCAGGTCGCCGATGAGGTCCGCCGCCTTGATGTTGATGAGCGGCGGCAGATCCGCCGTGGACGTGGGGAAAGTGTCGAGGTCGAGCGGCAGGAGGCTCGCACGCACGATCGAGACGCCCTTGCCGCTGCTCCAAACCGGATAAGCCATGGTGATAGGCACCGCGCCGGCCTCCTCCAGAAAGTCGTAAAGCGCGTCGATGATGCTTGTCGCCAGAGCGGGTAGCGCATCGGCCTTGCTCGGCATGCTCGCGCTCCATGCGATGCGCAGACCGCGCTCGGCCGCAAGTGCGGCCGTGCGCGCGCCAATCAGAAGAATATGCCTGTCCTGCAAGTCGGCCGCGGCGCCGTCGAGCAACTGCTCCGGAAAGGCGCCGGCAAAGCCTTGCTCCGCACCGAACAAAATAAGGCCACCTTTTGCAGCGTGATCCGTCCGTTTGCGAGAATGCTCCAGCGGTTCGGCAAGGCGGCGTGCCTGGCCGATAGCCGTGCGGGCGGTTTCCGCGTAACGGCGCACCGCGGGCAGCAGCGCGCGCGCCTGCTGCGCCCGCTGCGCGGCAATGCCCTGCATGGCATTGACCACCGCGCCGAGCTGACGGACGGTCTCGATCCGGTGGCCAATCTCGGCGAGGCGATCGCTCATGATGCAGAGCCGGCCGGCCGGCTCTCGATCAGCGCTTTGACCGTCATCATCAGAGCGGACCGCTGCGCGGTGTCGATCTGTCCAGTCCGCTCGATCTGCGCGCATAGATCGGGGACGTGATCGTCGATCCAACTTGCCAGCCGCGTGCGAAGCGACGGTATCTCCGAGACTGCCATGTCGTCGAGCAACCCTTCACCAAGCGCGAGCGCCAGCGCCACCTGGTCAACGACCCGCAGCGGGCTGAGCAAGGGCTGCACGAGCAGGGCGCGCAAGCGCTTGCCGCGTTCGATCTGCGCCCGCACGCGCGGCTCGGGCTGCTCGCCGAAGCGGGTGAACATCTCGAGCTCGAGGAACTGCGCATAGTCGAGGCGCATGGTCCCGCTCGCGTCGCGCAGGACGCGAAGCTGCGTCTTGCCGCCGACCCGGCTCACGCTCGTGCCCACATCAATGGCGGGCTTGTGCCCTTGCGCGAACAGCTTCGCGTCGAGAATGATCTGACCGTCGGTGATCGAGATCAGATTGGTCGGGATATAGGCGCTGACATTGCTGGCATCGGTCTCCGCGATCGGCAGGGCCGTAAGCGAACCACCCCCTTGTTGGGCCGAGAGACACGCCGCGCGTTCGAGCAGGCGCGAATGGAGGAAGAAGACGTCGCCGGGATAGGCCTCGCGCCCAGGCGGCTGTCCGGTCAGCAGGGCGATCTCGCGATGGGTCGCGGCATGCTTGGTGAGATCGTCGAGAACCACCAGCGCATGGCCGCCACCATCCCGAAAATATTCGGCCATCGTGAAACCCGCGAACGGCGCGATCCATTGAAGCCCCGGCGCCGCGGCGGGGCTCGCCACAACGAAGATGGTGCGGTCCGGCGCGCCATGCCGCCGCACCTGATCGATCGCGCGCGCGACCGCCGAGCTTTTCTGGCCGATCGCGACATAGACACAGATCATGTCGCTGGTGCGCTGGTTGATGATCGTGTCGACCGCGAGCGCCGTCTTGCCGGTGGCGCGGTCGCCGAGAATGAGTTCGCGCTGCCCCCGGCCGATGGCGAACATCGCATCGATCGCGAGCGTGCCGGTCTGGACCGGCTGGACGACAAGGTCGCGTTCGATGATCGCCGGCGCCGGCCGTTCGACAGGATCGAAACGCCTGGCCCTTATCGGCGTGCCGCCATCGAGCGGACGGCCGAGCGGATCGACGACGCGGCCGAGCAATGCCTCGCCGACAGGTACGCGGACCACCTCGCCCGAGCCGGTTACGGTATCTCCTGCCTCCACCTCCGTGGCATCGTCGAGCAGCACGCAGCCGATCCGGTCACGGTCGAGCGTGTGGACGAACCCGGTCTGGCCGCGGGCGAAATAGAGCAATTCGTCGAGGCGCGCGTCCGGAAGGCCCGAGACCATGGCAACGCCGTCGCCGATCGATTCCACCCGGCCAATTGCATCGACACGCGGCCCGAGATTGGCGCGCGCGATGCAGCTCTGGGCCTGCGTCAGCCAGTCTTCAGGCGATCCGGGCATGATCGTCCTCATGGAGGCTCTCCACCATGGCGTCGAGATCGGCGCGCCAGCTGTTGCGCACGACGGCGTGGGGCGTGCGAAGCTCCGCGCCGGCGATGAGATCTGGATCGACCGCGAAGATCGGGGTCGCGGTATCCGGCAGGATTTCGCCAAGCGCGCGCGCTACCTGCGTCTGCAGATCTGCCGTCAGCGGCGCGGGCGTCGCGACGGTGACGGGCCCGGCGGCCGCCAGGCTGCGGCGATCCGCCTCGGAAAGGTCCCCGAGCCGCGCCTTGAGCGCGTCGACCATGGCCTGCACCGTCTGCTCGGGCGGGAGACGAGCGAGCAATGTGCCCGCCATCGAGGCGGCGAGGCTCGCTGCCTTTTCCCGCCACTGCGCCGCCACCCGCCCGCGTTCGGCATCGATCGCCGCATGGCCTTGCTCGACGACGGCGTCCGCCTCGAGCCTGGCCTGCGCGAGGAGGCGCTGGCGCTCCGCTTCGGCCTCGGTCCGGATCTCGGCGCGACGAGCCGCCGCATCCGCGACGAAGCCGTCATTCTGCGTCTTGAGCGCCTGCGCTTCGGCCTGTGCCCGGTCCTTTGCCTCCCGCGCTTCGTCGAGCAGCGCCTGGGCCGATGCCTGGCGGGCAGCGATGGCATCCATCACCGGACGGAACAGGAAGCGTCCGAGCAGCCACACGAGGATGAGGACATTGACCGCCTGCAGCGCCAGCGTCCACCAGTCGATCCGCATGTCAGGCGAACGGGTTGGCGAAGAGCAGCAGCAGCGCGATCACGAGGCAGTAGATCGCCATCGTCTCGATCATCGCGAGGCCCACGAACAGCGTGCGCGAGACGGTGTTGGCGGCTTCGGGCTGGCGCGCGATCGCGTCCATCGCGGCGGCGACGGCCCTGCCCTGCCCGAGCGCCGGGGCGATTGCGCCGATCGAGATCGCGAAAGCGGCGCCGAGGATGCTGGCGAGATGGATCCAGTTCATGCGGGGGACTCCTGTTTGGATGGCGGGCGGGCGCCGTTCTCGCTGATAGCGCTCCGGATAAAGACCATGGCGAGCGCGCCGAAAATGTAGGCCTGGACCGCGCCGGTCAGCATTTCGAGCGCCATGAGCGGGATCGGGACGAGCAGCCCGGCGAGGCTCAGCACGACGCCGATCATGAAGACGCCGCTCATGACGTTGCCGAACAGGCGCACCATCAGCGAGAAGCTGCGGGTGAAGAGCTCGACGATATTGAGCGGGGCGAGCAGGATCGAGGGGCGCGCGAAGGTCGCGAGATAGGCCCTGGGCCCGAGCGCGCGGACGCCGAACCAGAGCGTTGCGCCGAAGACGATCAGCGCCAGCGCCGCGTCGGTTTCGAGGGTCGCGGTCGGCGGCTCGACGCCGGGGATCAGCGACGACCAGTTGGCGACCAGCAGGAACAGGAACAGCGTGCCGATCAGCGGCAGATAACGCCGCGGCTCCGCGTCCATCGTCTCGCGGATCTGGCCGGCGACGGTCTCGACGACCAGCTCGAGCGCCGCTTGGGCTCGTGATGGGCGTAACGCAAGGCGGCGGGTCAACAGCCAGCTTCCGATTGTAAGGACAGCCATGATGCCCCAGGTCGTGGCCACAGGCTGGCTGATCGGCACCGGACCGATCGCGAACAGCACATGGCTTTCAAGTGGTGACGCGAATTTCATCGGGCGCCTCCGAGCCGGTGGAGCATGATCTGGCGCCCGCCCATGAAGCCGGTTGTTGCGGCAAGAAGCGCCGGCCACCCTTGCCGGCTGGCGATGACGAGAACCAGAATAGTGACGGCGAGACGCCCGAGCCTGAGCAGGATCGGGCGCGATGCCGGGCCGCGATGTGTGACGAGGTCGGCTTCTCTGGCGATGGCCGCGAAATGGGCGAGGCCGACCGCAAATCCGAGGGCCAGGAACAGGATGGGGGAGAGCTGGCTCATTGCCGGTGCATCCAGCGCCAGCCCGACCAGCAGCCGAGGGCGAGCCCGACGAGCAGGAGCGGCGCGGTCCAGAAGATGCCGCTATCCAGCCGGTGGTCGAGCCAGCGGCCGATCGCGAGACCGACCAGCGCGGGCAGGACGATCTGCCAGCCGAGCACGCCGATCTGGCCGAGATTGCGGGCGACGGAAGGAAGCCGCTGCGCAAGCCGCCGCCGTTCCGCGCGGGTCCGGATGGCTTCGACGATCGGCTGCTCGGGCTTGTCCGCGGTCACAGACCAAGCTCCCGGCCACCACCCTGCAGGGCCTCGACCATATGGCGGATCGCCTGCATCCTGAGCTTCGCCGACGCGGTCCGTTCGGATCGTTCGCCCTCGTCGCGCTCGCGGTAGCGCGCGAGCACGTCATGCTCGAGCGTTCCAAGGTCATCGCCGACATGGCCTTCGCGCGTCGCGACCGCGACCTCCGTGCCGTGGCTCACGGTCAGAATGCCGTTGCGCACCGCGCAATAGCCGGGAGCGCCATCGGCGCCCCGCCAGGAGACGATCGAGACGCCAAGCGCGGTCAGGAAATCGGCGTGGCCCGAGAGGATGCCGAAACTGCCGCTGGCATCCTCGGCGCGAACCGACGCGACGTCCGCATCGACGAGGATCGCAGTCGGATCGGTGATGCGCAGCTTCATGCGCCCTCCCCCACACGGGACCGCGCTTCCCCAAGGTCGCCCACCATGTAGAAGGCGCTCTCGGGCCAGTCGTCGGTCTCGCCCGACAGGATGGCCGCGACGCCCTTAAGCGTATCAGCCAGCGCCACCGAGCGGCCGGCTTGCCCGGTGAAAGCCTGCGTCACCATGAAGGGCTGGGTCAGGAAGCGCTGGAGCCGCCGCGCCCTGCCGACGATCAGCCGGTCCTCGCGGCCCAGCTCCTCGATGCCGAGCAGCGAGATGATGTCCTGGAGTTCGCGATAATGCGCGATCGTCTCTCGGACCTGCTGGGCGAGCGCGTAATGATGATCGCCCACGACCTGCGGATCGAGCAGGATCGACGAGGACCCCAGGGGATCGACCGCGGGATAGATGCCTTCTGCGGCCATGGCGCGAGAGAGCAGAATGGAACTGTCGAGATGGGCGGAGATCGTGGTGACCGCCGGGTCGGTGAAATCGTCGGCGGGCACATAGACCGCCTCGATCGCGGTCACCGCCGCCCCATGCACCGAGGCGATGCGCTCCTGCAGCGCGGCCACCTCGCTGGCCAGCGTCGGCTGGTAGCCGACGCGCGAGGGCATGCGTCCAAGCAGGCCCGACACCTCGCTACCGGCCTGGACGAAGCGGAACACGTTATCCATGAGCAGCAGGACATTGCGCTTCTGCTCGTCGCGAAAATATTCGGCGATGGTGAGCGCGGTCAGCCCGACGCGCCAGCGCGCGCCCGGCGGCTCGTTCATCTGCCCAAAAACGAGCACGGTCTTGTCGATCACACCCGAGCCGCGCATGTCGGTGAGCAGCTCATGGCCCTCGCGCGACCGCTCGCCGATGCCGGCAAAGACGGAAACGCCTTCATAACGCGCGACCATCGCGTTGATGAGTTCCATCACCAGCACGGTCTTGCCGACCCCCGCGCCCCCGAACATCGCCGCCTTGCCGCCCTCGGCAAGCGGCGCGAGCAGATCGATGACCTTGATGCCGGTCTCGAACATTGCCGTCGTCGCGCTCTGCTCGTCGAGCGGCGGGGGTGCGCGATGAATTGGCCTCAGCGGCACATCTGCGGCGAGCGGCTCACCGCCGTCGCCGATCTGGCCAGTCGGGGTGAGGAGGCGTCCAAGGACCGTGTCGCCGACCGGCACCAGGATAGGGCCGCCGAGAGCCGTCACCGCGACATTACGGTTAAGACCGGAGGTTGGCTGAAGCGCGACCGCGCGCACGGTCTGTTCGTCGATGTGGCTCTGCACCTCCGCGATCAGCGGGATCGATCCCGCTTCGACGCGGAGCGCTTCATTGACGGCGGGGAGCGGAACCTGGGTAAACTCGACATCGAGCACCGGACCGCGCAGCGCAATAAGCCGCCCCATCCTGGCCGCGGTTAGCATCGCACCCATGGCGGCCTCCGGGCCCACTTCCCAGTCTGAGCGATCGCGCGGCGGATGGCGCACTGCCGATGGCGGAAGGGATCGTCGATGACGAACTCCGGGATGAACTCAGGGATGGACGAGGCGTGCATCAGCGAAGCTTCGCAGGGACGCCGCGGAATCGACATACGTAAAGTTCGCGGTTCTCTGTGGCTTCACCTTCGCTCGCTAGGTGCTAACGCTATCGACACGAATGACGATGCCGACAGCTGAGCCGTCATTCCCGATCCGGCGCGCTCCGGCGGGGGACCTTCAGCCACAGCGATCTCGGGCTATCGTCCATAGTATCCTTACGTAGTGACCAAGCAGCAAAGGGTGGCGATGGTCTAGGCGAACGGCGGCTCTCAAATGGAGCCGCCCCCCGATGGGAAGCCGGAAGGTCATGTCAAAACCGCACGTTCTCTGGTTCGAGGATATCAGGATAACCGACCTGCCGGCGGTCGGCGGCAAGAACGCGTCGCTGGGTGAAATGACCGCCGCGCTTTCCAGCAAGGGCGTCAAGGTCCCGTCGGGCTTCGCCACCGACGCGAGCGCCTATCGGACCTATGTCGCCGAGAACCGCCTCGAACAGGGGATCGCCACCCGTCTCGGCGAGTTCCATTCCGGCAAAGCCACCCTCCAGGAAACCGGTACTGCCATCCGCGCACTCTTCCTCGAGAGCAGCTTTCCGGCGCAGATCGCCGACGAAATCCTCTCGGCCTACGGAGACTTGAGCCGACGCTTGGGCGTTGATCGCCCGGCCGTTGCCGTCCGCAGCAGTGCCACGGCAGAAGATCTTCCGGACGCGAGCTTTGCCGGCCAGCAGGAAACCTTCCTCAACGTCCGGGGCGAGCGTGAACTTCTCGACGCCTGCAGACGCTGCTATGCTTCGCTCTTCACCGATCGCGCCATCAGTTATCGCGAAACCAAGGGGTTCGATCATCTCGACGTCGCGCTGTCGATCGGCATCCAGCAGATGGTACGCTCGGATCTTTCAGGCTCGGGAGTGATGTTCTCGGTCGATACCGAGACAGGTTTTCCCGACGCCATCGTAATCAGCGCGGCTTGGGGACTTGGCGAGACCGTGGTCCAAGGCACGGTCAACCCCGACAAATATGTCGTTTTCAAGCCGCTGCTCGCGCAGCCGGGAACCGAGCCCATCGTGGACAAGGAACTGGGCGGCAAGGCTTTCCGCATGGTCTATGGCGAGGGCGGAAGCCACCGCACGAGGATCGTCGAAACGACAGCGCAGGAACGCGCTACGCTCGTGCTCGAAAATGCGGACATCATCCAGCTCGCGCGCTGGGCAGTTGCTATCGAGGAGCACTACCTGCGCCCCATGGACATGGAATGGGCGAAGGACGGCGAAAGCGGCGAACTCTACATCGTTCAGGCGCGGCCAGAGACCGTCCAGGCACAGTCGAGCAGCACCTCCTTTCGGCACTACAGCCTCACGCCGAAAGGCAAGCCGCTCGCGACCGGTGCCGCCATCGGCATGGCCATCGCCGCAGGCAAGGCCTGCGTGATCCGCACCGCTGCGGACATCGAACAGTTCCGCGACGGGTCAATTCTCGTCACCGAGACGACCGATCCGGACTGGGTTCCGATCATGAAGCGCGCGGCCGGCATCGTGACCGACCATGGCGGCACGACGAGCCACGCCGCGATCGTCAGCCGCGAGCTCGGCGTGCCCGCGATCGTCGGCACCGGCAACGCCACCGAACTCCTTCTGGACAACCAGGAAATCACGATCAGCTGCGCCGACGGCGACATCGGCACGATCTACGAGGGTGCGCTCGATTTCGCCGTGACCGATATCGACATCGGCTCCCTGCCGGCGACTGGAACCGACATAATGGTCAACATCGCGAATCCCGCCGCCGCCTTCCAGTGGTGGCGGTTGCCGGCGCGCGGCGTCGGGCTCGCGCGGATGGAGTTCATCATCAATGCGCACATCAAGGTGCATCCCATGGCACTTGTCCATCCGGAACGCACGGCGCCGGAGACACAGCGCCGGATCCGCGACCTCACGCACGGCTACCCGCAGCCTGCCGACTATTTCGTGGATGTTCTGGCGCGCGGCATCGCGAAACTCGCAAGCCCCTATTATCCGCACCCGGCGATCGTGCGACTCAGCGACTTCAAGACCAACGAATACGCGCATCTCGTCGGCGGGGACGCTTTCGAGCCGGAAGAGGAAAATCCGATGCTCGGCTTCCGCGGTGCCTCGCGCTACTATGACGAGCGCTACCGCGAGGGCTTCGCCCTCGAATGCCGCGCCCTCAAACGGGTCCGCGAGACCTTGGGCTTTGCCAACGTCATCGTCATGGTCCCGTTCTGTCGCACGCCGGCCGAAGCGGACCGCGTGCTCGAGGCGATGGCCGCCAACGGTCTCGTCCGGGGTGAACACGGACTACAAATCTACATGATGTGCGAAATCCCGTCGAACGTGATCCTCGCGGAACAGTTCGCCACGCGCTTCGACGGGTTCTCCATCGGATCCAACGACCTTACCCAGTTGGTGCTCGGCGTCGATCGCGATTCCGGTATTCTCGCTAGTCTGTTCGACGAGCGGGATGAGGCCGTCACCCGGATGATCGCGGAGGCCATCCGCAAGGCGCATGCCGCCGGGATCAAGATCGGCATCTGCGGACAGGCGCCGAGCAACCATCCGGAGTTCGCGGCCTTCCTCGTTTCCGAAGGGATCGATTCGATTTCCCTTAATCCCGACAGCTTCGTTCGGACGATAGGCGCGGTCGCGGATGCGGAGCAATGCAAGCCTGGCTGAGAAGTTCTGCGAGGACGGATCTGAGCCCATTTCACGCCGCAGCCACTTTCCACCGCATGGGGCGTTACCGGACAGAGGCTGTGCCGCCGGCATTAGTAAATATCCCAATGTCCCCTGCACCGTCGCGCCGATACCGTCATTAAGGTTGGCCGGAATCGGGCAGAAGGCCAGACCTTATGTAGCTGCCCCGAATCGAAGCCGTCGGCGACCGGGGGGACGGACGGCAACTGGAGGTCGTCCCATGTCTGTCATTTCCGCGTTCCCGTCGCTCTCCCCGGCTCCTGCATCGCCAAAAACGCCCGGTATCGTCGCCTGCATCGACCGCTCCGATCGCAACGCCTGGATCTACCCGCACGCCCTCGCGCTCGCGACGACGCTCGATGTCCCGATAACCCTTCTGCAAGTGCTGGACAGCGGCAATTCGCCCGATGCATGCCCGGACCCGATCGAATGCAGCCTGCGCCGCCGCGAGGCCCTGCGCGCGCTGGATCGATGCACCTCCGCCGTTGATGCGCCCTCGACCCAAACCACTATCGAACTCGCGGAAGGCCCCGCTGCCGAAGAAATCTGCCGTTTCGTGCGCGACTGCGAAGACAGAATGGTCGTGCTGGGGCGACGCGGAACGCAGGAAAGCGGCCGCAGCGGCATGGGAGGCACCGTTCACAAGGTGCTGTCGCAGGCGCCAGGCTCCGTGTTGCTCGTCCCCGTGGAGGCGCCGGCCCCGGCTGGCGCCTATAGACGGATCGTCGTGCCGCTGGATGGCTCTCGCTGGGCGGAAAGCGTCCTGCCCCTCGCCGCACGACTCGCAAGGACCGCTGATGCGGAACTTCTCCTCGTTCATGTCGTGCCTACCCCCGAAATGATTGAAGCGCGCCCCCTGGAGGTCGAGGACAAGAGACTCCGGCAAGGTCTGATCGAGCGCAACGAGCAAGCCGCTCGAAGCTATCTGGACCGAACCCGATCCAACTTGTCATCGTCCGGCTTGCGCGTGCGCACCATCTCGATCCGCGGCGAGGATGTGCGCGAAGCGCTCAACGACCTCATCCGGCGAGAGGGTGCAGATCTCGCCATATTGTCAGCGCGCGGGCATAACCATCAGCATGTCTCCGATCTCCCCTATGGGACGGTTGCCTCCTACCTGATGGCGCACTGCAACGTGCCGATGCTGGTGACGCCCGCGACGAGCCGCAATGCTCAAACGTCCATCCAGAATGGGAACGATCGCCTCCGGTTACCGCTCGCGACCCAGGCCTGATCATGGCCGATATCGAGGAGAACGACCCCATCGTTGGGGCGGCAGACGAGGCTGCCTCCCGCCATCAGCTCACCGGACTGATCGGCAACTCCGCGCCCCTCCCGATCTGGTCGCATCTCGACGCGATGAAGGACTGGCTGACCCGAGCCCGCCAGGAAGCTGCCCAAGCCGATCGGCACGGCAGCGCCGCCGCCGAATGGCTGCTCGACAACGACTATCAGATCCAGCGCGCAATCCTCCAGATTCGCGAGGATCTTCCCGCCGAATTCTACGCAAAGCTTCCCGGCCTCGCCGAAGCTGGCCTCAGGCGGCCGCGCATCCATCAGCTCGCCCATGCTTTCCTGCAGGCGTCCCACCTGCAGGTGTCGCTGAATATCGCCGTCCAGTTCATCGACCGCTATCAGAAAAAACTGCCCCTCAGCATCGCGGAGACCTGGGCATTCCCCACGATGCTGCGCATCGTCAGCCTAGAACTTCTGGTCACAGGCTTTTCTCGCCTCTTTCCCCAGATCGCCCCCCCATTCCAGGTGGATGATACACCCGGCACGTCGATTGCGGCGATCGACGACACCGAATGCGTCGCGCGAGGGATCGCCAATCTCGCGGTGACCGCGACCATCCAGTGGAACGACTTCTTCGATCGAACCAGCCGGGTCGAGACGATCCTCAAGCGAGATCCGGCCGGCATCTACGCACGCATGGATTTCGAAACCCGAGACCGATATCGGCACGCTGTCGAGCAGCTTGCCAAGCAGTCCGGCCTGCCTGAATGGGACGTGGCGCAACGCGCCCTGCGGCAATGCCATACCACGAGCGAAACCCCTTCGGGTCACGTCGGCTACTGGCTGGTCGATGCGGGACGGCGGCTTTTCGCGGATGCCCTCGATCCTCGCCCCTGGACGTTCGGATCGACGATGCGGCGCGCGCTGCGTCATCCTGGCGGTCTGTATGCAGCCGGCCTGCTCCTCGCTGGGCTTGCAGCCTTTGCCCTTCCGACCTGGTATCTCGTCTGGTCTGGCGCGCCTCCCCGATCCTTGCTGCTTTGCATCGCGCTCACGCTGCTACCTGCCTCGATCATCAGCATAACCTTCGTGAACTGGCTCGTGACCCAAATCACACCGCCTCGAGTCCTTCCCAAACTGGCTTTCAAAAAGGGCATCCCCAAGGACTGCGCGACCGCGGTCGTGATGCCCGTTCTCCTCGCCCAGGTGTCCGACGTCCCCCCGCTGCTCCAGCGCCTCGAAGCGCACCGCCTCTCCAGTCCCGACGCGAGCCTCGCATTCGTGCTTCTCAGCGACTTGGCCGACGCAGATACCGCGACGCTTCCCACCGACACCGAGATCGAAGCCGCGCTGATCGCAGGCATCGAGGACCTGAACGCGCGCTATGCGGATCCCAAAGGCCACGGTCCCTTTCATTTGCTCCATCGCCCACGGCTCTTCAATGCGGCGCAGGGCTGCTGGATGGGCTGGGAGCGTAAGCGCGGAAAGCTGGAGCAGTTCAATGCCTTCGTGCTGCGTGGCGATGCGATGCCGTTCAGCCTTACGGCGGGACGGACGGAAGCGCTTAGGCAATGCCGTTTCGTGATGACAGTAGACGCGGATACGCGTCTCGCGCCCGGGGTTGTCCGGCGTCTGGTGGGCACGCTGGCCCATCCTCTCAACCGCGCTCATTTCGACCCCGAAACCGGCTGCATCGAACGGGGCTATACGATCCTTCAGCCCCGCGTCGAACTCGCTCCCGAAGCCACCGGCCAATCCCTGTTTGCCCGCTTGTACGGCGGGGACACGACGATCGACATATACTCGCGCGCTGTCTCCGACGTGTACCAGGATCTCCTCGGCACCGGCGTCTTCGTCGGCAAGGGCCTTTACGACGTCGCTGCGTTCGAACGAAGCCTCGAAGGGCGCATCCCCGAAAATGCCCTGCTGAGCCACGACCTCTTCGAGGGACTGCACGGACGCGCCGCGCTGGTGAGCGACGTGATCGTCTATGAAGAGTTTCCGACCGGCTATCTCGACTTCGCCGGGCGCTGGCACAGATGGGTGCGCGGAGACTGGCAAATCCTGCCCTGGCTGTTGCCCTTCGTGCCAGGCCGCGACGGGCGTTGGCTGCGCAACCGGCTCGGCTGGTTCGACCGTCTCAAGATTTTCGACAATCTGCGGCGCAGTCTGGTGCCCGCCAGTATCGTCGCCCTGCTCCTGGGCGGATGGTTCCTTCTCCACGGCGAGCCATGGGTCTGGACCCTGCTCGCGGTCGTCGCGCCCGGCGCCTACCTTTTCACCGACCTTGTGACGGGTTTCGCGCAGGGCCGGCGGCGCGGCGTGATGCACCGCGTCCTGCGCCGCCTGACCGACCAGTTGGGGCGCTGGACCCTCGCCATCGCCTTTCTCGTGAGCGACTCCGTCATCGCGCTGCACGCGATCGCGGTTACGATCTGGAGGCTTCGGTCGGGGCGCCGCCGCCTGGAGTGGACATCCGCCGCTCATACGGCCGCGCGAAACGCAGCGCGCCATCCGCGCATCGCGGCCTGGCGCGAGATGGCCGCCTCTCCACTGCTCGCAACGGTGATCGCCGGCGCTTTGTTTGCCGTTGCCCCGGCTTCGCTGCCGGTCGCGGCGCCGCTTCTGCTGCTCTGGTTCCTGGCGCCGGAGATCGCGATCCGGATCAGCCGTCCTCTCCAGCCGTCGCAGGAACCATTGCCCCCGGCGGACAGGAAATTCCTCAGGCTCATGGCCCGGCGTACCTGGTTGTTCTTCGAGACGTTCGTGCGGCCCGAGGACAACTGGCTGCCTCCCGACAACTATCAGGAGCCCCCTGACGAAGAGATCGCCCACCGCACATCGCCAACCAACATCGGCATGCTGCTGGTGTCGATTCTGACCGCGTGGCGGCTCGGGCATGTCGGCCTCAACGAGGCCGCGACCCGCCTTGGCGACACGCTCGACAGCCTCGACCGTCTGGAACGCTACCGCGGCCACATCCTCAACTGGTACGACACCAGGACGCTCGCGGCCCTCGAGCCACGCTACGTATCCACGGTCGACAGCGGCAATCTCGCGGTCTGCCTGATCACCGTCGCCCAGGCGCTTCGCGAAGCGGGAAGCGTGCCGCCGGTGGCGGCCGATCTCTGGCTTGGACTCGAGGACAACATCGAGCTGCTCGTCCAGGCAATCGGGTCGGTCGAGGCCTCCTCAGCCGCCGGCACGATCCTTGCGGCCATGCGCCAGACGGCGGAGCGCATCGGCGCTGACGAACCGGCGTGGTACCAAGGGATCGACGATCTCATTTCGACCTGCCTGCCGAAACTGCGCGAGCAGATCGGCCTGATGGCGGCCGGCACTGCCCAATCCGATATCGGCACCTTGCGCGACATCCAGGCCTGGCTCGAACGCCTCGACCATCATCTGACCAGAATGCGGGGCGACTTGCGGATGTTCTCGCCATGGTGGGAGATTCTCAAAAATCGCCCGGCTGATTGCGCTGAGACCGCGGCAAGGGTCGCCGCCCTCCTGGCAAGTGGCTCCAGTCCGACACTGGGAGTCCCCGCGAGGCAGGCCACCAGCGTCCTCGAAGCGTTCAGGCAGACGTCTGTGTCGGACCCGAGCCGGCAATGGGTAGACGCGGTTCTGGCGGCGATCGAACAGGGCCAGGCGGCCTCGTACGAGCTTTACGATCGTCTCGGCGGCCTATCGCGCCGCGCGGCTGCCGCCGCCCACGCGATGGACTTTGCCTTCCTGCTCGATGGGGGCAGCCGGCTCTTCCACATTGGTTACAACGTCAGCGCCGACCGCATCGACCCGCATCACTACGACCTGCTCGCCAGCGAGGCGCGTCTCGCCAGCTTTTTCGCTATCGCGAAGGGCGATATTGATCCGTCTCACTGGTTTCACCTCGGCCGCCCCATCACGAAGCAGGAGGTCGGTCTCGCGCTGGTTTCCTGGAACGGCTCGATGTTCGAGTATCTCATGCCGAACATCTTCCTGCACAGCGACCCCGGCACTCTGCTCGGAATGAGCGATCGGACTGCCATCAGCATTCAGGCCGCTTTCGGCAAGGCGCACGGCATCCCCTGGGGCGTTTCCGAATCGTCCTTCGCCTCCATGGGTCCGGATCGCGTCTATCGTTATCATGCGTTCGGCGTCCCTGCCCTCGGGCTGCAGCGGGGCCTTGGCCGCGACCTTGTAGTGAGCCCCTATGCGACCGCGCTCGCTCTCACGATCCGGCCAGCACTGGCGACGAGAAACCTCAAGCTGCTCGCCGAACTTCAGTTGATCGGCCGGTATGGCTTCTTCGAAGCTGCCGATTTTACGCCAGAGCGGCTGCCGTCGGGCGAACACTTCGCGCTGGTCCGCTCCTACATGGCGCATCACCAGGGCATGAGCCTTGCCGCGCTCGGGAACGCCCTGTGCGACAACATGCTGGTGCGCTGGTTCCATGCGGACCCCTACGCCCGCACGGTCGATCTTCTGCTCAACGAACGTATTCCATGGGAGCTGCCGCCCGAAATAGCGCGTGTGGAAGTTCGCGAGCCACCGGCTCAAGCCGAGGGAGCGATCCCTGGACTCCATGCCTGGTCGCCCGACCGACACAATGGCGAGCATGCTTGGCAGATCCTTGGCAACGGCCGTCTCTCGAGCCGCATCCGCACCGATGGCGCGGGCGGGCTTGGCTGGAACCAGCATGCGCTCACTTCCATCGATCCCGCCGATGGCGACGCAGGCTTCTGGCTCTACCTGCGCGATCTCGATCGGGGCAATCTCTGGTCCGCGACAGGTGGCCCCTGCCCCGCCCCAGGCGAGCCGCCGGACATCGTCTTCCACGCCCATCAAGTGGAATTCCATTGCCGCGCGCATGGCGTGTCGGTCACGACGAGGGTCAACGTCGCCCAGAGTGACGACCTCGAGATCAGACGCATCACGCTGGTCAACGACGAGGATCGTCCCCGTACGATCGAAGTGACCGGCTACGCACAGGTCGTGCTGGCTCCCGCGCAGGATGCGGCGCGGCACCCGGCCTTCAGCAAGCTGTTCGTGGGCGCGGAGGCCCTGCCCGGAGGAGATGGACTATTGTTTACGCGGCGGCCGCGCAATTCGTCCGAGCGGCCGCCCGTCCTGCTGAGCCGCGTGCTCGGCGATGACGAAGGGATCACGCTGCTCGGTCTCGAGGCTGATCGAAGATCCTTCCTCGGGCGCCACGGCCGCGTATCGCACGCCGCCGCCATGACCCAAGAACGGCTCGCTGGCGGCTTGGGATGGACCCTCGATCCCATCTGCGCGATCAGGGTCAAGATCGTCTTGCCGCCTCGCGGCCGCCGCGAGCTGGCTTTCGTAACGATCGCGGCAGGGTCCCGCCAATCTGCGCTCGATATCGCCGAACGCTACGCGACCCTGCCCTCGCTCGATTGGGCCGTCAGCGACGCCGCGACGGCAACGGCGCGGGCGATGCACGGGCTGGGGCTCCAGCCGCACCTCGTTCCCCGGGCACAGGCGCTGCTGTCCCATATCTTGACCGCCCGCCCCGCTGCGGCGCCCGCCGGCTCGAGGCTGTTCCGGCGCGGAGACCTTTGGGCGCTCGGTATTTCGGGAGATCATCCCATTCTGTTGCTGCGCGCCGGGACGGCGGAGCAAACCGGTCTGCTCCGCTTCCTCCTCGCGGCACACAGGCTCGGGAACCAACGCGGCGTGCTGATCGACCTTGTGATCGCCCATGAAGGGACTTCGGGCTATATCGAACCCGTGCGCGAACGCCTTCTCGACGTTCTGAAGGAGGCGGGCGCGCAGGATCGGCTGGGCGCACATGGCGGCATCCATCTTGTCGGGATCGGCCCCTCCGACGGCGAGCGCTCCGCCCTGCTGGAACAGACGGCCAGGCTGATCCTCGAGGAAGGGAGTGGCACATTGGCCGATCAGCTCGTCCGCTGCGACCAGCCCCCTCACCCGGGTCCACCGTTCGCGCCGGTCGAAGCGAGCGCGCGCCCAGTCCCGACAGCAGCGGTGCCCAGGCCGGCCGATCTGCGGTTCGACAATGGCTGGGGCGGCTTTGCCCCCGATACCGGCGACTACATAATCTATCTCGAACCCCACGCTCCCACGCCGGCACCCTGGTCCAACGTCCTCACCAACGACGCTTTCGGCACGATCGTCACCGAGGCCGGACTTGGTTTCACCTGGGCGATCAACAGCGGCGAGAACAGGCTCACGCCCTGGTTCAACGATCCGATCGAGGATCCCCAGGGCGAACGCCTCTACCTTCGCGACGAGGAAAACGCGCGCGTCTGGACGCCCACGCCTTTGCCGGCGGGCGGGAACTCGGCCTGCCGCGTCCACCAAGGCCCCGACCGGACCGCATGGCACCGGGACAGCGAAGGCCTGGAGCAAGAACTCTCGGTCTTCGTACCTGTCACCGATCCGGTCAAACTCGTCCGGCTACGGCTGCGCAATCGAACCGCCCGCTCGCGCCGGGTCACAGCGACTTACTATACCGAGTGGCTGCTTGGCGCTGTGCGGGGAGAACAGGCGCCATTGCGCACGTCACGCTATGATCCGGCCTGCCATGCCGTTCTCGGTCGCAATCCCTGGACCGACGAGTTCGGCGATCGTGTCGCCTTCCTCGCCACGACGCTCCCGGTGCATAGTCTGACCACCTCGCGCCGCGATTTCCATGGCCTCCGGGCAGACCCCGCCCTGCCCGCCGGACTGCTCAACTGGGATCTGGGTAACAGACAGGCTTCCGCCGGCGACGACTGCTGCGCGGCGCTCCAGGTCCATCTGGACATTCCTCCCGATGGAACGACCGAAGTATGCTTCGTGCTCGGTCAGGGCGATGACCTCGAGCATGTCCGCAACCTCGTCAAACACTGGCAGGAACCATCGACCATCGAGGCCGCGGCACAGACCTGTGCGACGGTGTGGGCCGACAGACTGGGAAAGGTCCAGGTCAAGACACCCGATCCGACTTTCGACCTGATGGTCAACCGCTGGCTGCCTCACCAATCGCTCAGCGCCCGCGTGCGCGCCCGCGCCGGTTTCTATCAGGCCAGCGGTGCGTTCGGCTTTCGCGACCAGCTTCAGGACGTCCTTGCGCAGATCCACGCGGATCCGGCCGCCGCACGTCATCATATCCTCACTGCTGCCGCGCACCAGTTCGAAGAGGGCGATGTGCTGCACTGGTGGCATCCGCCTTTCGACCGTGGTGTCCGGACCCGCTGCTCGGACGACCTCGTCTGGCTGCCCTATGCCGTCGCGCACTATGTCGAGGCGACCGGGGACAAAGGAATCCTGGACGAACCCGTCCCCTTTTTGCGCGCGCCGCCGCTCGCGGTCGACGAGCCCGACCGGTACGCCCGGTTCGACGTTACCGACTACACTCAGCCGCTCTTCGTCCACTGCGACCGCGCGCTGTCCCACGCCTATCGCTTCGGGTCGCACGGCCTTCCACTGATCGGCGCCGGCGACTGGAACGACGGCATGGACCGTGTCGGCAACCGCGGACGCGGCGAAAGCATATGGCTCGCCTGGTTCCTCATCGCGACTATCCGGAACTTCACGCGTCACTGCGTCGATGACGGGCAGAACGAATTTCGCGACCGTTGGAGCGGCCGTGCGGAATCCCTCGTCGCCGCGGTCGAGCAGTCCGGCTGGGATGGGGAATGGTATCTGCGCGCCTTTGACGACGATGGAAGGCCGTGGGGCACATCCGAGGAGCAGGAATGCCGCATCGATTCCATCGCCCAATCCTGGTCCGTCCTATCCGGCGCCGGAGATCCCGAGCGGGCGCGCACGGCGCTCGCATCCGCACGGCACCATCTGGCCCGCGAGGATGACCACCTCGTGCGCCTGCTCGACCCGCCTTTCGACCGCACACCGCGCGAGCCGGGCTATATCAAGGCCTATCCGCCGGGCATCCGCGAGAATGGCGGCCAATATACCCATGCAGCGACGTGGCTGGCGATCGCGTTCGCCCGCTTGCGCGATGGCGATGCGGCAAAATCGCTGTTCGATCGCATCAATCCGATCGTCCATGCGCAGACCCACGACGACGCGGTCCGTTACAGAACCGAACCCTATGCCGTCGCGGCCGACATTGCGGGTGTCGCGCCGCATCTCGGCCGTGGCGGCTGGACCTGGTACACGGGTGCCGCGGCATGGGCGTGGCGACTGGCCGTCGAGGAAATACTCGGGGTTCGCCTGGCCGGCGGCGAAATACGGATCCGCCCCGCAATGCCGAGGGCCTGGGACAAAGCCGAAGTAACGCTCAGGCGCCCCGGCGGCTGTCTCCAGATAAGGCTCCAGACGGACCAGTCCCTTGACGATGACGAGGAGCAGATCACCGTCGACGGCACGGTCTGGGAGGCCAAGGGAATTCCCTTTCCGGTCGACGGCTCCACACGGATAGTGGTTGTGCGGGTGCCACCGCCCAATCCACCGAGCGGGCTTCCTCGCTCAACCGACCCGTCTTCGATGTGAAACCGGCGGACCCGCCCTTGAAATATCCGGCGACCACTCAAGCTGTAGCCGTAAGCAACAGCTTGGCCCGCACGGCCCATGTCGGCGGCGTCGCAATATTGCAACTGATCATGCTCGCGGAGCTCATTCTCCTGATCGGCAGCGAACGTTGGATGTGTGCATTTCTCGTAGCCGGGTTGATGGCTGCACTTCTCGCACCGATCGTGCTGAACCGGCTCCGATCCATGCTGATCCCTTCGGGGGACCGACCTCTTATCCCTATCGTCGGAACCGGTCTCTCCCAACGCCTCCTCGGCGCATCTACCGACGCTCTCCCGCGCTGCTCGCCGCAAACACGTCCGGGCCGAACCGGATTCGCATATGGTTCGCGACCTTCGCGGCATAGGCGCGCTGCCGCCAGCCGGTGGGACTGTGATACACGCCGACCGCCTTCCAATAGGCGCCGGTCGTCTCCAATCCGGAGAGGAAAATCCAGCGTGCGGCTTCGGCATTGAAGCAGGCATTGTAGCGCAGCCAATGCCTTACCTGATGCTCGGGCCTGTCGATCAGCCGGGCCAGGCGCGGCACCCACCATGTGTTAATCTGGAGCGGTCCGAGATCGTGCGTGCCGTTGGTATTGGCGATCTCCGCGCCGATCCAGCCTGCTTCCTGCGTGCGAAGGCCCCAGAGCGTCTTTTCGAGCCAGCCAAGCCCGCGCGCGGCGACGCGGATGCAGCGGGCGATCTCGGCCGCCTCGCCGGGCGCGGCCTGCTTCGCCAGCGCGGGCGCGGGTGTCAGCATGGCGGACAGGATTGCGACGGCCGCGAGTGCCATGCGGAAGGTCGGCCAGCGATTGCTCCGTGATCCACGCTCGATCATTGTGGCGCCCGATCGCGATAGCCGGAACGGCCCGGACCGACAGGACAGCGCCGCGGCGGGGGTTCCGGATGGAACGGCGCTCCGGTCAACAGGGCGAGCAGGCGCTGTCCCGACACGATCTCGATGCCGGTGGCGCGATCGACGACTGAACGGCTCATGCCGCCGGTGCGTCCGGTATGAATGAACAGGCCGCGCCGCCGTCGGACCGCGCAGAGCTGCGCGAAGTCCCACACATGCTCGGGCCGGATGGCATCGCGATAGCGCTTAGCCTGAATCAGCCAGCGCTCGCCATCGATGATGACCTCGCCGTCGACACCGCCATCGCCCGTATAGCGCCGGTTGCGGATGATGCGGTACCCGCGGCGCTCGAAGGCCTCGAGCAGCAGTTCCTCGAACGCCAGCGGGTCCATGGCGCGCAGCCGAGCATAATGGACACCGGCAGGCTGGTCGCGGTCGCGCCCGCGCAGCTGTTCGCACATCTCGCGCGCCTGCCGCCGTCGCCAGCGATGACGGATCGGGACGCGATAGTGGCGTATGACAAGGGCGATGAGCGTGGCACAGAGGATCAGGAGCAAAACAAGATTCATGTTCATGGGGGCCTCTCCTATCGGTCGTGTCCGCCGCCATGACCGCCATGGTCATGCTGCGGTTGCGGTTCGGGCTGGTGAGCAGGCTCGGGGGCATCGGCGCGGCCGGGTGCGCGCGCCGGATCGGCGCGATCGCGCTCGATCGTGCCGCGCAGAAAGCGATCGACCAGCGAAGCGGCCCCCTGCGCGCGGCCCGCGAGAATCTCGGCAAAGCCGCCCGAGCGGTTGGCCCACTCCTGGCGCTCGCGTTCGCGCTGTTCCCGTTCGGCCTTGCGGGCGTCGCGCTCGCGAGCATTGTCTTCGCGCGAGCGGTCGTGCCGGTCCTTGTGGCGGAGCCCGCGGACCTTGTGGCTGTCGGCCCTGATCCGCCCAAGCCCCTCTAGCGAGGACGTCTTCTCGCCGGAGCGCGAAGCGAGCTTGGCCGCAAGGCGCTTCTGGTTCTCGGTCCAGAGCTTCACACCATAGGCGGCGCGCGTGATCGCGGTGTAGTAGTTCTGGCCGTTGACGAGGCCGGATTCGACGGGGGCCAGCACATAGACGCGGGCATAGGTCTTGGACTGCGCCGAATAGACGGTCTCGGCATAGCCATGGTCCCAGGTCCGGTGCTCCGACAGATCGACCTGCTGGACGCGCTCGCCCCGGTCCCACCGGATGGTCGCGACATGGCCGTCGAGCGCCAGCACGGTGCCGCGCTCGGCGTTCTTGACGTCGATCTCCTTGTTGAGTAGCCGCCACTGGATGCGGTCACCCTGGGCGATCTCGCGGTGTTCGGTCAGGAAGACGTTGACATGGGCCGCCTTGCCCAGTCCCGGACGCCATTCGATGATGCGGCCATGCTCGTCGGCCAGTCGCACCACCTGGCGACCGTGGTTGTTCCGGCCGATGCCTACGACGCGGTAATCGGCATCGCGCACGATCCCCAGCCCCGGGTTGTCGCGCGAGAACTTCACGACCTGGCCTTCGGTGTAGAAGCGCGCCATCGCCTTTTCCTGATCGGTCATGCCGGAGGGCGTCAGCACCTCAAGGCGATGCTCTTCGGCCGCGACCGTGCCCTCGCGCTTAAGGACCTCGCGGATATGGCTATTGACGATCAGGCGCGTCGCATTGTCGAGGACGAGGATATTGGTGTCGGCGCGTGTCTCGGGCTTGAGGCGGGTCCAGTCGGCGACCATGCCCTTGGCGAGATCCGCCGCGCTGGCGCCCGTCGTCACCCGGTCGAGCGCGGCGAGGGATTCGGCGTAGTCGCCCTTGCGCGCGAGGTCCGCCGCCTTCTGCGTCGAGCCGGTTTTCTGGCGCAGGGCTTCCTTGAGCTGAACGGTCGGCAGGCCCAGCTGCTGGAGCAGCCAATAGGCCTTGCCCTGCTCGATCGCGCCGGTCTGCTTGTTGTCGCCCAGGAATATGAGGCGCGCGCCGGTCGCGCGGCTGATCTCCAGCACGCGCAGCGCCTGCCGGTTGCCGAGTTGCCCCGCCTCGTCGAGCGCGAGAATGTGCCGGTCGGTGAGGCCATGGCCTCCGCTCGCGAGAAGCGAGGCGAGCGTACGCGATTCGATTTCTGCCTTGCGCCCAAGTTCGGCCGCCGCCGAAGAGGTCGGCGCAAGCGCGACCGTGATATGGTCGTCACGGGTCGCATCGGCCAGCGCCCGGACCAGGGTCGACTTGCCGACGCCGCCGGCGCCATGCACGCCGACCGCCCGGTTGGTGCCGCTGCCGATCGCAATCAGCGCCGCGGTCTGGTCGCCTGTGAGACCATGCGCCGCGGCGACTTCGGCCAACCGGTCAGCGGTCGCGACCGGAGCGGCGTCGCGCATCGCGAGCGAAATATGTTCGGACATCGCCAGTTCGAGTTTGGCGGTCCGACGCGAGGTGCGGCCGCGCGGGAGCGGCTGATCGCCGGTCTGCCGCACGGTGACGAACAGCTTGCGGTTGGCTTCCTGCGTCTCGAACAGCGGCCGCACCTCGCCGAAGCGGACCTCGCCGACATGCGATGCCAGCGCGACGCGATAGAGCCGCCCGATATTGTTGACCGCCTCTCGCGTCTCGCTCTGGCGGATGCCGAACAGGGCGGCGCGGCGGACGACGCTCGGGTCGGTCTCGATCGTCCGTTCCCCGCGCTCACGGGCGGCGGCCTGGAGCCTGTCGAGATCCTCGCGATAAGGCTCGGCGCGTTTGCTCCATCGTTCCTGTAGCTCGTCCAGCCCGACCTTTTCCTTGGCCTTGCGCGTCTCAAAGAAAGAGACGCGTCGCATGGCCTGCCCTTCGTAGCCATGTTCGGCGGCATGGGCGTTGATCTGCTCGGCGCGCTGCGAATAGTCGCGGATGAGCTGGCCGGGGATGCCCTCGACCTCGAACAGCCCCTTGCGCGGATCGAATGTGACCTCGTGACCCATCTCGCGCACATCACGGGCAATCTCGTTGCGATAGATCTGCCCCATGACGAGCTGCTCGGCATACATCGAGCGCGTCTCGAGGCTCGCCATGCGGTCACCATTGAGATGATTGGTCATGTTGAGAACGACGACATGGGTATGGAGATGCGGGTCGCCCTCGCGGCTCGCATGTTCGGTGAAGCGCGCGAACAGCAGCCGGCCTGTGGTCTCGTGGACGATCTCACCCTCCACACGGCGGCGCAGTTCGGCATGTTCCTCGGCATAGGCAAGCGCGACGCCGACCGCGCGTTCATGCGCGGCAAGGATACGTTCGTCGCCCGTCACCAGCGCCAGGATCGAAATCGACTTGGGGGCGCTGATGGTGAAGTCCCAACCGGGATGGTGCTGGATGCCTTCCTTGCGCCGGCGGCCGAGCTGCTGGTCGCCGACCTTGCCGCCGAGCAGTTCCTCGAACTGCTTGGGATCGACAGGCCCCGACAGTCCGAGACTGGGCGCAAGCTTGCCGCCCCATTCGGACGGTTCGTTGCCGCCCTTGGTGTAGTAATCGCCGATCGTATAGTAGCGGGCGATATTGGCGGCCGTGCCCTTGAGGCGGCGGGGATGGATCATGCCGGTTTAGCCTTTTCGCGCGGACCTTCTGATCGGCCGTGGCTGGAGAGCTTCACCCGGATGGTGCCGCGCGCCGCACCCAGCAAAGGCACGGGGCTCGCGACGACATTCTCGTCATCGGGGGGATCGGCGGGATCGGTAATCGGCGCACCGTCATCGACCATATCGGGGGCGATGGGCTCGGGCGGCCCGAACGCCTCCTCGGGCCGCGCGGCCTCTTCGGGGCCGGGCACGCCGGTCGGTTCGTTGGCCGGTGGCTGATCATTCGGGCCGGAGAAGAGATCGTCCTGCACCTTGCCGGGGGATGATGCAGCGCCCGGTGCGGCCGGGGGAACGGGAGGCCGCCCTTGCCGTGCCGCCGCCTGCTGCGCCTGGATCGCGCGGCGCCGCGCCCATGCCTGGGAGATGATCGCCTTGCCGAGCGGCAGGCGCTTGGGGGGATCGGTCCGCTCGACGAAAGCGGGAGCAACGCTGGGCAGTGGATTAAAGCGATCGGTGAAGCGCACAACGGGGAGATTGCGGCCGAACCGAAGGAAGCCTGACAGGTTGGGCAGATGGTTGACCTCGGTGTCCATCACCAGCGGACGGGTCACTTGCATGCGCGACAGGTTCACGCCGTCGCGCATGTCGTTCACGCCATAGGACATCCCCTCGTTCGCCTCGACCTGCTCGACCCGGCCGAGGTTCTTGGAGACCAGCTCCGCCGTATCGGTATCGTTCGCCCGGAGCGCGACCCAGGTCGAGCAGTAGCCGGTGATCGCGGCTGCATCCTCCTTGCCGTAGGTCGCGTTGAGCTGGGGATAGGATTGGAAGCCCAATATCCCGCAGCCGCCATATTTGCGCGCACGGGCGAGGAAGTCGGAGAGGCTGGGTAACTTCTGGAGCGTCGGCAGCTCGTCGATCACGACGTAAAGCCGCCGGTCACGATCGGGCGTGAGGCTCATGATCGCGCTGATCGCGATATCGAGCCAGACAGTGATCAGGGGACGCAGCGAGGGAAGCTGGTCGGCCTTGACGGTGACGAATAGCCAGCTGTCGTCCTTCTCGTTCTCGACCCATTTGCGGATCGAGAAGCCGTCCTCGGTATCGTCGAGATAGGCGAAGCTGCGCATCACCGAGGCAAGCTCGGCCTGAACGCCGGCCGAGGTCCGTTCGCCCTCGGCGGAGATGAACGCAGCCGCGTCGGTGCCCTTCACATAGGCGGCAAGATCTGCGAGCGTGGAGCGCAGCACTCGGTCGAGCAACACCGAGATCAGGGTGTGCTTCTGCTTCGCGAGCTTGCGCAGGACGGCGACCAGCGTGCCACGCGCCGCTTTCGACCAGAAAGGATCGCCGAGCTTGTCGGGAATCGTGGACTCCGCGATCTGGTCGTAATGATACTCCTGCGGGACATCGACCCAGGGACTCCAGATGTCGGTGCGCCGGTCCAGTGGGTTGAGCAGGATGTCCGTGCCGGGGCGATAGAACTTCTCGACGAAGCTCCCGGCGGTGTCATAGACGATCGCCCGCTTCCCCGCCTTGCGTACCCCTTCGAGCATGGTGGTGATGAGATTGGTCTTCCCCGTTCCGGGCGCGCCGACCAGCAGGATATGCTCCGGCTCGAAGGCATCGGGCACGGTGACCCCGCCGATCGTGAGGACGCCCTTCTTCTGCCCCCGCAGCGCGCGGCGGATTTCGGAGGTCGTCCCGAAGCGGGCGCCGCGCAGATATTCGTTGGACCCGAGGCCCCGCCCCGTTCGAGTAAAATAGAACCAGGCGAAGACCAGCGCGGCGAGCGCCCCAATCCCCGCAATCGCCGCCCCGTGAATGAGATCCTTTTCCAGCTTGCGGAGCGACTGCTTGCCGATGTTGGAGTCGAGCAGCGCGTCGGCGGAGGTCCAGTATTGCCGCCCGTCGCGAGTGCGGAACAGCATCGGGTCGCTGGTCCCCCGCGCGGTATCGGCCTTGAAGCTGGCCTCCGCCATCTTGACCAGCACGAAGCGCTGATACTCGTTCGACTTCTCGAAGGCATACCAGCCAGTGCCCATTGCCCAGAGTACGATCCCGGCGATCACCGTCTGGAAGAAGACCTGGGTGGTCATCCTCACATTGTGGACGATGGCCTGGCCGCCGCGGGTCCAGCTCCCCAGCGTGTCGTTGCGGAAGATGCTCATCGCCGCGCGCTCCCCTGCACGGGATGCGCGCCTGGTCGCGATGCCCCCGCATCGAGGAAGCGCTGGAACGGCGGTGACCGGTGGCGATCGATAACCGCACTGGGTTCGACCCCCGTGGCGGGATACCGGGACGCGACAGGCACGCCGGCGACGGGGCAATCCGCGCGCCGGTTCATGATTGCTGTTCCGGTCCGAGCAGGCCCTTCGCGTCGAGCAGCGCCTTCGCGTCCGCCATGCCCTGTTCGAGGGTTTCGGGCGAACGGCGCCGCACAAATGCCGCGACGATCGAGAGCGTCTGCAGGACGCAGGAGAGGATTTCGTCCTGCGTCGTATAGACGTAGCCTCCGCGGGGATCGGCGGCCTGGTCTATCGCGGGGCGGAGGAGTTCGGCGACGCTGACGCCGACCTTACGGGCGCGGACTTGCAGCCGCTCGTAAAGCGCATCGTCGATCCGGATTGTGACCCTTGCCAAGGTGGATGCTCCATCAGGAGCTTCGGCAAGGAGGTCACGACGCGGCGCCACTATAGCGCGGACAGGCGCCAATCACAATAAAATCAGTGTGGCTGACGTGTCTGCCAGCGCAAACCCGCGGAAATACTGGGGTCTTTGTAAGGGATTTTCTGAGGTGGCAGACGCGTCAGCCAATTTATGCGATTTCTGGCTGACGCGTCTGCCAGCACAAAGCCCTGATTTCAGGGCCGTTTCCGGCCACAGCACCCGTGCGTACGGTGCAATACAAACCGCGAAGCGCGTGCGTCGCTTGCCTCGCAGCGACGGCGTCGCTGCGTCTTCTCTACCGCTGCCGGGCGCACCTTATGCGGTGTCGGTCGATGTGGGGGAGTTTGGCCGCGCATGGCGGCGGGGTCGCTTGTGGCGCGGCTGCGCCTGTGCGACAAGGCGGGCGTGACGAGCGGGCCAGCCTGAACAAGGAAACTGGTCATGCCGAAAATGTCTGAACGCGATAAGCTCGCCGATCTGGAAGCGCGCGAGAAACGCATTGCGGGCGAGATTGCCGCAACGCGCCAGAAGCTGCGTGATCGCTATGCGGGAATCGTAACCGCGCTGCCGGTCGAGCAAGTGACGGAACGCGAGTTCCGCGACGTGCTGGGCCATGTGTTGCGGCTGGGCGGCGCTGTCGCGCTGGCCGCGCTCAAGGGGGCGTCGGCTGCGCCCGATGCCTCCCGTTCGGGGAAAACGCCAACGGCCCAAGCGCCCGCGAAGGGGGACAACGGCGCGGCTGCCGTTCCCGGCGCGGGGGCGTGAGACTGTCGGCCCTTCCCCTTTTTGGGTTCCCCCGCCGCCGCGCCGTCAGGCGCGGCGGCGTCCGGGGGCACGAAAAAGGGCCAGCGCGCTGGAAAGCGCGCCAGCCTTGGCGGGGTGCTGCGATGTGGGGCGCGACGCTTGGGGGAAGCGCCGCGCCGTGTCGTGTCAGCCGTAGCGCCGCGCTCGCCTGAAGGAATAGGCGTCGGATGCCTCCGGCTTGCGCGGCTTGGGGGCATCGGCGGGCTTGCGGAAGGCGTGGATAGGAACGCCTTTCTTGCGGAGCATCTGATAGAGGTTCGCCTGAATGCCCGATCCTTCGCCTAGCACGGCTTCGGAAATGTCGAGTTCGCCAATCTTGCGATTGCGGGCAAACGCTGCCTTGCCCCGTCCGCTGAGAGCATAGGCGACCAAGGGCACGCCTTCACGCGCGCACCATGCCGCAACGATGGCATCCCATCCCGTGCGCTGTCCCGTGGTGACGACAACCATTCGCGGCGTGCGCTGCTTGATCGCGCTCATCGTGGTCCAGATCGGTTGCCAGTCGTCCCAGATAGCGGGACCGGAAGAAACGACGACTAGGCCGTCGGGCTGGTATTTCTCGCGCTTGGCAAGGGCACGTTCCCGCAGGAAATCAACCGCGCTGATATAGCTTGCGGTGGTGACGGATGACGCCTTGCTGCCCTTGCTCGGTCCCCATGCGCGACGCCAGCAAGTGCGATACATGGCGGCGGCATAGTCCCGCATGGTCTCGACGGCTTCGCGCTGCTCAATGACGGATTGGCATTGAAGCTGCAAATCCTCCAGTTCCTTGTTGAATACCTCACCCGGTTCCATGCGCCGCGTCATCTCGCGAATCTTGTCGGCCAATCCATCCTCGCGCCGTTGCAGCGTGCCGGCGACAAAGTGGAAGGAATTGACGATGCCCCATGCAATGTCAGGGGCAAGCGGGGAAAGCCGCGTGTCTTCCAGTAGCAGGAAAAGCGAGGTCATAAGCTCGCCGCAAACCTTCTGCGCGGCGAACGGTTCGGGCATGTCATGTTCGCCCGGTTCGTCGCCGTGCTCGATGATCGAAAGCGGCATCGGGTCTCCGAACGACGCTTCAAATTCGGGGGTTGCGGTTTCCTCTGCGATAAGTTCCGGCAAGTCGGCAAATGTGCTAACGGCCTTCTTAGCTGACTTCTTGGTCATGGGTCTGACTCCTGATGGCAGGATGATCGGTCAGGGTCCGGGGAAGCGTTGCTGCGCTCCCCCGGCCCGTCTCGGCCTAGCGCCTAGAACTGGACTTCATCGTCCAGATCGGCGGCGGCGCCTTGGCTGGACAGTTCGCCGTTTTCATTGGCGGTGCTGTCCCCGAAGCCGTAGTCATCGCCGCGATTGCCGGAAGGCGGATTGTCGCGGGTCGTGCGGACGGCAGGGCCGAAATCGTCGCGTTCCTGCCTGCGCCATGCCACGCGGAAACCTTCCTCAATCGAGCCGAAAAGCGCGATGGGGAGTGCTTCGGGCATGGACGGATCGTCCACGTTGCCTTGGTAGAAAACTTCGCCGGTCCGCTTTGCGACGGCTTCCCAGAGCGCGCCGACCTGCACGACGCGACCGCCGACATTCGGGGCGATGATCTCGAAGGCCGGGGCCAGTTCGTTTTCGCTTTCGACCGGACGCAAGGCCAGCTTGGGCAGGTCGATCGTGCGGGTAGCAATCCAACCGACGACGCGGCCCTTCTTCAAGTTAAACTCACCGATATTCATTGCCTTTACTCCTAGTAAGTGCTTCCGGGGCCAATCCCCATCGGCACCTATACTTATATTCCCTCCCCTCCATTGAGTATATGTCATTGTTTTATTGACAGAAATGTCATCGTATCTGGTGAGCCTGAGCCAAGAAAACGGCCGCGGTAGCGGCCCGAATAAAGAAAAGCATGGCGAAGCCATTCCTTCCTGATCACCGGAGGAGAAGCGGGTGCCTGTCTGTCATCGCATCCGGAGCCGCCTTCGCCGGGGCTCAAGGGTCAGGGCTGGTCCGGGCAAGCAAGGGACGTCGCGCTGCGCCCTAGTGGAGGTTGAAGAAAATGGGCCTGTCGACACCTTTGGGACAGGCAATCCCGTCGGCAGGCCCATTTTCTTCTACCGGAGCTTGGGCGGAGGCAGCCCTTGCTTGCCCGGACCAGCCCTGGCACGCCGAGATCCTGCGAGGGCGGCGCAGGATGTGATGACAGACCTGCTCCGAGGGTGATTGCGGGCCGAGGCGTCCTCGCCGAGGTTCGCAGCGACGGTGCCGCCAGCGCGACGCTTGGGGAAAAGCGCGGAGCCTCCCGCTCGGAATCGCTACGCCGGTCCCATCCAGAGAACGTCGAGGAGGCTACTGCTGGCCTTGCGTGCCTCGACGATAACCTCCGTGTCGAGGAGCGGCGGGAAATCCTGCGCGCCCCTGAGCCGCCAGACGTGGCCGTCGTCCATTTCGAGGAGGAACCCGCGCGCGTTGCGGCGCAAACGCCCATGGAGGCGCAGGGGCACCGCTGCCATAGTCACGGCGCGGGCTGATGGCCGATGTTGGCGGCCCTTGCGGAGGAAGAAAGCATGACGATGGTCCTTTCCCATGAAGTGGCTTGAGGCTTGCTCGTGTTCGTTCTATGTTCTAGTAGATGGGTGAAAGGACCACTCCCATGATCGCGGACTATCTCGCCACGTTTGATTTCAATATGCCGATCATCGACGCGGTCAACGACCCCGATCTTGCCGGGGCGCGTAGCGAACTCGCCGCTCTTGCTCTCGGGGAAGGTCTGGATTCCGGCTACTATGAGGCGCAAGAACTGGCCGAAGCTTTCCTCGAGGCGGCCCGCGAAGCCAATGCGGAAATCACCGATCCGGAAAGCCCCGCGCGCGAGCGCCTGTCCGACATCCTCGATCGCGGATCTTCCTATCAGCGTCACCTGTTCGACAAGGTAGCGACCCTGCCGCTGGCCGATGCCGCGAGCGACCTGGTTTGGCTCACCGCTCTGATGCGCGGCCGGGCGGACATGTATCGCCCGGTTGAAGCGGCCCGACTATCGACGCGCTGAACCTGCACATCTGATCATACGACTTCTGCTGCATTGCAGGAACCGATTGGCAACTCCGGCTCAATCGGTCTAGAGGGTGTGCGTCCGCCGGTGGCGGGCCGGAGCGTCGAAACTCCGAACGATAGAGTTGGCTGCAAGGCTTTTGCGGCCGGATCGCCTGTATGTATGTCCAGGCGTCCGCGCTAAAGATGCAGGCGCGCGTCTATCGTCGCGTTTCGACCGTCCGGCTCAGGGGCCGGCATCCTCCTTGTGGAGGGTGCCCGCCGACTGAGCGCGGTTTGGCGGAGAAACAAATCATGACGGACGAAGAGCCTGGGCTGGAAAGCGCCATCAAGCACATGGAGGCGGCTCTTGAATGCCTCGTCGATCCCAAGGACCAGGTGGTGGCGATGCGCCTGTCGCACGCGCTCGATCTCGCGCGGGAGCGGCTGCTCGAAGGGAACTGAGTATATATCTATCAGCCGTGGTGTTCAGCAGGCTATGACGTTCACATGTCCCAGGGCGGCATAGTCGATGATCTTGCCGTCGCGCGTAACGATCGGGATCTGATGATGCCGCGCGGTCGCGATGATGAACCTGTCGGCGGGATCGCCGTGCAGCGGCTCGGGCAGATGCGACGATGCGATGGCGATCTCGGGAAGAAGCGGTGCTTCCTTGATCCCAGGCCCGGCTATGAAGCGAGCGAACCAGCTCTGAGGGTCGGGAAGGAAAGAGACGGAAGGCTGCTTGTCGCCGCGGACGCGGCTCAGCAATCCGACCTCCCACGCGGACGCGGGAGAGACGAATACGCCGTCCGAGAGCGCCGCATGCGAGATCGCTGCCAGAGCATCTGCGGGCATCGGATCGCCGTTGGCGAGCCAGATGACCGCGCACGTATCCAGCAGCACGGCGCTGGGCGCCGGCCCGGCCTTCTTCCGCTTCGTCACTGGTGCAGTTTGCCGTCGCTGGCGCTCAGCGGCTCGTCGAGAATGGGCGCAAGCAGATCCACCCCTTCGGGAACCGCAACGGAGCCGCGCATGAAGCCATGCAGCGTTTCGACCGCCTCGGCCGAACTGGGCGGCGGCGTCAGCACTGCAACGGTTCGGCCACGCTTGGTGATCGTCACCTGATCGAGATCACGGCGCGCCAGGCGGTCCAGGATCGCCAGGCAGTTGGTCTTGAAATCGGCTGCACCGTATGTTTCAGCACGCATGAGGCGCCTTTCTGGTCAAGTTTCCTGACTGGTCATATAGAATGACCATATTGGAAAGTCCACAGACAGATGGCCGACGATGTCAGCAAAAGCGGCTAGACGTCAGAAACGCCATTCGTTTCGCATCGGCGGCCAAGGTGACGAAGCGATCCTGGGGGCGAAGATACACGAGGACATGGCGTCCGCGCCAGCAGAGGCGCCGGATGTTGGCGCGGCTGCCCTGACCGAGCCCGTCTCATACGACGATGCCTGTGCCCGCGAGACGCGGCCATCTCACGATCCTTGGCGTTGTGGAAGGCGCGCGTGCGCGGAGAGGCACGGCTCGAACCTGCCAGATAGGCCATGCGCCGATATTTTGCCGGGAGTTGCTGGCGCAGGACTGTCATTTTTGATGTTTGGCGATGATCCGGCGCGCGAGTCCCTCGATTTCCCGGCGGTCGGCGGTCTCCGTGCAGTCACCCGGAAAGACCGTGAAGTCGTCCGACGCCGCCTTGCCCTTGCTGATGAATATCCGCCAGACGTTATGGCGAATCTCGCCCTGCTCCCTTGGTTCGGTCCCAGGCATGAACATGTCGGCCCAGCGGCGTTGGTCGGGATCGTCGGAGAGATCGGCCCAGTCACCCAGCGTTCCGCAAACGGTATAGCCGTCGATCAGGTCGTGATGCTCGCGCGCGGCGCGACGCTCGGCTTCTCGCTTGGGTGCCTCGCGTCTCGCCTTGGCCTCCGCCTGTTTGAACTGGACCGATGCCAGGCCGAGTTCGAGGCTCTTGAGCACGTCTGCCACCAGATCGACCTGCCGCTGGGGCAGAATGTAGTAGTGGCGAGCGGCAGGAAGTTGATTGACGGCAAATTGCGCCAGTTTGATCAAGGCTTGTAATTCCGTCGTCGTCAACGTGACGCGAAGGCCACTCACCATCGGATGCGTTTTCATGTCCGACGCTCCTCGTGCCAGGGTTTCAGGCCCGCGAGCGGGAGCTTGTATTCCCGTGCGGTGTGGTGACGGTCCTCTGAAAAGAAGCCCCAATGGCCGGTCGATGAGTATCGCAGGAAGAAGAGCTTCTCGTCCTCTTCGGTCCTGATCCACATACCCGGCTCGATGGGATATTGAGCAGCAGCGTCCATTGGTTTGGCTCCGTGACGATGGGAATCGAGATCAGGCAACGTGCAGGACCAGACCTTCGTCTTTTGCCGGACGCGTCTCCGTTACACGGAACGGCTGAATGGGATCGCCCGTGCGCAGGACGAACTGATGGCGTCCGGTGGCCTCGCGTATGCGGATCGCCAGCGAATATGCATGGTCGAAATCGCATAGACGCGATCTGAGCGGCGACAGTTGCACCATGATATCCTCCATGTGTTTGCGGTGAGGAAGCTTAGCGGCCCGCCGGGCGGGCAAGGCCGACGCCGGATCAGGTCCTATGGTGATGGGATGTCCCGAGCGCCGGAGGAGACCGGGCGACCGATGCTGTCGATGACGGTGCGAGCCGATTTGCGCTAACCGGCCTGGTCGAGAAGATCGGCCACGTCCATCCTGGCGACATCGAGTTCGCTTTGGGTGGAAGTGAGCGCTATTCGCCGAAGCGCGATCAGCGCCATGTGCATTTCAATCATGAGGACACCGCTTCCACGGTGATGCGGAACGCCGCGCCATCGTCCAGCACGAGGTAGATTTGCGTCCCCGTTTCGATGTCGCAGCTGGCGATGCTGTCGATATTGGCGCTGGTGCCGTGGACTTCCGAAATCACATGCGGCGGATGGCCGTCCTCGCGAGCGCCGCCATCGTCGCATTTTACCGCATGTGCCTCCAGAAGCTCGGACAGAAGCCCGGCGATCGTGTTTGCGCGGGTCGAATTGTCGCTGTCGTCTCCGGCGGTGTCGACCACCTCGCGAAGGATCGGTGTCAGCGCGTCGTTGATCTGGAAAAGCAGGTTCGACCTTCCGGTATTGCCCAGGCCGTCCAGCAGCCGGTCGGGAATGAGGTTGTTGACGGCATGGGTCGCGTCGTCGACCAGCGCGTCAAATTGATCGTCGTGCATCTGATGCTTCCTTAAATGGCAAGGTCGGGCCGTGCGCGAGAGGCACCGGCTCGGTCATGTGAGGGAGGGAAAGACTTCAGCGGACTTGTCCGCGAGGGTGTCGCCATTATTCACGAACGCTGCGGGAACCCCTCACCGCAACAAATTCCCGCCACCGTCCCTTCAGGTCATCAGGGCGAGCGAGCCTTTTGCCTTACCGAGCCGGTCATCGCCGCTCGGCCATCCTGACTCGAACGCGCTCCAGCCATTTCTCCGGGTTGTTGTGGTGATCGAGGAACTCGTGCGACCACTCGAACACCGTTTCCGTGTCGGGCTCGATCGTGTCGAGCGCATCGCCATAGTCGGGATGGTGCGCACCTTTGCAGCTATTTCGCATGAATATGAGCGCGCCTGCGCACATCGCGCGGGCATCGGTGCCGTCGCCCGGTATGGTCTTGTGGCACGGCAGCGGCGGCCCATCGAACTGAATTTGCTGCGTGAAGTCTTCCGGCCGATAGCCGCCAAGCCAACCGGCAGGATGATCGCGGCGCCAGGGGCACTCGTTGCACGGCCGTTTGAGCAGGGGCTTCACGTCGCACCTGCCCGCAAGGTTTGCAGCGTTTCATTCATGAGCCAGCGGGTCGGGCCGCCGAATATCCCGGTGTCGGATATGACATAATATCCGCCCGCAAAGGAGCGGAAGCCGTCGTCCTCCTCATTGCCTTCCGCCCACTGAAAACCGAAAGGCAACGCGGATCTGCAGACCTTCTGGATCAGCGAGGCGATTGACGGAACGTCGACATCATGACCGCTGATGAATGCGAACTGTGCCTTGCCCTCCCGATCGCCCCGAATACTGAGGTCAGCGTCAAAGCCGAGAAAGCCGGGATCGGACCAGAGATCGAAGAAGCCGGCGAAAGGGTCTTCCTCTTCCGGTTTTTTCGGGAAGGTGATTTTGAAAGCGCCGCTGCGGGATGCGTAGTAGGCTTTCACCGTCTGCATGCCGTCGATCGGAAGCTCTGCGAAATCGCTGGACAGTTCCGCAGCAACGGCAAAGCATTCTTCGAGCAGCGTGGCTTCTTCCGGCGTCACCGGAATGGCGAACGCCGTTTGCAGGAAATTGTTGGCCATGTTTCGGCTCCTTGATGGAAATGACGGGATTTGGCTCGACCAAGTGAAGCTCGTTCGGTCACCGATCGGGTCATCGGGATCGGTGGGTTGGCGCTGGCGGAGCGGAAAGCCTCGCGGACAGGCTAGATCGTCGGCCCGTGGGGCAGCCGGTCGGCGATCTCGGCGTCGGTCAGATTTTCGAGAAGCTTTTGGACCGTGCCGACGCCCGGTTCATAGACGAGGATAGCCCGCTTGCCGTGATGCTCGGCGGGCCAGGCATCAGGATCGAACTCTCCGGCGAGACCGCGAAAATCAGCGTGCGTGCGCTCCCAGATCAAATCGAGGGCGTCGTCACGCGACAAGTTGGCCACGGCCGCCTTCTCATGCGCGATGATCGCCGCCCGCATCGCGTCGGGGCTGCTGCGATCGCCGAGGTTGCAATATCCGGTGAACCAGCGGCTGCGTCCGTCGATCATGATGTCGAAGAAAACCGAGCCGACGAAGCCGGCCTTGAGCTCGGACAGGGCGAACATCCCGGCGCGCATGAAGAGCGGCGGCAGCACCTCAAGCATGGTTTCATAGCCTTCGCGATCCACCTCGAACCACGTATTTTCGTAGGCTTTGCCGGAGATTCGATCCTCGAACGGACAGTCGGGGATCCGGTTGAACAGCTCGAACATCTGCTTGCGTGTCGCAACGCCATCGAAGATTTTCGTGAAGGGCGGCTTCTGGGTCATGGCACGGTTCCTGTGGACGTGGCCCGACGCGCCGCGCGAAACGGCACGCCGGACATGCGCGAGGGGAAAGGTTGGCTACTCGGAGGCCTCCATCGAAGACGCGTCGTCATTGTCCGCGAAGACGGCCTCGACCAGATGGTTGAGCGCGTGCATGCTGATCGCGCGATCCTTGGGGATCAGCCAGGTGACATGCTGGCGCATCGCTTCGCGGACCCGCTCGAGGACCGCTGCATCCTCGCCGAGCAGCAGCATGTTCGCGGCGAAGCGGGCCTGCATCTCGAATGCTGCCTGTTGGGTATAGTGGCTGTCGGCATCGCAATCCTCATTGGGCCAGAAGCAGGAGGCTTCGAGCAGCGAGGCGAGTTCGTTGGGCGTGATCGCGCAGTCGGTGCCGAGCAGGATGGCGACGTCGTCGAGGTCGCTGCAACAGTCTGTCGGGACGATCAGCATATCGGCAGGGAGTGCGAGGATATCTGCGGGTTCCTCGGAATCGGCGGTGACCCGCACTGCGAGCTCAAGCTTGATCGTGCCGACGCGACCGGAGCTGAGGTCCTCGGGAACCGATGCACCTTCGTCATAGTGGAAGGTCTCGTCGTCCGTCTCGACCTGAAAGGACAGCCCCAGGACACGAGGAAGCGCATTGTACCAGCCATATCCAGCAAATTCGGGCATCGCGCGAACCGGCGAGCCGCCGAGACCATCGCCGGATTTCAGCGCGCGGTCGACGCACTGCTCGATGTTCGCAGATTGCGTGGGCATGATGACCATCGGTTCCCCCGCGATCCGCTCACCCGGAAAGATGTCGTTCGTCTCGGCGATGCGGGGTGTCCAGAGATGCAGGACGGGCGCCGCCTCGGGCAGCGAGACGCCGAGCTCGCGCGCGCGCAGCCAATGGGCGTAGGAAAGCCGATGATGGCCTTCACGGGCGATGGTGCGGAAAATCGCGGCTTCGCAGGCTTCGCGCAGGGCGTCGAGCGCCGAATTCTGGACCATTTCCTTGCGTGCAGGAAGCACAAACTGCAACTTTGGCGCGTCGACGATGTCGACCTTGGCATACCAGCCCCGACCGCCATCGGCGTCATGGACATGGGGCAGGCGGCACGGCACGGTGAGGCCATGGAAGTTGATCCGGGCCTGCTCGCGATGGGGAGCGTGCTTGTCGAGAAAGATGCCAATGCGGCACCCGTTCCAGTTTTCGACGCGCACGGCCTCTTTCAGAAAGCCTTCATGGGCCTGCCGCTCATCGCCATAAAAGACCGGAAGCGGATAGAACCGCGCGGCATTTTTGACGGCTTGTCCCAGCTCGTCCGCCCACGCCTTGGGCAAATCGATCTCGATTTCGGTTCCCTTCGCGACGATTGCCGGGACAAGATCGAGTGGCTCCCCGCTCTCCCACGCCTGCGGCGGGATCGTCACTTGCCATCCGTCCTCGGCGTCGGCGGTGCGCGAACGGATGACGACATGGCGACCGGCAAGGCTGAAGACACCCATGCCCGCGGGATCCTCGCTGCGGGCAATGTCGCTTTCCCAGTCCGAATCGCCGAGCGCGAGAAGCTTGGCCGGATCGGCAATGCCTCTGCCATCGTCGCGGATGCGCAGGATCGTGCCCTGATCCTGGTCGAGCCGGCAGATGTCGACACGGCTGGCACCGCCTCTGCGGGCATTCTGGAGAATCTCGTGGAGAGCGTCGGCCACACATCCGGCAAAAAGGCGCGTAGCCTTGTGGATCATCGACTGGCCGACGGTGGCGTGGATAGTGGTGGGAAATGTCATGTGAGCCTCCTGGGTTGCCGCGACCTCATCGCCGCACCCCCATCACTCTCCCTTCGTTCCACGGCCGGGCCGCGCCGCCGAGAGGTGACCGCTCGGCAGGATCATGCCGTCGTCAGATGTTACGAAGGACGCGATCGGTCAGCGGCGCAGTTAGGCGGCAACCCGTTCGAAAATTGCCTCGCCGTTGGAGAACACGCCCACGCGGACGAGGGTCGCGAACCGCTTCTTGAAACCGACCGCGATCCGATCGACCCAGCGTTGCCCCAACCCTTCCTGACCGGGATCGATGTCGTCGCGCAGGACCACCCAATATGCGATGCAGCCGCAATATTCCGAGATGCCGAAGCAGGCGTAGCGGTTCATGGCGACAATACGGTCTTCGCGGCCGATCCAGCCGTTCGCGGTCCACGTCGAAGGATAGAGGGCGAGCACTTGCTCGCGGAAATCCTCGACGATGAAGTCCCAATCGTCCTGGGCCGCGAGTTGGTCGAAATGGCGGGTGTCGGGATCGTCGTCGTCTTCGATCCAGCCCGCGTCCCATAAAGAGAACGCAACATACGCCTCGCTGGGGTAAGAAACCGAGCGTCCCATGGTCAGTTCCCCTCGTCGGCAGGCGGCCGTAAACTGGGCGGTAGCGCGGCAACAGGTCCGGCGTTCGCAGCCGAATCTGTGTGTTGCCGCAGGGGTTCTGGCCTGATCGTGGGATGCGCGGGATCGGACCAGTCGATATGCTCGATGATCCAGCCCGGCACGAAGTCCCAGTCGAAACACAGGTCGTAGCCGTCGGCGACCGCGCTCCACGCCGTCTCCACGGCGCCCGTCCAGCCCACGACGGTCAAGCGCAGGTCGGCGGTGCCGACGGCATTGCAGGTTTCGCGGATGGCAAGCGCCAGGGCGATGGCGTCAGGATCGGTGGCGGGGTGATCGCGCAATGTCAGCACCGCCTCCCAGAGGCAGGTGGCGGTTTCGAGCGCGGACTCGAGAGTGTCCGTCCGCATGGCGCCGTTCTGGTTTTCAGCAGCGGGGGCGATCTCGCCTTTTCCGAAATCGCTGTGCGATGGGATCGCTTCAGGCGATGGCTGTGCGGGCCGCTGATTGACGCCGGCTTTCATGCTGCGGCCTCCTCGTTCGCGGCTTGTCGGGCGCCAGCTTCCAGGGTGTCGAGGTCGATCGGCAGCGGTTTGGTCGGCTTGTCGGTGATGATCACCACCGCGTCGGGCTTGTAGAGTTCACCGCCGATCGCCGAGATGCGGATGCGGGCGACAGGTTCGCCGGAGCGCACGCGCTCATGTCCTTTCCATTCCATTCGCACGCGGCGGCCGTCGGCGGCGATCTCGACGGTCTTGAACGGATCGTAGTCGCCCTTCGAATTGGCCGAATAAGTGGCCTGTGTCGTCGCGTAGACCTCGTTGGGCTTGGCGGTGCTGCGCTTGCCCTTGCAGGCCGCGACCATGCGCAGGTTCCAGATCGCCTGGAGTTGCTCGGCCTGTTCGCGCGATGGATTGATCAGCGGCGCGGTGTCCGGCTTGGCCGAGGCCCGGCGGGCCTTCTTCTCCGGCACTGTGTAGCCGCACGCCTGCATCAGGTCGCGCCAGTCGTCCTCGCTCAGCTCGAGGGAGGTATCCGATGCAATATGCGCCGGGAGCGGGACCGGGCTTTCGAGCAGGAGGCGCTCGGCGTCGATCACGGTGGATTTGGGGCTTTCGGTGCCATGCTCGCGGGCGAAGGCTTGGATGATGACCGGGGTCAGCTCGCCGTCATAACGCGGCACGTCGCCCAGCATGGAACGCTCGAAGGCGAGCCGGTGCAGGATATGCTCGATCCAGCGGCGGCGGTTGGGGCCGTCGACGGCCAGCATTGCGCCCTCGATACAAAGTTGCCGGGCATCGGCTGGCGTGACCTCGCCGCTATCGACCTTGTAGTAGAGATCGTAGTTCGACCAGATCATGCGAGAATCCATGTTGCCGAGCGCGTGGCGGATCTGTTCGTCGGTCGTGATCTCCTCCCAGATCGCCAGTGCCGCATGGGCTCTGTTGATGCCGCGCTGAAGATCTCGAAGTTCGGCCAGCAGGGTCTTGATCCGGTTGGCCCGCGTGCGCGGGTTGTTCTTCATGTTGGCGAAATGCTCGACGCCGCTGGCGCGACCCAGCCAGTAGGTCGCGGCCTTTCCGGCGTTCACGGCGGCACTTGATGCCGAATGCATGCGCTCCTGCGTCCGACGCGCCTGACGTTCGCTATGATGGCCGACAAGAATGGGCTGCCCCATGTAGAAGGCCTGCGAGAGTTCATCGGCGCGCCGGGAAAAGGCATTGGCCTGGGTATGTCGCTTGTGCGAAAGGCCTTCGAGCCGCTCGGCCTTGATGGCGGCGCGCTCGGCTAGCGTCATTTCCTCGGGCTCGATCTCACCGGCCAGTTCGATGGCGAGGTCTTCGCGCTGCGGCGTCCATTTCGGCGCCACGAAAAGTTCCTGTTTCGGAGCCCATTTGAAGCCCGCTTCCTTGACACGGGCGTAGGTCTCGGCATCGAGGCGGGACGATGCGTAGAGGCGGATCTTGTTGTCCTCCGGGCTGTATGTCGCGGTGAATCTGGTCATGGATGGTCCTTTCAAGCGCCCGCCAGCATCATGTGCCGGGGCAGATCGGTGCATTTGCATGTCCCCGGAATCACGAAGCCCGGCGCGCAGGCCGGGCTTCGTGAGTGGGTAGGAATGTCGGTGGCGGCGAACTATTCGCGCAGGTCTCCAGCGGCTATGTCGCCGACCCACGAGGCAGCTTCCTCGAAATCGGAATCGTCTTCATCGACCAGCGCGGCGAGCGCGACGGCCCCCGTTCGGCCGAGTTGACCGAGACGCTGGAGGGTGGCGTAGAGGACCGGCGCAAGCTGCTCGGGTGTTGCGGTGTCGATATCGTCCGTTTTCATGCAAATGCTCCTGATTTTGGAGGGATGGCGGTCGGGAACAGCCCGCAGCGCGGGCGATACGATCCGGTGCATCCGACCATTCGCACCGGAAATTTCGGGAAGATCGGCCTCAGGCCGTTTTTTCGGGGAGAGATATGCGAGCCAATTTCATCGTGATCAGCGGGCCGCTGCTTCGGGCTTGTCGAGCAGCAGGACAGCGATCGACGGCTTTTCGGATATGTCAGATTTGCGGCTGTCGTAGGTGTGGCGGCCCTTCTCCGCGATCGTCAGCATATCGAACACCGGCACTGGCGAGCCGCCGCCATCGGGCACAGTCATCCCCGCATCGTGGTACTGGATGTCGATGCAGCGCGGCGGTCCACCTGTCCGGTAGGGGCCGAAATAGAGGGTGACGCGCAGCCCCTCGCTGGTTTTCGCGCTCACCGTGAAGCCGCCGTCCGGAATGTCGATCGGCAGCGTCGGGACATGGTTGAAGATGGCAAATCCGATGCTCTCGGCATCGGCGCTGGTCATGACGGGCAATTGGCAGATGCTCGCCCGTGAAGTTTGGCGATCCATGGCATATCCTCCTGGCTGGTGTTGAAAGTCTGGGAGGTCGCCTGGCATCGAGCAGTCGATCATTCGTCCCGGCGGAAACCTGAACCTGAGCCGCGATCAGGAAAGGCGACGCGCCTTCTCATGCGGCGTTTCGATATGAACGTAGCGCCTGCCACCGCTGCGGCGCTTGCGGATACGGCCATCGACGAACGCATCGGCCCATCGCTTCGCCTCGGCCGCGCGTGCGCCACCGGAGCACTCATCGGCCTGCTCGAAGATCGTATAGGCGAGAGCATATTGCTCGCGTTCCGGAAGCGTGAGGAGCGCGGTGGCAATCGGCAGGGCGCTTTCGTTGAACTCAAGGACATGGTTGCCGCGGCCGTGGCTCATGAGGATGGCCAATCGACCCTTGCTTCCGACACCCGTCGGTCGCCCAATCTTCACATCGTGCGATGCGTAGGTGATCGAGACGCGCGAGGTCTCGGATTCGCCTCGATGGAAGACGCGATCGTCGCGGCTGGGAAGCGGATGGGCAAGAACCTCATAGCCGTCGAAGTTCTCGACCCTGCGAATGTGATTGTGTCCGATAACGGTCATGACAATTCTCCTGTTGCTCGCGCCGCTGGCTCGTGCAGGCGATTGGACATTCGTGAGGGGGACAGGCCGGTGGTGTCAGCGGCCGTTCTGAACGGAAGTCGTCGCGAGGCGGCCTGGGACCGCCGGGCTGTGATCCCGGCCTGATGACAGCAGATCAGCCATGATCCTGAGGTCGATTTTCGTGGCGCCGCGGTGCCGGGAGGTGATCGCCTGGTACGCCTCTCGTTGCGCAGACCGCATGTCCACCGCCAAAACCGAGGTCGACCAGCGCGCCATATTGCCGCCGCGCGTGCGGTAGGACGCGTCGACAAGGAACTGCGGCACGGTTCAGTTCTCGGACGCGATCGCGGCATCGAGCCGGGTGATCCACTCCGCATCGACGCAAACGCTGTCGACGCCCCAGCCGCTTGCGGCCGCCGGAATGGAATTGCCCTTGTCCTGGGGGACCATGACGAGGCCATTCGGATCGGCGCCTTCGACATCATAGTCGACGACGCGCACCTTGATCGGCCGGTCGGCGACGATTCCCTCGACAAGACCGCCATCGAGTTCGACCACGACATTGACGTCCTGCGGGGTTAGCGGGCCGCAATTGAGCCGTTCGCAAAGGCCATCGATCTCATCGTCGGTCAGCGGCACATAGCGGCCGCCGTCGGTGGCGATCTCGAGAAGATCGGGCGGGCAGGTCCGGCGCTGGTGTCCGCGCAAGGCGGCGAGGACAGTGGCCAGTTCGCGATCGTCGACGGCGAGCGCCGACAGCCCGTGGGCTTCGACCTTTTCGACCCACACGTCGACATCCGAAGCAGCTGCTATCGTCTCATCATTCATCTTGCGGACGTCGCAGCCCAGCCTGGCAAGATGACGGCGTATGACTTCGTCGAGACCCGCCTGCCAATTGTCCGCGTTGACCGGCGGCAGAGTCGCGGGATCGAAATCGGCGCGTAGCCGGTTCACCAGATCGGTGGCGGCGAGGTCCGCGACACGCTCGTCGGCGTTATAGCTGGTGATTTTGCCGGGATGCGAGAAATGTGTTCCGGTGACGACGAAAATGTCCATGATGGAGTCTCCACGTAAGTTTATGGGATGAGGGTCGGCGATCAGGCGGCGCGGCGGCCGTCGTCCTGGCGAAGTCCAAGATCGGCGACGGTAAGAAGGTCGGATCGGGGTTCGAGACGATCGAACGCAGCGGTCAGATCGTCGATATCGGTCCAGATGCAGGCATCGCCCGGATCGATATCGAGCTGGAACACGATCGGCGTTGAAGCGGCGGTCATCTCGGGAAAGCTGGTTCGGATCACCAGCGTTTCGATCCGGCGAGCAAGCGCGCCTATGCGCGGGGCAAGCCCGCTTCGCTCGTGATGGGCCATCTCGAAATAGCGCTCGGGCGCAAGCAGCGGGCCGATGCGGACGCATGGGATACGACCGACGATCGTGGGACCGGCAACCGTACCGGCAAGTGCCCGGCGCTCGGACGATACCTTGTCGGCGGGGACCAGCGCGCGATAGACATAGTGCGGTAGCGTTCCCGCGATGCGGGAACGGGTGACGATGATTTCCATGATGATTATCCTCAGGCGACAAGCCGGGTGGGCGTGTTGTCGGGGTCGGAAAGATGCAGTTCGCGGCGATGCGCGCTGCGAGCGTGTCGGGCGCCATCAGGTCGAGGATCGATGCGAAATGATTACGCTCGCCGACATAGTCCTTGCGACCAGCAACCTTGCGGAACATCACCTCGCGGCCGGGTCCCATGCCGCCGAGACTGAGCTGGACGTAGACCTCGGCACCGTGAAGAGTCACCTCGCCTGAAACGGCCGGCCCCGCCATGTTGGAGCGCAAATCATATTGCCCTTGAGGTAGCTTCAGAGCGTCCGCGAGGCGTTTCAGCGCCTTGCGCCCGTCTCTGTGAAACAGCTTCTTCGCGCGTTCGTCATGGGCGACTCCCTTGTGGGCCAGCGTGATGAGCGCGGGCTTGCGCTTAAGGTCGGCGATGGCGTCCATGCAGGCGCGCCGCAGTTCGATATCGGGAGGCTCGATCTGCGTGGCGATGGCGCCGAGATGGCGTGCGAGCAAAATTACGGCGGGATCGCTCTCGTGGGGCTGCCCGGCATTGCGGCAGTCCACTATCGCGGCATTGAGCGCGTGCAAGGCGGTCGGTAGGGTGGTCAGCGCAGCAGGATCGAGCGCCTGCTGAAACCGAAAGGCAACATCATAGGACATGGGGACAGGCTCCTGAGACCAGGGCGCGTCAACACGCCCGCCTCAATCCTTCCCCCTCCTCTCCAGTCGGGCGGTCGCCATTCGAAAAGGGCGGCTGGTCGGTCGCGGAAGCACCGACGTCGAAGTTCAGTTGATCTTCTTGCGAGCCCGGAACAGCATCCGGGTCAATTGGTGCTCGCCAGCGCATAGCACTGACAAGATATGGACACCGCGGCTGAACGACCCGCCAACGCCGTTGCCGGCTTGGAAGGCGTCGATCGCCTCGAATGCGGTTTCGCCCAATTCACCGACGCGCTCGACCGCCTGCTCGGCGATCGGAGCGAGCCGCGTCGCATCCAGCTCCATGATCTCCGTTTGCGGTCCGGCGAGTATCGGGGCCGTTTCCATCGGTCTGTCATCGTTGGAGGTTATCCGGGCCTGGACCGGCGCGGGTTCAAGGATCTCTGCGCTATTACCATTCGGCTCATCAACCGCGGCGCGGCCGAGAGCGTCTCGCAGCTCATCGATCTGGCGCTGCATGTCGTTCGCCCAAGCCATCCGCTCCGGCTTCCCGACCGGGATATCGATCTGGGTGAACTCCCGGTTTATGGCGCGGGCATCCGCTTGGGTTCCCACTATCCTGGTGTGAAGTGTGCCGGGTTCGACGGCGGTGTAGAAGATCATGGGTTTGAATCCTGGTCGACCGTGTCGAGGCGACAGCGGTGAAGGTGGTCGGCTTCTATTGATCGGAGTCCCATCAGCCCGACAGGTAGCCGGAGAAGAAGGCATTTCGCTCGGCGTGGGTACTCAGTTGCACGAAGCGGCCGGTGGGCTGGAGTAGACGGTGACGGGACAGCCGCGATCGCACAGCCGCCGAATGTTGGCGAAGCTGCCTTTGCTTATGCCATCCCAGATCACGAGACCGGCGCCTGCCAGAAGGGACATTTCGCGGTCTTTCGCGCCATGCCAGTCGCGTGTGCCCGGACGCGCATCGGACTTTACGCGCGTGACCGGCCAGCCTCCGATGTTGTTCCGGGGCGCTGATCCGCTGCAGAACACGGTCACCTCGTCGACGTTCCAATCCGAAAGATAGAGCTGGACGGCCGTATCGACGCCGGGGGCATCGCCGACCAGCACAGGAAAGCCGTCGTCGACAATCTTGCCGAGGTGAGCCCTCACTACTTGGGGAAGTTGCCGGATGGAAAGCGAGCCGGAAACGAAAATCGGCTCTGCGTGCCGACGGTGGTCGGGCGCGATCATGTGAACTGCGGTCATGGCGATGGTCTCCCTATTGACTCACCATCAACCACCTCCTTCTCTCCTACGGCAGGTCGCGGCGACCGCGGCCGGTCAAGCGGCCCCCATCAAATCGGCCGCCCACTCGGCGATCCAGGCGTCCGTAATTTGATCATGTGCGATATCGCCTTCCATCACGAGCGTTCGGATCTCCTCACGCGCGGCGGCGATGGCGGCTTCCCAGCCTGCCAGATGGGGTCCTGCGGGCGGCGGAAGCGGCAAAGACGACTGGAACTCTCTTCGCGGACGCGCGAGCCGGACATATTGTCGTTCGGTCCAGCGCTCCATGTGGTCGGCAACGAAATGGTTGGTCTTGGCGTGTCCGTCGAACAGCGCGGACATGCGCGCCGCATAGGAGAATGCGCTGCTGTCGACCGTGATCGTGCGATGGTCGAAAGCGCGCAAATGACTGAGGGCCGGGCCTTTGATGCCGAAACCGTGGAGCGGGTGCGTGGAATCGAGATGGCGGTCGAGCGTTTCGAACACGGCGAGAAGGCCATCCTCTCCGTGCACGGCGCGCCGACATGTCGACCCGATCGCAATCGTCTGTCCCGGACGCAGGATATGGGCGATGCCATCGAGGCAGCGCAAATAATCCGATGGCCGGCGTCCTTGCAGAACCGGCATGAAATTCGAGACGATGCCGGCATCGATCGCGCGGGCGTGGCATTCGATATTGAGGCGGACGGTGCGCGCGATCCGGTCGAGCACCTCCTCGCGGTCGCGCGCGATTTCGGGTTCGACGCAATGATCGAGGCTTGCCCAAAGCCGCCAAGGGTAGGCGGCCGCCAGCCCTTCGACATAATCCTCGACGGTCCATGGGAGCCCGCGATATCGGGATGCAAGCACGAATCCGGCGGAATCCAGCATGATCGAAGCGAGACCGTGGGCGTTGGCGAGCTGCCTCAACCGCCAACCGGCCCATTCACGCCCGCCGTCACGTTGCCGCCAGCGTGACAGACTATTCGCGGAGATGAGGACGGGAAGCTGCAACGCACGCGCGCGGGCGAGCAATGGTCCCTCCGACAGGCCAGGAAGGCCGACGATGATCTCGATGGGAATGCCCGCGGCCAACCGAGAGGCAGCGTTCGAAGAGTGCGCCGATGATCGGTCCGCCTGGGATAAGGCGACGTGCGGCTGCTGCAAGCGAGAGGGTATGTCGTAGGGCATGAGGCCTGTTCCTGCCGTCCGGGCGCATCAGCACGCCCGCCTCAAACCCTCCCCCTCCTCTCCGGTCAGGCCGTCGCCGCCAGAAGTTGGGCGACCGGCGGTTGCCCAGGCGGGAACAGGGCGCCATCGTCGCTTTCGCCTTCCGTGGGCGGCGGATCATCGTCATTGCCTGCGTCAAATTGAGCAATTGCGTGGCAATCGTGCTCCGGTCGCGATCGCGGGATCGATCATGCCAAGAGATACCGGCGGCCCCAGCCCGCCGGCACCGGGCGCGATCACGCGTCGACGGCTTGTACGGGAAGCCGCGGCTCGAGATGGTTGCGAACGAAGCCGCGTGTGATTCGCAGTTCGCCGGACGCGACCTTGGCAAGCTGCTCCTCGAAAGTAAGCTTACGCGTCGCGACGGCTTCTCGTGCCATCCTCGCCTCCTCTCGCCGCATGTCCTGCCAATGTGCTTTCGCCTCGGCGAACCCCATACGGCCGAGGAGGCGCCGGAACGCGTAGATCTCCTGGGGTGAAGCCGGAGGCCAGCAGGAATAGGGCATGGGCGTGCGGCGAACCCGGCCGGGACGCCTTGGAGGCGGCAGGGCCCGGCCTTCGCCCGCCAGTTCGGCGGCGAAGTCGTCACGAAGCCGATAGGCCGTCGAGGCGCCGATCGCGAGTTCGCGCGCGGCTCGCTGGACGGGCACCCGATCGAGGAGCATCACGCGCAGAAGGTCTTTCTGTTCATCGGTTACGAAACGCGCGCTTTCAGCATGCACATGACGGACCCCGCAGCTATCGCATCCAGGAAGCGTTTCCCCTTTGCGACGCAGACGCCGGATAAGGCGGCCCCTGATCCTGGTACAGCTCGTCTTCGACACGCCGGTGCGCTCGGCGATCTTCTGTGTGCCGAGCCCCTGAAGGAACAGTTCCTCGACCTGCCTGCGCTTTGCGGGCGACAGTTTGACACCGCTATAAGCCTCGCCGCCGCCCGGCGGGGGCAGCGCGACCTTGCCGCGAGCGAGCAACTCACGATTATACCGCCGGCGCTGCTCGGAAACGCAGGCGGCCGAGACGCCAAGACGCAACTGAATCTCGATGCCCTTGTAACCCTTCTTTAAGGCATAGCGCAGTCGCTCGATACCCTCAGCCGTCAGGCGACCATGCTGATCGCGCTCTGCCGGACGGTATCCGCGCCGGACACAAAGGGCGATCGTCACCGCGTTGCAGGCGCTGGCTTCGCAGATACCGAAGTGCGTGCCGATCGCGCTGAACGACCATTTCTCGACCTCACGCAGCCGGATGGCTTCGTCGAGGTTCTCACCGCCAAGGCGCGGCCTCGGCGCGAGATTTCTATGGGCAGTCTTCAGGCCGAGCTTGTGAGCCTTGACCTGCAAGGCATGGACGCTTCGGCCCGGAAGCCGCTGCGCGACGCTGTGTCCCTCGGCAGGATAACAGGCACGCAACGTAACGATTTCCTGCGCCGTCCATGGCGCGGATCTTGGGATGGTCATGGGAAAGGACTCCGGTGCTAGAAGCGCCTGCCCTGGAGCAACCGCGGTCGTGATGGTCCGCGGTCCATTTGAACAGGCCTCGCCTGCTCACTCCCCCTCTCCCCTCCCCATGCGCCCTAGATCAGGCGCGTAAACCTATATGTCAGTATTCTGCGAGATATAGCGGCCGATCGCGCGCAGATCAGGCTGCAACGGCGGCTTCTTGTGGCACCGGCGTGCCTGCGCCATCCAAAGGCGGGCCCAGCGGCGCGTCACGGTCATTGCCCGCGTCGAACTCGCCCTTGGTGCTCGCCAGCTCGGCTTCGAGCTCGGCGAGTTCGTTGAGTTTTTCATCGAGCAGGGCGGCGTCGGGAAATGCTTGGCCCAGGCGGGCCTCGAAGGCGGGAAGACGCCGTTCGTTGGCCTCGAGACTGGCCCGGACGGCGGCAAGATCGGTGTCGAGATCGCGGATGGAAGACTCGATCCGGCCGATCGCGGTGCTTGGCCGCGTCTTCTCGGTCACCTCGAAGTCGGCGTGTTCGCCGTGGTGCTGCATCGCGATCACGGTGCACAGGTAGCGCCGTCCATCGGTGTCGAGAGCCTCGTAGCCCGAGAGTTCCAGACCGATGCCGTTGAAGGTGCCGAGAGTCCAGCGCGCCTCGGTGCGACCTTGCCGCATCCGGTGCGCATATCCGAGAAGTCGTTCGCCGGCAGCCTTGCGATCGGTGATCATTGTGCCGTCGCAATCGAAGAGGATCTCATCCACCTTTGTGAGAACACGATGGGCAAGATCGGCCTCGAGCCTGGCGATCTGCTTGTGGCAATCCTCGATCTCGCGCGTCGTTCGCGTGATGGTTCTGCGAATATTATACTGGTCGTCGACATGGGCATCGCGCAGGCGCAGGAGCCTCGCGACCTCGGCGTCGAGCCCGGCCTTTTTCATCAGGCGATCATCGCCCGATGCGAGCGCCTTCGCCAGCGCGAACTGGTTGACGTTGGAGCTGACGTCCTCGATCCGCCGGATCGAGCGGTCACCCGACATGGCCATGTTGATGAAGCGGGCCTTGCGCTCGAGCATCTGCCAGTTGGTCGCGTCCATCGAGCCGCTGGTGGCGTAGCCGTAAAGCTCGATCTCGTCATTCTGGTTGCCTTGGCGCTCGATGCGCCCTTCCCGCTGCTCGATATCGGACGGCAGCCAGGGAACGTCGAGATGATGCAGGGCCTTCAATCGCTGCTGCGCGTTGACGCCGGTTCCCATTGTCGCGGTTGAACCAAGAACGAATCGCTTGCGCCCTTGGTTGAGGTCGTTGAACAGGCGCTGCTTCGCGCTGTTCTTCTTGTAATGCTGCATGAAGGCGATCTGCTCGGGCGGCACGCCCATCGCGACAAGCCGATCGCGGATCCACACATAGGCGGAGAAGCCTCGCGTTTCGAGCGCGGCCTCGGTGCCGAGATCGGAGAAGATCATCTGCACCGCGCCTGGGAGCGGATAGGGCTTCCCGGTCTCCGGATCGATGTAGCGATAGTCGGCCGTCTCCTCCCAGATGCGATAGGCATTCTCGATCAGGAGATTGAGCTTGTTGCCCTCCTCGTTGCCGACATCCGCGTTGACGAACCGCAGGTCGATCGCCGAGTGGCGGCCATCGGTAATCACCGACAGCAGGATGTCGTCGCCCTTTTGGGGCCGCCCGCCGCGGGTCTCGATGGCCTGGATGCGCTTGGCGAGCACCCGCTGATAGGCTTTGAACGGTGCGCCGGATTTCGCGACGATGATCTGCCGCTTGCCGCCCCTGATGGTGGGGAGCTTGACGTACTGGCGCAGATCATCCTTCAAGACGACGTCGGCGACGCTGCGATACATCGCCATTAGGTCGGCGACATTGACGAACTCGCAGAAGCGGGTGACGGGCTTGTAGCTGCCGCTCGGCTGGAGTTCGAGTTCGGTGCGCGTGTCTCCGAAGGCGGACGCCCAGGCGTCGAATTCGTGCAGACCCTTGGCGTGAAGCTCGTCGGGCTGCATGAAGCGCTGCAGCGTATACATCTCGCCGAGCGTGTTGGTGATGGGCGTGCCCGATGACAGGATCAGTTCGCGTCCAGGATTGGTGCCGGCGAGATATCGGCTCTTCACGAAGAGATCCCAGGCCCGTTGCGAGCCCATCGGGTCGACCCCTTTCAGCTCGCCGAGATTGGTCGCGAAGGTGAGCTTGCGGAACTGCTGGGCCTCGTCGACGACGATCTGGTCGATGCCGATCTCGCCGATATGGACGAGGTCGTCCTTGCGGGACCGGAGGTTCTCCAGCCTTTGCTTGAGTCCCTCTTTCAGGCGTTCGACGCGCTTGCGCGAGACGCGATCCTGGCTGTCGATGCCGGTGATCAGCACCTCGTAGCTGTCGAGCTGATGTTCGATCAGTTGCTTTTCGAACGATGACGGCGTGGGCACGAACTTGAACGCATCGTGCGTGATGATGATCGCATCCCAATTGCCGGTGGTCGCCCGCGCCAGGAACCTCTGGCGCTTTTCCCTCACGAAGTTCGTGTCGTCGGCGACCAGGATGCGCGCGGTAGGATAAAGCATCAGGAACTCGCGCGCGATCTGCGCGAGGCAGTGATTGGGCACCGTGATCATCGGTTTGTTGGCGAGGCCGAGACGACGCTGCTCCATCACGGCGGCGCAAAGGCTGAAGGTTTTGCCCGCGCCGACCGAATGGGCGACATAGGTCGAACCCGACGCGATGATCCGCCAGACGACGCGCTTCTGGTGATCGCGCATGCGTATCGTGGTCGACGCGCCGGGCAGCTTCAGGTGCTGGCCGTTGAAGCTCCGGGGCACGAGATTATTGTAGGCATCGTTGTAGATGCGGACCAACCGGTCGGCGCGGTCGCTCTCTTGCCAGACCCAGGTTTCGAAGGTCGACTTGATCTTCGCCAGCTTCTCTTTCGCGGCTTCGGTGTCGACGACATTGAGCTCGCGGTGTTCAGAACCGTCGGCGTCGCGGTGCACGTCGTAGATCTTGGGAATATGGGAATTGAGCGCGTCTTCGAGCAGGTCGGCCGCGCTCCGGCGGCCTGTGCCCCAGGTCGAGGAGGAGCTGACGTGCCCGGCGAACGGGGCCTTGTCGACCGTCCAGCTCGCCAGTTCCACGGTATGGAGGATCCGGGTCTCGACCTCCATGATTTCGAGGATGAACGCCTCGATGACATCGACCGGAATCCACGGCGCGCCCAGACGCGCGGTGATCTCGCTCGGCTTGAGATCGACCGGCTGGACCGCTTCGAGCGCAGTGGCGACAGCAGCAAATCGTGGATCGGTCTCGGCCTTCTCGCGCGCGAGAGCGAGCTTGGTGCGAACCGGCCCTGAAAGAACTTCGTCGGCCGTGACCCAGTGATCGAAATGCGGCGTGCTGCGGACCGGGTCGAGATAGATGTCCCCGGCAAGATCGGCGAGCGCCTCGGCTTCGGTGACGCCGAGCATGCCGGCGATCAGGGGCAAGTCGACGCGGCCGCGATCGTGGAGGGAGAGAGCAAGGGCATCCTGCGCCGAGTGGATTTCGTGGGTTACCGGCGGCTTGACCACGCGTTCGGTGAAGATCGGGCCGGGCGTGCCGGTGTCGCTCACCTCGTCATAGGTCTCGATCGAAGCGACCAGCCAGACATCGGGATCGTCGAGGAAGGGCTGGAGATTGGGGCGGCGCTGATATTCCTTCTCGGCCCCTGTGTCCGGATCGGTGCGGATGCTGGTGATGGTGCGGTTGATCGGCCCGTACTTTTTCGCGAACTGCCGGTAGTGGGTGAGCAGCGTCTGCTGAAGGGCCTCATAGGGCCGGTCGCCCAACTGCGCGCGCAGGATAGCGCGGACCGTATCGCGGATCGGGACAAGGGCCTTGATGATGGCCGCGTGCTTGGGAAACAGCCCAGCGCCGCCGCGGCCGGATTTGACGCCGACGACGGTCGGGATGCCATTTACGATCTGGTGCAGGACACCGCCGGAAACCAGATAGCTGCCTTCCTTGAACTCGGCTTCGTCCGCGGCGGTGCCGACATGCACATCCAGCGTGGCGCCCGGCATATCGCGCAGCGATGTGGTGCGCTCGACCGGCTTGCAGACGCCCGCGTGCTTCGATGCGATCGCGGACAAGGAGGCCGCAAGTGCGATCGGGAGGTCTGCGTCTGGATCGGCCGCGCAATTATAGTCCATGCCGAACTGGCCGCTGCGCCATTCGTGGCGCCCGAGCACATGATCGGGATGGTCGAGGAAATAGCGGTTGATGCGTAGCGGCCCGAAACCTTCGTCGCTGTCGGGGATCGCGGCCAACTCGATCCAGTTCTGTGTGCGCGGAAGGGCATCGGCGGTGTGCTTCTGGAAGAGCAGGATATCGACGACGACATCGGTGCCCGCCTCTTGCCGCATCGCCTTGCCCGGAAGGCGCACCGCGCCGAGGAAATCGGCAATGCCGTCGATATGGTGGCGAGCCCTAGGATCGCTCTTGTCGAGCGAATAGCGCGAGGTCACGAACAGGGCGATGCCGCCGGGACGCAGATGCTCGAGCGATTTGGCGATGAAATAGTCGTGAAGTGACAGGCCGAGCTTGCCGAGCTCGGTCCGGTTCTGGATGGTGAGGTTCGAGAAGGGCGGATTGCCGATGGCAAGGTCGAAGTCGGCGGGCAGCGGCGCCTTGTCGAAATCGACGCAGCGGATGACCTGGCCCGGATACAGCGCTTTTGCGACCCGGGCGGTGACGGGATCGTTCTCGATGCCCACGAACAGCGTGTCCTGCGACAGTGCATCCGGCCGCAGCCCCATGAAGAGGCCGCTGCCGCATCCCGGCTCGAGCACCTGCCCGCCGGTGAAGCCGAGGATCCGGGCGGCGTCCCACATGGCGCGGATGATGTATTCGGGGGTGTAATGCGCATATTGCGTCGCGCGTTTGAGCGACTGGAGTTCGACCGGGGTCGTTTCCTCGACCAGGCTCCGTCCCAGTTCCTCCCAGCCCTCGCGATATTCACCCGGCCGACTGGCGAACATGTTGTTGGCAAGTTCCGACGCGCCGAAACCGATGAACCTGGAAATGGCTTCCTGCTCCGCCGGTGATGCGGACCGCCCCTTGCGGTCGAGCAGGTTCAGCAGCCTGATCGCCTCGACATTGTCGCGTGCGCGATCCTTCCAAGACGGTGACAGGGTTCTACCCGCGGCGAAGGAGAAATCGGTGGCTGCCTCGCGCGCCGGTTGTGCGGCATCGACGATGGTTGCCGTAAAGAGCGTCGGCTCCGGATCGACGGGGGCGACTGGCTTGGCGGGTGCGACCGGCTGGTCGAAGTCGAGGCAGAGTTGGAGAGCCAGCGCGGATGCACTGTTTCGCATGGAATGCTTCCTTTTTCGTGGTCTTGCGGGCGCGGTGCGGTGGCCCGTTCGGATGTCAGGGGGTCGGCGGCCTCACGCCGAGCGTCGGCTCAGCGGGCGTGTTTCGCGCGCGGCGGGGATGGGTTGGCTGAAGGCCTGGCGCCGTGATCGATGGGTGGCCGGGCGGCTTCGATCAGAGGTCCAGGATCGCCCCTTTGAGGACGGTATAGAGGCCGACATCAAACCGAAGCTCCTGAAGCATCCGGAATTTGGTGTCGCGGCGGGCATCGACGTGGAAAGCGCTACGTCCGGTGTCCGCTTCCTTGATCCCCGTCGAGAGACTGGGGTAGGTTTGTCCGGCGCGGGGGCCCGTCATGATGCGGGCGATTGAGCGGCAGTCGAGGGTGCGATCGAGGGCGTATCCCAGATCGCGCAACTACTGCTTGATTTGGCTGAGAGTGACCGGATGCCGGCCTTCGGCGGCTCGGGCGTCAAGCTCGTTGGCAAGGGCAGAGTTCATTGGCGGAAGTCCTTCGTCGAAAATACCGCCAATCCTCCTCCCCCTTCCCATCCACGACGCGTCTGCTCGACAGGTGGCATCTGCGTGTATGTCCCGCCGGGCCGGAAATGCGGGATCAGCCCAGGCGAAGCGAAGCCGCATATTGCCGGAGCAGGTCGGCCATCGCGGTTCGGGCATGCGCCTTGTTGCCGATCACGATCTCGGGATGGAGTTTCTCGCCGAACGGCGTGCGATAGCCATGGGCGAGCTCGCCGCTCGCATCCTCGACCACAAGGCGGTGGCCGCGAGGCCGCGCCGGACCCGCATAGCGGGCAGTGAAATCCCCGAGTCGTCCGGAAAGCCCGGCCGCCATTTTGGACCAACGGATATGGCCGGCGGCAAACTGGTCGCCGGGTGCGCGACCACGGGCGAGCCAGAGCCGGAACTGCGCGCGCTGCTGGAGCACCGAATTGCGGGTCCGCTCCATCGTTCGCGCGAGCGGCAGGATATCGGCGTCGGCATCGAGACGGTCGAGCTCTGCATCGTTGGCGACGATCAGGATGTCCGTATAGTCGCCCTGGCGCAGGATCTGGCGGAGCGCGGCGCCATCGCCGGCTGGCGGGGCCGACAAGCCGGATAGCGGATGCAGCCCGGTTTCGGCGCTGATGACATATTGGGCCGCAGCCTCATGTCCGGGCCGTCCGCTCAGCATAGCGAGGATGCCGATCGCGCCTGTCTCATGTTCCGAAGCGCCGAGCAGGAGCAGGCGGCGATGCCATGACACGGGCGCCGGGGTATCGGTCGGGTTTGGCCAATGGCTGGGAAGCGGCCGTGCGGCGCGCGGGTTGTCAGGACGAGCGATCTCGGACGATGTGGCCGCGAATGATCGTCGGGCGACATCGAAGAGGTCATCGGGCTGCCCACCGCCATCCAGGAACCCTTGGTGGTAAGCCGGGGGGCGAACATCCTGTTCCCCTGCTCGGTAGGGGGACGGTGGACGCGCTGGCCAACCCGCGATCGCCGCATACCTGCCATCGGCATAGGCGACCGACGCGTCCCAGTCATAGCCACGAACGTCGCGAGCATGGAGGATGAAGACGTGGCGGCTGTCGGTACTGCCATCGGCGATCTGGCGTTCGATGCAGGCGAAGTTCGCGGCAACTCGGTGGCGCTCGGTTTCCAATCCAATCGCCTCCATGAGGGGGCGCAGCACGGCAACGCGTTCACGGCCCCGCGCCATGCGGGCCTCCAGCGGCGCGTCGTTCGGCAGGTCGGGAAACCGACGCCAGGCGTCGGCGAGCGCATGCGCATGGTGGGCCGGACGGCCGTGCGCCATCCAGCATCCCGCATCGGCGGGATCGAATACATCGGTCATTCACGATTTCCGATCTCGCTTATCAGCGGCTGGCGAGCAGCACGTCCAGGGCGCGCGCGAACACATCGTCGCCGGCGTCATTGACGATCACGGCGTCGGGATTGGTGGCGCGCACGGCGCGGGCGACGATCGCGAGTGGCCGCTTGCGCAGCGGATATTGCAGGATTTGATCATGTTCGATCGCAATCAGATTGGTGCGGAGAAGGCGTTTGAGGCGTTTCCCCTCTACGGCCCGAAGAAGAAGGTCGCTTACCTCGATCTCGAGATCATGATCGCAGGCGAGGTCGTCGCCAAGGCTACGCGGGAGTCTATTGGCCGTGAGCCAGGCATTGACTTCGGCTTCGGTCCATCGGCCGACCTGACGATAGAAGTCCGCCCCGCCCGTTCCCTGGTTGCGCGCGTGGAAAGCAAGCTCGCCGTCGATCCAGACCTCGGCGGCAAAAGCGGCGGTTTCCTGCGAAAGCGCGGCATTGTAGGAGATGCGCCGTAGTTCGATTTTCATGGGGGAAGCTCCAGACTGCTCCACCAAACGGAGCGCCTTCCCTCATCCTCCTTCCCTTCGCCCGACCAAGAGATCGGTCTATACTGGGTGGGGATCGAAAGAACTCGCGACTTGCACGGTGAGGATGAAGCGGTGACGCAGTTTGTTTTTGAAGCATCGACTTTTGTGGCAAGCGGCCACCAAGCCGATCCCGGCGAATGGGGAGATGATACCCGTGCAGAGATCAAAAAATTGCGTGGACTCTATCCAGAGCTGTCCCATTGGGGAGACTTGGCAATCGGCGGCGCGTTCGGCGATATGTCGGAAGATGTCTTGCGTGTAAGCTGGGCGCATTGGCTATTCGAAGAGCGCCATGAGATGTTCTTGAACTATTGTTGTTGGCGCCAGACTCGCGGCCGATGGGACGGCGGGCTCGGTGATGAATTGGAGCAAGCAAACGAATGGAAGCACGAGTATGGCGGACAGGATTCTGAATGAGGCATCGCACATGCTAGAGCCGCCACCGCCATGGCTGGCCGAGTACGGCGGCACGCCAGAGGCGATTGATCGCTTCCAATCCTATGTGAGCAACCTGACCGTCGCGCATGTATATGATGCCTGGAAGGAAAGCAGGACCGAGCCGGTTCCGTTCAGCTATTGGCGATGGCATAGCGTCGCAGCGCCCGGCCATAAGCAGGACAGCCGCGACTGGCTGGAACTCCATCGGTCGTTGCGTGACTTTATGGAGCGTGGCGGAATCCTCGTCCTCATTGGGCCGACGCGTTCGGGGAAGACCTGTTTTCTGGAACGGATGGCGCCGCTTCGGATCATCGATAACTCCCGGTCGGGATCACGCCGCGACGCGCCGATTCCCCCCGGAGATGTTCCACCCGGGTTGTTCGCCATTGATGAAACCCACGCACATGATCGGCGCGACGTCGCGCGCGTGGCTGCGGATATGAGAGCTGAGAATCGCGGTTTCGCGATCGTGTTTCAGCGCCCGGAGAGTTTCCGGGATTATGAGATCGGGGCTCATCTCGCCCTGCAGGGGGTGCAGTTTCTGGAGCTTGTCGATCACACTCTCCGCTGAAGCGAAGGGGTCGCGGGCCTCATGTCATGGGCAAGCGATCCATCACTTGTCCCGGCCCTTCAGCAGTGCATGGATCAGCCGTTCCTCTTTCTTGCTGATCTTCTGACGGCGTCGATCGCGCTCGATTTGCTGTTGCACCGCCTCGGCGTTGTAACTGGGGGATCGCTCGGTCATGCCGGCAGCTCCGACCAGCCACCGGCGGCGCTTATCCAGACCATGCCCACCGCACCGGGACGCGTCTCAAACCCGTCGCTGCGCTCGGCAAGGGCGTCGCGGACAGTGACGCTGCCGCGATCGTTGGCGCGGAGCGGCGCGCGCCCGCCAAGCACGATCAGGTCGCCGCGCCCGCCGGGCATGAGAACCACGTCACCCGGTTTGACTTTGGCGGCGAGGACGCGGCCAATCGTATAGTGAAGCGTCCACTGATTCTGGGTGATCGAGGTCATGCGCCTTGTCCTTCCTGGGCCTCGTTCATGCTGCCCTGCGGCAGCGGGATCGGAACGGCCTGGCCGCTCGCGAGATTGATGAATCCACCCGCATGTCCGATGGAGCCGCGGCCGAGCAGATCGAACAGCAGCGCGAGGGCGTGGCTCGCCATGACTCGGTTGACGAACAGCGACTGTCGTTCGAGCGCCTCGGCCACCGAGCAGGATGGCGCATCGTCGTCGGGCACGCTGTCGTCGGCGAGTTCGGGGAAATATTCGAGCACCGTTGGAAGGCGTCGGCGATCCTTGGCCCCGGCCCGGCCTGGACAGCCGATGAGAAATTGTCCGTCGCGCGCGCGATTGCCGAGGTCCATCCAGTAGGCGGGGCTGTTCCGTTCTTCGGCAAGCGCCGCGCCGATCGCACGGCGGGCCGAGGCGGTGTCGACGCAGGTGATGAGGATATCGGCGCCGTCGACGCCAACCTTGCCGGGCGCACGTCCGTGAACCGCCTTCCAGGCGAGGCCATGGGCAAGGTTGATCCGCTCGATGAGCGTCCGCGCCTTTGAATTGCCGAGGTCGCAGCGAAAGAAGGGCTGTCGGCCGAGATTGGCCTCGGTGACGATATCGTCATCGACCACGGTGACATGCAACGATCGCGAGGAGATCTCGCGCAGCGCCATGTCGAGCGAGGCGAGTCCCATAAGCATCTGCGCGCCGTTGCCGCCGCAGCCTATGAGCAGAACCTTGAGCGTGCGGTCGCCGAATGCGGCCGGAAGATAGTGGCGGGCGCTGGTGTCAGGCGGCATGATGGTCTCCTGCAAATGGGCTGCGCGGCAGCGGCAGGAACATGCCGCCGGCGCAGAGGCGCGACGCTCTTGTGGGGCCGTCGGGCTGGTCCAATCGGCCGAACACGAGCGATATCTTCGTCGCATGCGCGTCGTCGGCATCGTCGGTGGCGCTGAAGAAGGCTGGCCCGGTGCCGTGACTGTGGATATCGCAGATCATGTGCCAATCGGGCGGCAGGACCGGCATGCGATAGACAAGGCGCGAGGGCGTGGCCTCGTCGATGACGGGGAACTCGACGGCGAACTCCCGCGTCGCCTCGTTCCAGAGAACGAAAGCCGCGGCCTCAATGGGCAGGGCGGCGCGCAGTGAGTCGAGGACAGATGTGAGGAATCCCGCGGGGATGAACCCGCAGCGCAGGTCTGCCTTTGAGCCGCCGACGCTGCCATAAGGAAGGTGCGCGGCGATCGGCCGCGTGACGGGAATGTCGAGCGCGAGCCATGGACGGCGCAGGATCAGGAGGACGCCATCCGTCCCCACGGCGAGGCCGCGCCCGACGCGAGCGGCGCGAAGTGCGTCGAGCGCCGGCGATCCTCCATGCAGCGGGACCGGATAGCAGGGCACATCGGCAAGGAGCGCGGCCGCCGTGGGATCGTCGGCGAGCAAGGCGGTCATTTCGCGCCTCCGATGATCCTGCCAAGGGTTATTGGCTCGGTCGATGAGCGCCGCCCCTGCCTGGCACCGGCGCCAAAGGGCTTGAGGCGCTTGATCGGAAAGCGCTTCGCGCGGCGGGCGGCAAGATCATCCCAGAGCCGGACGAGGCCGCCCTTGCCGCTGATGGTGAACTCCTGTCCCGGATTGGGGTGCGTCGACCAACTGTCGAACACCGCCCGCTCGAACTGGGGGATGGACGAAATGGCGAGCGCGCGCGGTGTCGGGATATTGCCCCAGCAAAGCGATCCATTGACGAAGACGTTGAGGATCGGTGAGTGCAGCACGCGCGTGTCGGCGGTCGGACGCTCGTTCACGGGCAGCGCGTAGACTCCGAGGCGCGACCGGGTGGCGATGAACAGATGTGCGGGATAGGGCACCGGCACGACCGTTCGTTCCGTCAGGACCTGAAGCCCCGCCAAACGCGTCGACAGGTTGAAATAGGCGGGGCGCACCTGTTCGGGAACCCACCAGACAAGCATGTCGGGGTGAGCGACCAGTATGTTTTCGGGCAAGAGTTCGGGTCGGACTGTCCGCCCGAGGGCTTCGGTCCATTGCCGCAGATGTGCGCGCGATAAGGGGACGCCCGCCGCAATCGTCGGCCCGCCCTCCTCGTCATGCTCGACGGTGTGCATGCTGGCGAACGCCGCTGCATCCCCGCGGTGGGCACCATAAGAGCTGAAATTGCGCGGACCTTCGCTCCGATAGAGCAGGATCGCGCCCCTCAGGACCAGGCCGCCGCCAGCGGCTTCGAACTGGGTTGAATGTTCGGACATTGGTCACCTCAAAGCTGGGTTGGATCGAGCTGGATCAGCTCTTGCGCTGCGAGCAGGAATTCCGCGCCGAGCCGCAGCGACGCGAACCAGTCGTCGATGTGGTTTGCGTGCCGAAGCGGGCAGAGCCCGGCCACTTCCATGAAGCCCATTTCCATGCCGTTGCGGGCGACATCGTCGAGTTCGCGCGCGAATTGATCGAAGGGAACGAGCGTGAGTGGTGGGAGGGAGGAGCATTCCTCGATGCCGGGAATGTAATCGCAGGCGACCTGGAGATCTAAGTCCCAGGCGCGGCGCTCTAGCCGGAAAGTAGTGACGGCTTTGTGCGCGGCGTGAAATCTCTTCAGTTTCCGCCGCAGGCCGGGCGGGAGCTGCGCTGATGGCGCCGCATTTTCCTTGACCATCCATTCGGGCCGACGCGCGTTCATTTCGGACGGCAGCGTGAGTTCGTTGAGCTCGTCGGCGTCCGCACCGTGATAGGCTATCAGGCTTTCGCGTGCGCCTTCGTCGTCAATCTCGCCATCCCAATAATACATCGAGATTTCGTTGAAGAGATCCTCGTAACCGAAGATCGGAAGGACCCGGCCAAGACACTGCTCGAGCGCCCTGTAGACGGCCGCGCGCCAGGGAATGGGAGCATCGCCGGTCTCGATCCATCTAAGGTCGATCTGGCCCAGGCTTTGGCAGATGACGGCGATTGCCGGTGAACCGTCCTCCTCATTGAGAATGGCGGCGACCCTGAAATCGGCGATTTCAATGGGATCGAGGATCTCGAGCACGGCGGCGTTGAAAATTTCTTCGATATGCCGACGGGCCGATGGGCGCGTGTACAGTTCCGACGACGTTTCCCGCGCAGCGACCCAGCGGCCGATCAGCTTGTGATGTGCCGGCAGCGGCGCATCGAATATCGCGGGGACATCCGCCGAGATCGCGACGGCGCGCCCGGCAAGGTCAGCCGAGCGGCGGGAGGGGCAAACCGGACGGGCATCCAAGCGGTTCCGGGGTTTCGCGGGTTCCGTCATAGGGGTCGGCGACGATCCGCGTATGGAGCGTCGTGGCCTGGCTACTGCAGGCAGGCTGGGAGATATCGGCCGGGTTGCCATCGTTCTCGATCCATTCGATGAGGCTTTTGCGGGGTGCGGCCGGGATAGCCGCGCGTTTGGGGTGCGGCATGGGTCAGCCCTTGGTGCCGATCGCGCGGCGATATTCGGTCACGTGCGCCGTCCCCGAAACGCCGGCGTCGATCATCTCGGCGTTTGTTATCGCCGGGTAGAGGGTGGCGTGATAGGCGCGCAGGGCATCCGGGTCGCCCGCGAGATGCGGCGGCACCGGAAGGTCGATGCCGTCGTAGCGATAGGCGCGCGTGAGTTGATTGACCTGCATATGAGATCTCCGGGTTGGTGATGATGGAACGGGTCGAGCGGCTCGGCTCAGAACAGGGTGGCGGGTTCATCCGCCTTGGCGTCAGCCGGGGGGCTGGTCGGCGTCTCGATCTTCGGCGGGCTGGTCGGCGCGGGCGGCTTTGTCGCCGCGGCCTTGGCGGCCTTTGCCTTCGCAGCTTCCGCCGCGGCGGCCCTGGCGTCCTCGTCCGCCTGCCGCTGTTCTGCGATCTGGTCCGCGAGCGTCCTGCGCGTCGCGATAAGCTGGCCGAGCGCGCCGTTCGCGCCGCGCGCCAATTCGGCATCGATCTCCGCGGCGCTGGCCGTGATCGAGATCGGCCGGGTCTCGCTGGCGTCGAGCGCGGCAGACTTGGGGTCCGCCTTGCGCGGAATGATGGTCAGGGTGACGGTCTCGTCGGGTCCGGCGACCATGTCGAGGCCAAGCGAATAGCGGACGAGCAGCGGGAGCAGGCTTGTAACAAGCATGTCGGTATCCTTTGTCTGGGAGTGTGGGGAAGCCGGTCAGGCAGCGAGTTCCGCAATCGGCGCTTCGGCCTGGTGGGCAACGCGGTCCGGGGGCGCACCATAAGTGCCGTCGAGGGTCATGGCGCTCGGCAGGCGCCCGGCCCAATCGAAGCCGATCCGATTGAGCATGCTGGTAACAAGCTCGGGCTTCTTTGAGGCGAGCATCTTCGCGAACCGCTTCTCGCCTACATGTGCGATAAGGCCGCATTCCTGGGCGATGAATTTGAGCTCGCCCTTCGTGTATCGCTCGAGAAACGACTGATCGACCTGCCAGCTTGGCCGAAGGTCGACCTCGAACATCCTGGCGAGATCGGCGACATGGCCGAAACTGACCACATCCTTGGCGTAGGCGGCGCCGATGACGGACAGCACGTTCACCGCGCGGGCGTCCGGCAGCGTGCGGATCGCGGCGATCTGGGCGCTGTATTCGAGGTCCGGAAACGCGGGGCCGACCAGCAGGCCGGCGCGCGATGTCAGCGTATCGGACTTGATCTGCGAGAGCGTGCCCGACATCGCCGCGACAAGGATGGTCGTGCGAGCCTGCTCAGCATTGCCGGCGAGCGCTCGGGCAAGCGCGGTTCGCCACATCGCCTCGCGAAGCTCGGTGGTGCGGGCCGCGATCGACCTAGCGGTGACGGCTGGCTTGTCCGCGGCACTGGCGCTGGTTGCGGGTTTGACCGGGGCGGCGGGCGTCGCGGCGCGCGTACCGGCGCCATCCAGGTTCAAGCTGGTAGCTTCGGAACGCGGTTGAGCGTCGGCCGATGGCGTGGTGTCCTCGATCACATCATCGTCTTCGTCACCTTCGATCGTCTCGACGGGAGGCGGGGCCGCGGCCCGTGCTGCCTTCGCGGCGCGTTCTTCCTGCTCGAAACGGATCACCTCGGCGGCTTCGGTCTTGAGTTCAAAGCACGCTGCGTTGGTGCAATAGCCATCATCGACATGGGTTTCGAAAAGCGCGCGCTGCGTGGCCGAGTTGAACGGGCAGGTGGTGCATTCGCTCTTGTCGAAGCACGCGCTGCCGAGGTTCTGCGTGACGCGCATCAGCAGTTCGCGCGTCTTGTTCACGTCGAGCCCGGCTTTCAGGATCGTTTCGAGGGCCTTGTCCTGCTTGTCGCCGGGAACTGCGGCGAGCAGTTCGGCGTGGCCGAGCTTGATCCGGCGTTCGTCGAGCGCGGTCTTGACCACCTCCGAGAGATTGGCGAGCGCGAGGCGGCGATCGAACTTGTCGCGGGACCATCCGAGCCGGCGCATGGCCTCGGCCCGGTCGCCATTGCATGCGGCGAGATAGCGGACAGCGGCATCCGCCTGCTCGGTCTCGGAAGGATCGTCACGATCGTCGTTCTCGGCGATCGCGGCGTCGAGCGCTTCCTGGTCCGTCATCTCGCGGATGATCACCGGCACTTCGCCATCGGCGCCGTAGACCTCCAGCCCCGCCCGGTAACGGCGCTCGCCACAGACGATGGCGAAGACGTCGGCTCTCGGGCGAAGCAAAATCGGCTGGATAATGCCGCGCAGCCGGATCGAGGCGACCATTTCCTCGTGCTTTTTCCGGTCGAAATAGCGCCGGGGATTGTCGCCCTTCACGATTCTTGAAAGCGGGAGCGTGGCGGGGTAGCTCGGATGTGGCGAGGTCAAGGCTCGTCTCCTTTTCGAATGTGGCGGCTGGTCAGGGCCGCCTCGGCGTCCAATTCGCCGCGCGTGCCTGGATGTGCGGAAGGCAGCTGACCGTCAGGCCGCCTGCCCCAACCACACTCCTCCCTCTCCCTTCTGCGCGATGCAGATCGTTCCAGTCGTTGAAGCCGCCGCCGGGGTATCTGGTCTCGATCATGAGGCCGGGCCGTGCGTGCGCTTGGGCGGCCCGCCGTGCGCAACGGCCGCCCGGCGGATCATCGTCGGGGAGGAGAATGAGATGCTCGACCCGCTCGGGAACGGTGACGAGCGGCAAGCGATCGGACCCCAGCGCGGCCCAAACCGGAATGCCCAGCCGAAGATGCGCGGACCATGCCGTCTCCCACCCCTCAGCGAGGGCGAGCACGGACGTTGCGGTCCCGAAGCGAACCGCGCCGCCGAGAGGGCGGCCCAGCAGCAGTTTCGGGGGATCGAGATCGGCGACCGGCACACCAGTGCGAGAATCGAGGAACAGCCGTTCTAGGGCTACAACGCCTGTATCGCATTCGACGGCGGCAAGCAGCGCGGGACGATAACTTACGGCATCCCCACGCCCGTATGGCACCCGGTCATGATAGCGGAGCGAGGGATGCGGACCAGTGAACCCCCGCTGCGCTAGGTAAGTCGCTGCCGGAGTATCGGTGAGCGCGGCGGCCTCCTTCCAGAGCCCGCGAATACGCCCCAAGATCTGGCGCTCCCGCCCAACGGGTATGGTGCAACCGCCTTCGCTCGAAGGGATGCGGTGCCGGTCGCCGCGAAGCGCGCGAATGACGTCGAGCGTCGAGCAGCCCGCGAAGCATTTGAACAGGATGCCGCGTTCACCGACCCGGACGGATAGGCTCGGGCGAGGATCGTCATGGGCGGGGCACCGGCACATTGCGCCCGATGGCTTCCATTCGCCGCCCAAGGATTTGACGATGCTGGCGGCGGCCGCATGCAAGCGGGGATCGGCGCTGGTCCGCGAAAGGGCCATGAGAAATTCTCCAGCTGAAGGCTATCCTCCAGCCCACACCCCTCTTCCCTTCCACAACGATGATCAGCGTTTCGATGTTGATACTGCGGAAGGAAGTGCGGCGGGAGTTCGCCGCAGCTAGAGCTTGTCCGCCTGGTATGCCCGTGCGAATATTCCGACATGCCCTGAGCAAGCGATCCGGAGTAATTTATGGCCAATCTGGAAAGGAAGTTGAGCCCGGAAATGCAGCAGACGGTTGATGAGCCAAATCCTACGGTTGTAGCCATAGAAAAGCTCATCCATGCCGCCAAAGGCGATGAACGAGCGATTGAGACAATCGTGCGCGGATATCTCCGTAACGCGATATACGTCTTTCAGCGCCATATGGCGGCGTGCGCCCTTCGCGATCTCGATCTGAAAAAGGACGATCTGAGTGAGGAGCTGGTGGCGCAGATTGTCGCGGATACCGGAGAATATATGGGTAAGTTTCGAGATTGGTTTCTTCTCGAATTGAACCGCGCCAATGTTAAGCCAAAGTCGACAAACTAGCGGGCGGCATCAGCCTCTGAGCCGGCTCGGACACTCCGCCGATCCTGCGACATGCGACCTTTGACGAACGGGAGAATAGGCCTGAATGCAGAATGGGACTGCATTCGCATCCCCGGCGTCGCCCGAAATCGACGCTCGGCTGCAATGGTTGGCGCAATCCTGACAGGTTTCCGCGTAGCCGAGCAGAAGGGCGCTGAAACAGGCCTCCATCTTTTTACGGCCTTCCGGCGTGAATCGGACATTGACCCGGCGTCCATCGGACGGATCGGGCATTCGCTCGACGATACCTTGCTCCTCCATCACCGCCAAGCAGCGACGGCCCGTCATCTCCGACGCTTTTGATGCGAGCCATAAGCTCGTCAGTGATGTCCTCAGTCCCTGGCTTTCACGCCAATAGAGGTCGAGAAGCATTTCACCCCCTGGATCTGAGCAGAGTGAGCCGAAGGCTCGCGTCGATGCCGCTCTGGCGCTGATCATCGACTTGCAGAGTGGCGCGAAAACCGCCGGGCGGCCGTGCCCGTCCAGCATGGGTTCAATATGAGCATCCTGTTTCATGGGCATCGCTCTCCGTCCCACTTGGGTATCATCGGCGTGCCGCGCCGATGTCCCGATCTTGCTCGCCCCCCACTGGTCGGAACGGAATGTTCCGAGGGCATCATGCCTGAAATGCCGAGTTCGGCAATTCGCCGTTATGAGGGGAGCCCGAGACGCAGAAGTGGTTAACAAAACGGTACTTTTTGGGCACGGTGCTGCGCGCGCAGACGGACACGCTGCCCAGTATGCGACGATCCAGAGGAAGCCGCTCAAGAGCGATCGTGATCTCGACAGGCTGTCTGCTCGCAGGACAATCGTAGTGGGTGCCTTGTCACTGTAGGAGGCCCACTTAGGGGATTGGAGGGTATTCGGGTTGTTGAAAAAGCAGCGGTTTATTTCCTCTCTGATACCTATGGTGCCCTGAAAATCCGGTTCGGCACACGATAGGCATGGGCTAAAGCGCGGCTGCTCTATCCGAGCCTGCTTTCTCAGTGCGCGATCTGGATCGCACCGGCGGCTTCATGGAAACGACATTGTCTTTGGGATTAAGAATCCGCGCCACCAGCGTCGCCAGCTTTCGAAGGGCGGCCGTCTTTTCGGCCAGATACTCATACTGATCATAGACCCCTTCCACGCCGGGAATAACATGTCCCATCACCCGCTCGGAGACGTGCGGCGAGACGCCAGATCGGATCATCAGTGTTTTTCCGGTGCGACGCAAATCGTGCAACACCCAATGCGGAATCGGATGGCCAGCAAGCTCCTCCATCTTCGCATCAAGCGCCGCCTTGTCCTTGGTGAAGCCGTTAATCGGCCCTTTCAAGCGTCCCTGGAAAACATAGGGAGCGCTCGGACTGGCGGGCTGCTTGCGAACGATCTGCATAACCATGGGAGGCAACCGGATATACTCGGCGTTGCCCTTCTCCCGATCTTCGGTCGGAATCGCCCACAAACCATCAGGCGTGAGGAAGTCCCGATGCATAAGTCTCAATTTCTCACGTCGCTGGAGCGTCAGGAGCAATGACTGACAGAACGCGCCGAACGTGCCTTGGGTCTCGCAAGCCCGCCAGAAAATTCGTATTTCCTCATCGCTGAGGATACGTTTGCGCTTCCGCTCGGAAGATTTGGTGCGTTTCATCCCCCGCACGATCGGGGAGACGAAATCGTCATCGCGCGCGGCGTGCCAATTGAACATTGCGCTAAGCTGAGCGAGCACCGCGTCTGATTGCGTTGCACCGCTCGCATCCTGGATCGTGTCGAGCAGTTTAGTCACATCACGCCGGGCAATGGATGCGATCAGACGGTCGCGCCACCGCTCATTGCCGTCGAGATCGGCGAAGATGTAGTGGTCGAATATCCGTTGGATTTCGCTGGCGGACCGCAACGGCGCGAGTGGCTTGCCGCGACCGTCTTTCTGCCCCTCTTTCATTACGTGGCGCTTTAAATACTCGGCGAACACCGACGCGATGGTGTCTGCTTCAACTTCCGGCTCAGCCTCAGGTTCAGGCTTGCCGGGATCCACTCCCTCGGCGATCATTGCTTTCCATTCCCGCGCCTTCTGGCGGGCGGCGTCTAGTGTAAGGCGAGAAACACCCTTAGCGACAACGTACACCCGGTCCTTCGCGTCAGCCGGGCAGTAATCTCCGAGAACACGCCGGCTGGCGTGCCCAGTTGTGCCATCACCTCCTGGAAATCGCGCCATGAGAAGAAACGACACCCGGCGCTTCGGGTTAATGCGAACGATCAACCCCGCCTCGATTTCGTCCATCCACTCGTCGCGAATCCCAGGCTCAGCGGCCTTCAGCCCACGGAGCCACGGATCAGAGAATTTTTTGGTAGCCATAGCAGCCTCAAGTGTGCAGCAAACTGTGCAGCAAATCGGAAGTGATGCCCGATTTGAGCTTGCTCAGGATACTGGCGGAGAAATGTAAAAAAATAAAGAGAAATCATATACTTCGTAGGTTACGCGATGTGCCCCTAGGTTACCCCATATTCCGCCGTGAGACGCCGAATCCAATTTCTCTTAATCAGCGGGTCCTTGGTTCGAGCCCAAGTGCGTCCACCACCCCCCACTCAATATAGCATCAGGCACGGACCGGAAGGCCGTAGGCTCCGCCCAGGTCGGCTAGTACGCTGCGCTTGAGCGCGGCACGGAACTCCACGCCCACGCGGTCGCGGCGGACCCACCGGACCTCGGCTTCGATCGGCTTCAGGTTGGCCATGCGCAGCTGGATGCGCTCGCCGGCGGCGAACGCCTCGGAACACCCGACGATCGAGCAGCCCCCTTCCGAGATGTCGCCCAGCTCGACGGGGAACACGTACCAGCTCGACTTGCGGCAACGCGCCTGCAGGAGCACGGTCCGCCGCTGGCTCAGCCGATCGCCGTTACCCTGGTCCCACATTGCCGTTCCCCGCTCGCCACAGGCAAAGATACCTAGCGCCGACAGGTAAACCCGAGGTTAGGGAGCCGCCTGTGCATCGCCCTGCAGCGCGGAGTCTGCAGGGGGCGCCCCGGTGCCCGCGATCTGGGCGTCGATCTGCTTGGCGCGCTCCACCACGGTGTGGTTGGCGGCTTCGTAGCGTTCCTCGAAAGTGGGCTCGCGCTTGCAGCCGGAGAGGAGGACCAGCAGGGCCCCGAGCGCCACCGCGCAGCGCATCAGTAGTCCTTCCTGATGCGCACGTTGAGGCTGTTCACGCCCGAACCGCCGGCCTGGCTCAGCACCGAAAGCCATTTGGTCAGGCTGACTTCGAGCTGGGTCGCCGTGAACCCGCGGGCGTCGGTGATCAGTTCGACGTAGATGTCGTCAGTCAGGTACTGCCCGGCCGCAAGCGCGGTGCCGCGGCCGGTCTCGTCGTCCGGGCCGAGGATGCGCAGGCGGTCGATGCCCGCGGCGGAGCGCAGCTTACCGAGCGGGTTGAGCCCGCCACCGGAGCCCCGCAGCGAGTTGAGCGACGAGGCCAGCTGCACCGCCTGGATCGCCGACAGGTTCGCGATCGAGCTGCCGAACAGGATGCGCGAGAGCACTTCGTCGTCCGGCAGGCTGGGGCTCGACGAGAAGTCGATCTGCGGGTTCATGGCACGGCCGGTCACGTTCACGCTGACCTCCACGTCTTCGATCTCCTCGGTCGCCGTGATCTTGACGGTGGGATCGATGGTCTGGCCGCCGGTGAACGAGATCAGGCCGTCGCTGAGATCGAAGGAGCGTCCCGCGAAGCCGAGCGTACCGCGCACCAGCTCCACTTCGCCCGAGATCGACGGCGCCGCGCTGGTGCCGCTGACGCGGAAGTCGGCGCTCCATTCGGACTCGAGACCCATGCCGGAGACGTAGAGCTTCTCGGGCGCGCGTAGGCGAAGGTCGAGGCGGATCAGCGCGAAGGCACTCGCTGCGGTGGGCGCCGGCTCGTCGCCGGTGATGCGCTTGGGGCCGCGGGGCGGCTTGAAGCGGACGCCGGTCAACCGCGGTATCTGGGCCGAGCCTTCGCGCACGATCTCATAGCGCGTCTCGGGCAGGCGCAGGTCGCCCGAGAGGAGCGCCGCTTCGCCCGCCGCCTTGGTGAGCCGCAGCGAGCCGGTGGCGGTGGCGGAGAGCGCATCGCTGCGCGCGAGCCGTGCCCGGTCGAGCTTGACCGACAGGTCCATCGGGTAGCCGGCGTCGGCCGCGAGGCTCACGGTGCCGCTGGCGCTGACGGTGCCCTCGCCCGCCCGCGCGCTGAGCGAGGTGAGCTCCAGCGAGTTGCCGGTGAAGCGGCCGGCCAGCGACATCCGCGTCAGTCGCGTGCCGTAGGCCTGGTTCTCGTAGACGAGGTCGCGCGCCTGCACGACGCCGTTGATGCACGGGTCGGACACGCGACACGAGAAGTCGGCGGCCAGCCCGATCGGGCCGGACAGCGTCTGGCCCGACAGGCCCGCGAACGAGAACAGGGTGTCGGCGGGACCGTTGAAGCGGATGCCTCCGCCCAGCGGCGCTTCCAGCAGCCGCGTGGTCCACGACCCCTGGCCGGGCCCGAGCGGGCGCAGGCTGGCGACCAGGCGCCCGATGACGGTGCTGCCGCGCCGGAAGACGGCGCGCGCCTCGCCGCCGTCGGGCAGCAGCTTGCCGACGAAGTTGATGTCCACCGGCTGGCTGACGGTGCTGGAGCTGGTGCGGGTGAAGTTGTCGAGGGTCAGGCGGGCATCGGCGCGGGGGAACGCGGTCGCACTGGCCTGCTCGAAATCCAGGCTGCCGCTGGCCTTGCCGCCGATGCCGTAGCCCGGGAAGAAGGCGTTGGCGAGCGCCAGGTCGATGCCTTCCAGGCGGCTCTGGATCTTCATGCCCGAGCCGTAGGTGCCCGCGAGCTTGATGCTACCGCCACCGAACGCGATGTCGGTGGGCAGCAGCTCGTAGCCCGCATCCTTGGGGACGATCCGCGCCGGGGTATTGGTCTTCACGTCCAGCCCGCGAACACGCCCCTGAAGCGCCACGCGCCATAGTTGGGGCTGGAGGTCGGCATTGATGCCCAGACGGAACGGCACCCCGCTCACGCCTTCGATCAAGCCCTTGGCCTTGCCGCGCCCGTTCCGGTAGTCGACCAGCACGCGCGCCGCGGCAAGGTCGAGCGAACCGAAGCTGGTGCCGGCGATCTGCGCGTCGGCAACGACCGTAGGCCGGTCATAGAGCACCGCGCGGCCGTCGATGATGGCCGACCCGATGGAGAGGCGCGCGGGTCCTTCGAAGTTGGCGTTCTGCGCGCGCAGGTTGAAGTCGGCCGCCTGGTACTTGCCCTCGGCACCGAGGCGCACGATGCCCCCGATGCCATTGCCGTTGGCCGTCAGCTGCCCGGCGAACGGACCGGAACGGGTCTGGACGATGCGGCCGGCGAAATCGACGCCGGAGAGATTGGCGCTGTTGATCTGCACCGTGGTGGCGGCGCCCAGCCCGAGCGTGACGTCGGCCCGCAGCGGGCCGTAGTCGGTGTCGGCCTTGGCATCCAGGCGATAGCCGCCGCGCGCGCCGGTAATGCGCGCATTCAGGTTGGCAAGGCCGATCCCCAGGCCCGGGCGTTCGGCGGTGACCCGCGCGTCGGGATTCTCGATGGTGCCGGTGACCCGCACGCCCAGGGCGCCGTAGCGCGTCGAGGTGCCGTTCGCGGCAAGCGCGAGACGGCCATCGGGCGACCAGCTCCCCTGCCCGTTCGTGACGCGCAGTTCGGGCGCGGTCAGCCGCAGGCCGGAGAACCGCACGACACCGTCCGAACCGTAGCGCACGTTCGTGGAGGCGGCGAAGTTCCCGCCGAGATAGGTCTGCAGGCTCTCGTTCAGCAGCCTGGTGGAGCGCGCTCGCACAGTGCCCTGCAACGCGAAGCCCTGCGCCTCGGTCTTGAGGTCCATGTCGGTGCGGATGTTGAAGATGCCGACGCTGTCGAGGCGATAGTTGTCGATCCTGCCGTCGACCGCGCCGGTATAGAGCCCCTTGCTCATGTCGGCGACGAGGATCAGCCCGGCATCGATGCGGTCCGAGCGCAGACGCATGTTGTCGGACAGGATGCGCGGCCCTTCGATCGCCAGGTCGCCATTCAGCGTGACGTTGGCGAGCGTGCCGCCGGCGACCGTATCGAGCCCGGTGATGCGGCTGACACGCGCCGCGACGGGTATCATGATGTGGTCGGCGTCGACCGTCGCCGCGCCTCGGGCGGAGAGGTTCTCCAGCCCCATGTCGTTCATCACCAGGCGGCGCGCGACCAGTTCGTAATCCACCCCCGGCGTCGCGAAAGCACCGTCGAGCTCCAGGTTCGCGGCGAGCCCGGCGCCGCTCAGGTTCTCGGCGATGGCAGCGGGCTTGAGCAGGGCAAAGGCAAGTCTCAGCCCGTCGAAGCGGTTTTCGCCGAGGTCCACCACGCCGTCCGGCACGAGGTTGAAGGCGTCGCTCGAGATGCGGCCGGACAGCTTGGCGCGCCGGTCCTGAAACGCGGCGACCACGTCCACGTCGGTGACGGGTCCCAGGAGGTTGGCGGTGGGCCCGGTGAAGAGCTTGGCGATCCGGGTCAGCCCCTTGATCCCGAAGGTGCCGTTGCGCGCTGTCAGCGCCAGGCGCGCCAGTTCGCCATCGCCGAGATTGGCGGCGAGGTTGCCGTTCCAGGCGGCCCAATCGCCCTTACCGCCGAGCGTCAGGCTGACCGGCTGGGTGAAACCGGCGAGCGTGGCGATCAGGCCGCCGCGCGGCGCCTGCAGGTCGACGTCCATGTCGAGCCGGTTGCGCTCGGGCACCGCGTCGAGCACCGCCACGAAGCGATCCCCGCCGCCGCGCCCGGCCACGGCGATCGTGCCGCCCTTGGCGCTGATCTGGGCGCGACCGTCGGCGATGTGGGCCCGTCCCGACACGGTCACGATGCGCCGCTCGCCCGAGACGGGGGCTTCGGCCACGAAGCGATCGATGCGCAGCATGCCGATGTCGATGTCGAGATCGGGCAGCAGCGGCGCATCGCTCGGCGGCGTCTCGCGGAACTGCGGCGAGCGGCGCAGCACGACCCGCTGGGCCGTGGCGCTGCGCACGTCGACGTGGTTCTCGAGATAGGCGAAGGGGCGCCAGTCCACCCGGATCTCGGGCGAATACAGAAACTCTCCCCGCGGGTCGCGGACGGAGAGCCCCCGCAGGATCATCTGGCCGTAGATCGAGCCGTCGATCCGCGCGACCGAAATGCGCATCCCGTTCTCGAACTCGAGCGCGGCGATCTGATCGGCCACGAAGCGGCGCCCGGGCCCGGTGTTGATCCCCAGCACCACCGCCACGACCAGCGCGACGAGGCTCAGCAGGACCACCGCTACAGTCTTGGCGATGCGCACGCGTGCCCGGTGCCAGCGCGAGGAGCGTGCCGCCGCTTCGTCCGCGGGATCAGCCACCATGGCAGCGTCCGGGCCTTCGATGTTGCTCTCCCCGGCCATCAGAATGCCTGCCCGATCGATACGTAGATGTTGATGCGCGATTCACCCGGCTTGCGCCCCAGCGGGGTCGCGACGTCCAGGCGCACCGGCCCGAAATTGGTATAGAAGCGGCCACCGATGCCGATGCCGTAGCGAAGATTGGAGAACTGCGGCGTGGTTTCACGGTAGGCCTGCCCGGCGTCGAGGAACGCCACCACGCCGTAGTTGCCGAAGCGATAGCGGGCTTCGATCGAGCCTTCGTTCAGGCTGCGCCCACCCACGGGGTTGCCGTCCGGCGCCTGTTCGCCCAGGCCCTGGTACGAATAGCCGCGCACCGATCCGCCGCCGCCGGCGTAGAGGCGCCGCGAGGGCGCGATGTCGAACAGGCCCGCGCCCTGGATGGTGCCGAAGCGCAGGCGCCCGGCGATCACCAGGCTGTCGCTTACCGGATAGTAGGCGGAACCGTCGATCCGCGCGCGCACGTAGGGATCGAAGCCGCCGCGGATCGTCGCTTCCGGCTGCACCAGAGCCGTAACACGGAAGCCCTTGGTGGGGTTCAGCAGGTCGTCCGAGGTGTCCAGGCCCACCTGGCCGTTGACGCCGGCGACGTAGTAGGTGCGCCGCTTGCGATCATTGGTGGCGATGTCGTAGTCGGTCTCGGCGGTGCCGAGCAGCTCGACGCCGAAGGCATAGGTGTACCGCTTCTGCCAGATGGGCGTCGAATCCCGGGCGATGCGCGCCGCCAGGCGGCCGGTATAGGCGCTGTACGCATCGTAGTCGTTGTGGAAGGCCTCGGCCACGATCTCGAACGTGCGGTCGCGCTTGCCGGCGTTCGAGCGCCGGAAGGTCACGCCCGCGCCTTGCTGGCGGGTGCCGGCAATGGCGTGGGCGATCAGCGCGCCTTCGGGCGGGAACATGTTGCGGTGGGTCCAGCTCGCTTCCGCGGTGATGCCCTCGCCCGCGGCAAAGCCCACCGATCCCGCGATCGTGCGCGGCGGACCGGCGTCCTGCTTGACATAGAGGTCCACGTACTCCGTGCCGTCCTCCGCCGGCTGGTTGGTCCGGCGCGGCTCCACCGAGACGGTCGAGAACAGGCTCGTCGCGACGAGCGCCTTGCGCAGGTCGTCCACCTTGCGGCTGTCGTAGAGCTCACCGCGCTTGAAGCGGGAGAGGACCTGGATGTGGTCGGCGCCAAAGGCGAGGTCGCCGTCGGTGGTGAAGCCGCCGAACCGCCCGCGCGGTCCCAAGGTGACGGGAAGCGTGTAGGCGCCCTCGCCGGTGTCCGGGTCGAGCAGGATGTCGCGCTGGCCGACCTTGACGAAGGGGTAACCATTCTCGGGCAGCGCCACCGCGACCTTCGCTTCGGCCCCCTGCACCCGCTCGGCCACGATCGGGTCCCCGACCTTGAGCGCGAGGTTGTCGGCGATGAGGTTGGGCGGCACCGTCGGCTCGGCGTCGACCGTGATATCCGAGAACACGTAGCGCTTGCCCGGCGTCACCGAGATCACCGCGGTGAGCGCGGGATCCTCGGCGCCTTCCTGCGCCGGCTCCATCCGGGTGCGCACGACGGGGCTGTACCAGCCCTCGGACGCGAGCACCGTCTCCATGAGCTGGCTGTCCTCGGTCAGCCGGGCGGAGATCATCGCCGTGTTGGCCGCCTTGCCGTCACCCCGCTGCAACGCCGAGACGGCGTTGAATTCGTCCTCGAGGTCGACGTCGGTCTCCTTGTCGGCGAGCTCGAGGCCGCGCAGCTCGGTGCGGTAGCGAACCTCCACCTCCTTGGTGTCGGCCGGCTCATCCTCGGCGATCTGGACCGGGGTCACTTCGAACTGGTCGAGCGGCGGCAGCGGCGCGGTCAGCTCCGCATCGCGTACCGGCGCGTCTCCGACTTCCTCGGCCGCGTCGCCATCGGCCAGCGCCGGGTCGCTCAGCGGCGCCGCCTCGCCCTGCTCCGGCCTTGCTCCGGACTGCTGCTCCGCGATCCGCCGCTCGAAGGCCTCGATGGACTCGAGCGGCTTGTCGATTTCGGGATCGTTGGCGGCATCGAGGTTGGGGACCGAGCTGTTGAACTCGTCGTCGGGGATGATCGGATCGACCTGCGGCAGCGCAGCCTCGGCCGGCGGCGCAGGGACGGGCACGCGGCCGGCTTCCAGGGTGACCCCGACATCCGGGCTGGCCGCCGGCGCCGCATCGCTTTGCTGCGTGCTGGAAGCGGCACTTTCCGGGGCGTCCTGCGCCGCGGCGGGGACGGCGGCAAGGGCCAGCACGAGGGCGATCGCCCCGCTCGCACAACCATCGCCAACACGCAGGGAACAAGCCGCCGGGTGGTCGATTAGCCTGGACATGAGCAACGCGACGAATCACCCCTATGCCGGACCGGCAAGCCCGGCCCCTCCTGAAGATGCCTATCGCACTGGAACGATGAAAGTTCCCTCGTGCGCACAGGGCGGTGATGAATAGCGGTGCAGCCCCTTTCGAGGGCGCCGACCCGGCCTCGCTCCAGGCGCATATGGACGCCACGCCGGGGGGCGACGCGGGAAGCCCCTGGGCCATGCCGCGCGCCGGGTGGATGCGGGTCCTCAAGCGTGTCTGGGTGATGATCGGCTTTCACGAGTTGGGCCTCCTGGCAGCCGGTCTGGCGTTCTACACCTTTCTGGCGCTCACGCCGCTGATCGCCGCCACGGTCATGGTCTACGGCCTGGTCGCGGATGTCGCGATGGTCCGCGAGCAGATGGCGAGCATCGTCAACGTGGTGCCGCCGGACGTCGCGCGCATGCTGGAAGAGCAGCTCATCCGCATCATCTCCACCAACTCGGGCGTCACCGGGCTCGCGCTCGTGATCGCGCTGGTGTTCGCCATCTATGGCGGCATGCGGGCGGCGGGCGGCATGGTGAGCGCGCTCAACATCATCAACGAGGAGCGCGAGACGCGCGGCATGGTCGCGCTCACGCTGCGGACCGGGGGGTTGACGCTGGCTGCCATCCTGCTGGCGCTTACCGGCGTGTTGTCGGGCGGGGTCTTCGCGTGGCTGCAGACCAAGGCGGGCATATACCTGGGCGGCGCGACGGCGCTCCTGTTCAAGGTCCTGACCTGGATCGCGGCGATCGCCCTTGGCAGCACCGGGTTCGCGCTCATCATGCGCTACGGCCCGGACCGGCGGCCCGCGAAGTGGCGCTGGCTGGTGCCCGGCTCGCTGCTGGCGACGCTGCTGTGGATCGCGGTCTCTTTCGGCTTCTCGCTCTACGTCGCCTACATCAGCGACTACAACGCCACGTACGGTTCGCTTTCGGCCATCGTCGTCTTCCTGATGTGGCTGTTCCTCTCGGCCTATGGCATCCTTCTGGGTGCCCTGCTCAATGCCGAGATCGAGCGGCAGACCTTCTGCGACACGACGATCGGCCCGCCACGGCCGATCGGCGAGCGAGGGGCGGTGCTGGCCGACCTAGTGGACGAGGCGGTGCCGTCCAGCGACCAGCTCTCCCGGCACAAGCGCCACCGCGCCGACGCCGTGCGGCGCGCGGCCGATGGCGAGGACGGCGCCGGCTCCTGAACCCTTGCTGCCGTCCGGCGGCCGGTCAGCGGCGCGGCAGGGCCCCGGGGATCGGCGCGTCCGTCCGTCCGGCCGCCCGCACCGAACGGAGCACGAACCCCGCGTAGAACGCCGTCAGCGCCTCCAGCGAGTAATTGGCCATGGCGTCGAGCGGCGAGCCGTCCTCGTGCCGATACCAGTCCGCCCCGCTGTTGAGCATGCGCATGATCGTCGAGATCGTCAGGTAGCTATCGATGCCGGCGTGGAACGCGCCCTCGCGCACCCCGTCGTCGAGGACGGAGCGCCAGGCCTCGAAGGCGTCCTTGCGCGCCTTGATGAGGTAGGCGAACTCTGCGCTGCGGCGGAAGAACTTGCGCTCGTTGAAGATGATCGCATAGGCCTCGATCCGCTCGGCCAGTGCCGACAACTCCTCCGCGATCAGGGTGACGAACCGCACTTCGGCCTCGCAGTCGGCCGAGGCGATGCGCAGCGCGCGCGCATGCTGGTCGAGCACGGCGTCGCGGACGATGTCGTCCAGCATCTCCTCCTTGGTGGCGAAGTGATGGTAGAGGCTGCCGGACAGGATCTGCACATCGTCGGCGATCTGGCGCACGGTCGTCGCCTCGAAGCCGAACTCGGCAAAGCGCCGCGCCGCCGCGGCCAGGATCGCCGCGCGCCGGTCTGCCTGTCCCCGGCGCCGCGCCCCCGCCCTGCGTGCTTCCTTCGCCTCCGAGGCCAACCTGGCTTCCTCCTAAGAACCGTTGCTGCCCCCCCGCCGTAGCAAGCCGCGGCGGACGTGGCGACCCTCCGGCGTTACGATTTACATTGGCTCAAAAGCCGATACGTTCGCCTCCGAAAAGATCGACGGGAGAGGACATCAACTCATGCGCAGCTTCGCATCCGCGCTCGCCTTCCTGGCGCTGGCGCTGGGCTCCACCGCGGTAAACGGCGCCGGACCGGCCGGACCGGCGGCCGCGGCGGCGGCCGGCGCCGGGGACGACTGGACCGCGGTCGGCGGTGCTTCGGACGAAAGCGGATTCTCCCGGCTGGCGCAGATCGAGGCCGCCAACGTGGCGCGGCTGGGCCTTGCCTGGTCGCTGGACTTGCCCGACGAAGTGACGCTGGAGGCAACTCCGCTTGAAGTGGACGGCACGATCTACTTCACGGGCTCGTACGCCAAGGTCTACGCCGTCGACGCCGCGACCGGGAAGGTGCGCTGGACCTACGATCCCGAAGTCTGGAAGCACCATCCCGAGAAGATGGTGTTCTCCTTCGGGGCCAATCGGGGCGTGGCCTACGAGATGGGCGCCGATGGTGTCCCGCGCGTCTTCGCGGCGGCGCTGGACGGCCGTCTCTTTGCGCTCGACGCGCGGACCGGCAAGAGCCTGTGGGTGGTGGAAAGCGTGCCCGAGGGCGCGCTCAACATCTCGACCGGCGCACCGCGCGTGATGAACGGCAAGGTGGTGATCGGCAACGGCGGCGCGGACTTCGGCGCGCGCGGCTTCGTCTCGGCGTTCGATGCCGCCACCGGCCGGCAACTCTGGCGGTTCTATACCACGCCCGGTTCGCCCGAGCAGAACGCCGGCGACCCCGCGCAGGTCGCAGCGGCGAAGACCTGGGGCGACGGCTTCTGGAAGACCACGGGCGGCGGCGGCACGGTCTGGAACGGCATGACCTTCGATGCCGCGAACAATCGCATCTACATCGGTGTCGGCAACGCCGGCCCCTACGATCCGGACAAGCGCGATCCGGGGGGCAAGGGCGACAACCTCTACACCACCTCGATCGTCGCCCTCGACGCCGATACCGGCCGCTACTTGTGGCACTACCAGGAGAACCCGCGGGATTCGTGGGACTACAAGTCCACGCCCAACATGGTGCTGGGCACCCTGCCGATCGAGGGCAGGCCGCGCCGGGTGCTGATGCACGCGCCGACCAACGGGTTCTTCTACGTCCTCGATCCCGATACCGGGAAGCTGCTGAACACGCCGGGCATGACCACGCTGGTGACCTGGGCCCGCGGGATCGACCCCAAGACCGGCCGCCCCATCGAGAACCCGGACATCCGCTACGAGACCGGCCTCACCAAGCTCTGGCCGGGCACCGTGGGCGGGCACAACTGGCAGCCGATGAGTTTCAACCCGCTGACGGGCTATGCCTATATCCCGGTGCAGCAGATCGGTGCCCGCTTCTCGCGCCATGGCGGCTCGGAAAGCGCCTTCAACGTCATGGGCCTGCGGCTGGAGCCGATCGCCGAGCGCGAAGGGGACGGGCACGGCTTCCTTGTCGCCTGGGACCCGGTGGCGCAGAAGAAGGCCTGGGAGGTGCGGCACCCGCACCTCTGGAACGGCGGCACCCTCACCACCGCCGGTGGGCTGGTCTTCCAGGGCACCGCGCAAGGCGCGTTCCAGGCGTGGGACGCCCGCAGCGGCAAGCCGCTCTGGACCTTCGACGCGCAACTCGGCATCGTCGGCGCGCCGATCAGCTACGCGGTGGGCGGTCGGCAATTCGTCTCGATCCTCGTCGGCTATGGCGGGACCACGGCGGCTTACGGCAAGTTCATGGACGTGGGCTGGAAGTACGGGCGCCAGACCCGTCGCCTGCTCACCTTCGCGCTGGATGCCAAGGCCACGCTCCCGCCCGGCGAACCGCCTTCCTTCGAGATCGCCGCGCTGGACGATCCCGCGCTCAAGCTCGACGAGGCGGACGTGGCCGCCGGGCGCGAGCTCTCGGTGCGCTGCGCCGCCTGCCACGGAGTGGGCCTGCAGGCGACCGGCACCCCCGGCCCGGACTTGCGCGAATCCGGCATCGCGCTGGACCTTGCCAGCTTCACCGAACTGCTCCGCTCGGGCGCCCTGATCGAACGCGGCATGCCTCGGTTCGACGGTCTCAGCGAAGCGGAGATCCGCCAGCTTCACGCCTTCATCCGCGCCAAGGCGCGCGAAGCGCTGGGCAAGCGCGCGCGGGACGATTCCGCGCCGATGCCCAAGCTGTGACGCATCGTGCCGGCGATTTGCCCCGGGCGCGGTTGATGGTGGCGTGGGGAACGGCCTAGCTACGGCCCGACATGGGAGATCGGCGGGCCGCGCCCCGCAAGAGGAAGGACGACCAGTATGAGTGATGTTCTCGGCTACAAGGGCAAGCGCGTGATCGTCAGCGGCTGCTTCTCCGGCATGGGCGAAGCCACGGCGAAGCTGCTGGTCTCTCTCGGGGCGGAAGTCCACGGCTTCGACTTCAAGGAAAGCGCCGTGCCGATGGCCTCGTTCACGCAGATCGACCTGCGCGATCCTGCCAGCCTGGAAAGCGCCGTCGGCGGCGTCGGCGGCAAGGTCGATGCGCTGTTCAACTGCGCCGGCCTGCCCGGCGGCGGCGGCTTCCCGCCGATGGACACGATGAAGGTGAACTTCCTCGGCACCCGGCACCTGACCGAGCAGGTCATCCCGCTGATGGGCGACAAGGGCGCGATCGTCTCGATCGCCTCCACCGGCGGATTGGGCTGGAGCCGGCGCATCCCGGTCCACATGCAGCTGCTCGCCACCCAGGGCTTCCAGGCCGGGCTGGACTGGTGCGAGGCCAACCAGGACCAGGTGGCGGAAGGCTACGCCTTCTCGAAGGAAGCGGTCATCGTCTGGACCCAGTTCATGGGCGCGCAGCTGATCAAGAAGGGGATTCGCATCAACTGCTCGCTTCCCTCGCCCACCCAGACCCCGATGATGGCGACCTTCCACGCCACCTCGGGCAAGGAGGTGGTCGACGCCGCGGCCGAACCGCTGGGCCGGTACACCACGCCGGAAGAGCAGGCCGGGCCGCTGGTGCTCATCAACTCCGACCTCGCGGGCGTGGTCAACGGCGTCGTCCTCCCGGTCGACGGCGGCTTCATGGGCGGGCTTGCCACCGGCCAGGTGGACATCAGCAAGATGATGGGCGCGGCGAAGAAGCAGGACGCCTGACGCCGGGGCGCGGGGCGCGGCAGGCGACGGCATCCCGCCCGCTGCCGCAGGCACGACCTTCCGGATGCGCAGGGCACGCGCCCTGCGCAATTCGCACCTCGTCCGCATCGCGCAGCACGCCAGCTTGCGAGCGGCGCCGACCGCAAGGCGCCGCAAGCCGCCCGCCAGGACGACGAGGCCGCTCGGGAACCGGCATGAGGGGTGGCGCTCTCTGGGCATGGACCGAGGCTATCGCGACAGCCCACCTGTAGGAAAATGATTTGTGCCCCGGCACGCGCGGCTCCATCCCTCACCACGAGCCCAGGCCAGGAGACGAGACGATGGACGACGCCGTGACCTACGAGATCGAGGAGGACGGCATCGTCCTCCTCACGCTCAACCGGCCGGATCTGCGCAACCCGATTTCCGATCCGGAGATGGTCGAGGCCCTGACGGCGGCGCTCGCCCGCCTTGATGCCGATCCTGCCGCGCGCGTGGCGATCCTCACCGGCGCCGGCAAGGGTTTCTCCTCGGGCGGAAACATCAACCAGATGAAGCCCGGCGGCAACCTGAACGCCGGTTCGCCTGCCGCCACCCGCCTCAACTACAAGCACGGCATCCAGCGCCTGCCGCTGGCCTTCGCGGCGCTCGAGGTGCCGGTGATCGCGGCGGTCAACGGCGCGGCCATGGGCGCCGGCTGCGATCTCACCTGCATGTGCGACCTGCGCATCGCGGGGGAAAGCGCCAGGTTCGCCGAGAGCTTCGTGAAGCTGGGCCTGATTGCGGGAGACGGGGGATCCTGGCTGCTCCCGCGCGTCATCGGCTGGTCCAAAGCCGCGGAGATGGCGCTGACGGGCGATCCCATCGACGCTGCGGAGGCGCTGGCCTGCGGCCTGGTCAGCCGCGTCGTGCCGGACGCCGAACTGCTGGACGCGGCGCGCGCGCTCGCGCGCCGGATCGCCGCCAACCCGCCTCACGCCGTGCGCATGACCCGCCGGCTGCTGTGGGAGGGCCGGCGCGCCGACCTGCCCTCCCTGCTGGAGATGGCGGCGGCGATGCAGGCCACCGCTCACGCCACCGCTGACCATGCGGAAGCCGTCGCGGCTTTCCTGGAGAAGCGGGCGCCCGACTTCAGCGGCACTTGATCGTGATGTGATCCTGCACTAACTCGCTCACATCATGATGTGAGGTTGAACACTGCAATGGCAAGCGACGTTATCGAGAAGGTCCGCAGGCTCGTCGCCGACGGCGGCATGAGCAAGTCGGGCCTCGCCCGTGCCGCCGGACTCCACGCGAACACCTTGCGTGATTGCACCGAACCCGATTGGAACCCCACCGCAGAGACGCTGGGCAAGCTGGAGCGCGTGCTCTTCGCCAACGACGACCGCGAAGTGCTGGTGCCGATCGAGGAGATCATCGACGAAGCGCGCAACGGCCGCATGTTCATCCTGGTCGACGACGAGGATCGCGAGAACGAAGGCGATCTCATCATCCCCGCCCAGATGGCGACGCCGGCCGCGATTAACTTCATGGCGACGCACGGGCGCGGGCTGATCTGCCTGTCGCTCAGCAGCCAGCGCGCGGACCAGCTGGGCCTCGACCTGATGAGCCGCAACAACGGCACCCGCCACGAAACCGCCTTCACCGTCTCGATCGAGGCGCGCGAAGGCGTCACCACGGGCATCTCGGCGGGCGACCGCGCGCGCACGATCTCGGTCGCCATCGACGGTACCAAGGGCCGCGACGACATCGTCACGCCAGGCCACGTGTTCCCGCTGCGCGCCCGCGATGGCGGCGTGCTGGTGCGCGCCGGCCATACCGAGGCCGCGGTCGACATCGCGCGCCTCGCCGGGCTCAACCCCTCGGGCGTGATCTGCGAGATCATGAAGGAGGACGGCACCATGGCGCGCATGGACGACCTCATCGGCTTCGCCCGTATGCACGACCTCAAGATCGGCACCATCCGCGACCTGATCGCCTACCGCCGCCGCCATGACCGGCTGATCGAGAAGCGCAACGAGCTCACCTTCCACTCGCGCCACGGCGGGGACTGGGTGGCGCGCTCCTACTTCAACCGCGCCACCGGCGACGAGACGCTGGCGCTCATCAAGGGCCGCATCGACGCGACCCAGCCGACGCTCGTGCGCATGCACACGCTGTCCTACTTCGCCGACGTCTTCGGCGAGGATACCGGCGACCGTACCGACCTGCTGCAGCGCTCCATGAAGATGATCGCGCAGGAAGGCTCCGGCGTCATCGTCGTCATCAACCGGCCGATGAACCGCCTTATGTCGCGCGTCATGGAGATCAAGCAGCAGGCCCGCGCCGGCGGCAGCCCTGACCTGGAGGAACTGCGCGACTATGGCGTCGGCGCCCAGATCCTGGCCGAGCTGGGTGTCCACGACATGATCCTGCTCACGAACACGCACCATTCCCTTGTGGCGCTGGAAGGCTATGGGCTGAACATCGTCGGCGAGCGTCCCATCGTCGGCAACATCGAAGGATCGAACTGAACATGGCCCGTTTCCTGATCGTCGAAGCCCGCTTCTACGACCACCTCAACGACATGCTGATCGCCGGCGCGCGCGCGGTGCTGAAGGCCGCAGGGCACAAGGCCGAAGTGGTGACCGTGCCCGGCGCGCTGGAGATACCTGCCGCCATCTCGCTTGCCGACGCCACTGGAGACTACGACGGCTATGTCGCCATCGGCGTCGTGATCCGCGGCGAGACCTACCATTTCGAGATCGTCGCAGGGGAAAGCGCGCGCGGCATCATGGCGCTCACCATGGACGGGATCGCCATCGGCAACGGCATCCTCACCGTCGAGAACGAGGAACAGGCGCTCGAACGCGCCGACGCGGCGCGCAAGGACAAGGGCGGCGAAGCGGCTCGGGCCGCGATCGCGCTCCACGAACTGAAGGAACGATTTGGTGGCTGAAACGAACCCGGTCGACCGCCTTGCCCTCCATCCCGCGCTGGGCGGGATCCCGCTCGTCCTGGGCGGCAACGTCTTTGGCTGGACGATCGACCGGGATCGCAGCTTCGCGGTGCTGGACGCCTTCTTCGAAGCGGGCGGCCGGATGATCGATACGGCCGAAGGCTACTCGGACTGGGTGCCCGGCAACCAGGGCGGGGAGTCCGAGGCGATCATCGGTGCCTGGATGGAAAGCCGCGGCGTGCGTGCCGCGATGCGCATCGGCACCAAGACGGGCCAGGGCGGCGGCCCCAACGTACTCCGGCCGGAGAAGGTCCGGCAGGCGCTGGAAGGCTCGCTGGAACGGCTGCGCACCGACTACGTCGACCTGTACTATGCGCACCGCGACGACCTGACGACGCCGCTGGACGAGGTGGTGTCCGTCTATAACGAGGCTTTCCGCACCGGCCGCGCGCGCGAACTGGGCGCGTCCAACTATTCGGCCGAGCGGCTGTCGGGGATCCGGGCAGTGGCCCGGAAGGCCGGCGCGCAACCTTTCACCGTGATCCAGCCGCACTACAACCTCGTCGCGCGCTCGCAGTTCGAGGGCGCGCTGCAGGACATGGCCGTGCGCGACGATATCGCCGTAATGCCGTACTATGGCCTCGCTGCTGGCTTCCTAACGGGCAAGTACAACAGCCCGGAGGACTGGGCCGGCTCGGGTCGGTCCGGTGGCCTCGATCGCGCCGTCACCGACGGCGCCTGGGCCAAGCTCGACGCGCTGCGCCGCGTGGCCGCCCAGCTTGGCGCCACGCCCGCGCAACTGGCGCTCGCCTGGCTCCGCACGCGCCCCGGCGTCGCAGCCCCCATCGCCAGCGCGACGACCCCAGAGCAGGTGCGCGAGCTTGCCGGTGCCGCGCGCCTGGATCTGCCAGTGGATGTTTGCGATATCCTTGAATAACGCAATTATATGTACATTTGCGTAAGAAGATATGCGTGATAAGCATCAACGCAAAGCGAGCTTTGTCTGATCTTTCTCGAATGTTCACTCTGCGGCGTCCCGCAATTCAACCTTTTCATCCAACCGAGATGGTGTAATCGCCACCCGTCTTTCGATTCTACTCTGAATCGGAGGTAACACTTCAGACATCCTTCGACCATAATATGGCGAGTCGCGAGTGGAAGTCTGGAAACCGGGGTCGATCCGGGCAAGCACCCCGGCGATATGGGAGAATAGTTTCGTGGACTCCTTGGGAACCGCAGGGTTGCTCGCAGCCGACCTCGAACTGCGGTTGGCCGAAGTCGAGGCCGCCGGCGCCTTCGTGGCCGCTGCCCTTCTCGACGCGGCGATCGCGGCACTATGCCGCGAACTTGGGCTCCAGCGCGAAGCGTCCGTTCCGGACTAAGCTCAACAAGACGCGCCTGCGGATGACTGCCTATGGTTCCCTACGCAGGGGACAATTGGCGCGTGGTCGGCAGAGCGACGGCAGCTTTGTGGATCATGATTTCCCTGGCGGGGGCGAAATCATGAACTCCGGTACCTTTTTCAGGAAGGAAGCGGGGTCGGGGGCTGGTGATCCATTCTATGGAGAGCACGGATCAGCTGATGCGAAACCGAGCCAAGGCCATTCGCCTGATCGGTATCGCCAACGAACTGCTTGCCATGGCGCGGGAGCTGGAGATCGGCGAAAGTCCATTTGCCCTCCTCGAATCCTTGAATGGCGCCGCCGGCCTTCGAGCCGGCGGGAAGCCGACGGCCAGCCAGGATCATCCCATCTGGGTGGAACTGGCACGGCAGACGTACGACGACCGCCGACGCCGAACGAAGATCTTTCGTTCGGACGAGCTGTTCGGCGAACCGGCCTGGGACATCCTGCTGGACTTGTTCATAGCTGCCAAGGAGCGGCGGTGTGTCTCTGTGACGAGTGCGTGCATCGGCTCGGCGGTGCCGTCCACCACCGCGCTGCGGTGGATCACGATCCTCGAGAAACAAGGCCTGCTGGTGCGCGAGGCGGACCCGGGGGACGCCCGGCGAGTCTACGTCAAGCTCAGCGCCCGGGGCTATGCCGCCATGCTGGAATACTTTGCTTCCGCATCCCGCTCGGTCGTGCTGCTCGAAGACGCTCCTGGCGTCGCCGCAGCCGCCCGATGATCGGCGCCGCAGCGGCCGTCCCTCCTCTCCCCATGGGAGGGCGGCCACCCGGTCCGCGGGAGCCGGAGGATGGCGCGCCTCTGCTCAGGCGCGCCATCCTCCGCAATCCGGGTCGTGCGCTGAAGGGGCTGTAAGCGGTGCGCCTAGCCCCGGACGGTCCCGGAGCTGCAGGCGCCCGCCGCTTCACGCCCTTCAGTTGCCTCGCCTCAGGCGCCGAGACGACCGAAGGCGCCCAGCCCGGCGTAGCGCGCTGCCTTGCCCAGTTCCTCCTCGATGCGGATAAGCTGGTTGTACTTGGCAAGCCGATCGGAGCGGGCCAGCGAGCCGGTCTTGATCTGCCCGCAGTTCGTCGCGACCGCCAGGTCGGCGATGGTCGCGTCCTCGGTCTCGCCCGAGCGATGCGACATGACAGCGGTGTAGCCGGCCCGGTTAGCAATCGACACCGCCTCAAGCGTCTCGGTCAGCGAGCCGATCTGGTTGACCTTGACCAGCAGCGAGTTGGCGAGGCCCTTCTCGATGCCCATGGTGAGGCGCTTGGGGTTGGTGACGAAGAGATCGTCACCCACGAGCTGGACCTTGTCGCCCACCTTCTCGGTGAGTGCCTTCCACCCCTCGAAGTCATCCTCGCTCATGCCGTCCTCGATCGAGATGATGGGATAGGCATCGCACAAATCGGCCAGGTAGTCCGCAAAGGCGATCGGATCGAGGGACAGGCTCTCGCCGCTGATCTCGTACTTTCCGCCCTTGAAGAATTCGGTCGAGGCGCAGTCCAGCGCCAGCTTGATGTCGGTGCCGGGCTTGAAGCCGGCCTTCTCAATCGAGGCCATGATGAAGTCGAGCGCGTCGCGCGTGCTGGCGAGGTTCGGCGCAAAGCCGCCCTCATCGCCCACCGCGGTGGCGAGGCCCTTCTCGTGCAGACCCTTCTTCAGCGTGTGGAACACCTCGGCGCCCCACCGAACGGCTTCGGCGAGCGAGTCCGCGCCGACCGGCATGATCATGAATTCCTGGAAATCGATCGGATTGTCGGCATGCTCGCCGCCGTTGATGATGTTCATCATCGGCACTGGCAGGACATGCGCGGACACGCCGCCGACGTAGGAATAGAGCGGCAGTCCGCGCGCATTGGCGGCGGCCTTGGCGGCGGCGAGGCTCGTGCCCAGGATGGCGTTGGCGCCCAAGCGCGCCTTGTTCTCGGTGCCGTCCAGCTCGATCATCGCGAGGTCGAGGTCGCGCTGGTCCTCGGCGTCCAGTCCGACGAGTGCTTCCGCAATCTCGGTGTTGACCGCATCGACGGCCTTGAGGACGCCCTTGCCCAGATAACGCCCCTTGTCCCCGTCCCGCAGCTCGACCGCCTCATGCGCTCCGGTGGAGGCGCCCGAAGGAACCGCGGCGCGGCCAAAGCTGCCATCTTCAAGCAGCACGTCCACCTCGACGGTGGGATTGCCGCGGCTGTCGAGAATTTCCCGGCCGTGGATGTCGATGATCGCGGTCATAGGTGCGGTTCTCCTCCTCCGGGCGCGGCGCGCGCCTCGTCGAGCGCGGTCTTAGCAGGGGAACTTCGCGTGACAAGTTGCGTTGCAGCACCGAGGTTCGAGTTGTGTTACACTGTTCGCACAGGGCCTAATGGGCAGAACCCGCGCGAGCGGCACCAGAGGAAGGATACCACTATGGTCGACCCCACCATTTCCGCCGACAACGGCTCCGAAACCGCCAAGAACCACTTCGCCAAGGCGATCGACGAAGCCAAGGCTGGTGCCCAGGCGCTCGCAGGCGAGCTGTCGAACGAATGCAAGTCGCGCTCGACCGACGCGAAGGACAAGGCCAGCGCATTCACCACCGACGCGCGCGCGAAAGCGGCCGAGTATGCCGTCGACGGCAAGGCGCGCGCCAGCCAGGCGATCGTCGGCCTTTCCAAGATGATCGACGATAACGCCGCGCTAATCGACGAGAAGGTCGGCGCCAAGTACGGCGACTATGCCCGCACCGCATCGCGTTCGATGCAGGATGCCGCCGCGCGCCTGGACGAGAAGTCGATTGAAGAGCTGGGTGACGAGGCTCGCGAGTTCGTCCGCAAGAGCCCGGGCGTCGCGATCGGCCTCGCGGTTGCGACAGGTTACGTCCTCGCCCGTCTGTTCAAGGGCAAGTGATAACGGCACCGGCAGAGCCGACAGGGAACATGCACGATACCGTTGGTCGGGACCTCTCACCGCTTATCGAGGATGAGGAGGATCTGTCGCTCGCGGGAGACCTGCGCCAGCTCGCGGACGAGGCGAAGGCCGTCGCTCATGCCGAGCTGACCTTTCAGAAGTCACGCGCTGCCTATGTGAGCACCGCCAGCCGCGGCATCGCGCTGTTGCTGGTGGTCGCCCTGGTGCTGTTGTTCTTCGCGTTGGTCGCTGCGGTCGTCGGCACGGTGATCGCGCTGGGGCCGGTGCTCGGCCTCTGGGGCGCGATGGCGCTCGTGACGGTGGTTCTCCTGGGCGGGGCCGTGGCGCTGGCGCTCGTGGCCCGCAGCCGGCTGAGCCGCATGATGAAGATCGTGGGAGGAAAGACCTGATGCCCGATCTGGCAGCGCAGGTGATGGCGGACCGGATCGCCCGCGACGCCGCCAAGGCGCGCTTCGAGGCACACTACGCGGCGTTCAAGGCGGATATCGCCGAACGCGGGATCGGCGGCCGGATCGCGGACGAGGCCATGGATCAGGCGATGGCGATGTTCGACGAGGCGGTCGCCGTCGTCGAGGAACATCCGGGCGCGATCGGAGGAACTCTGGCGGCGCTAGTGCTTTGGATTCTGCGACACCCGATGATCCGCTGGGCCGAGGACATCTTCGGCTCCGCCACGAAATGAGCGCTCGATTGCGCAAGGAGACGACAAGGTGAGCAAGACCGATCCCTCCATTCCTGCCTCGAACGGCACCAATATCGTCGCGCTGCCTGCCAAGACCGGCGAGCAGCGCCCCTCCGAGAAGGTGATCGCCTTCGTCAAGAAGCACCCGGTGATGACCGTCGCCGGCGGCATTGCGATCGGCGTCGCGGTCAGCGCATTGCTGCCGCGCAAGGCCTCTCGCCGGCTCCTCGGCAAGGCTGTGGATCTTGCCGAAGCGGCAGGTGCGGCCAGCGCCGTGTTCGCGCACCAGGCCGGTGACCGCGCCCATGACCTCGGCATCGACGCGCGCAAGCGCGCCTCGGTGTTCGCGACGAAGGCCGAGAAGGTGGGCGACCGCGCCCTCATCAACCTCGAAAAGTACGGCCTTGCCGCGGTGGGCGCCGCGAGCGCGCTCGGCCGCACCACCGCGCGCCGGGCAAGCCGGCTCAGCGACGCCGCGGCCGACCAGGCAAACCGGCTCGGTGACGTGGCTGCGGTGCGCTCGGCCAAGGTCCTGCACATGGCCGAGGGACTGAAATCGCGTGTCAAATCGTAAGCGGATCGAGACAATTTGAGGCTGGCCGGAGGGTTCCGCTGAGGTCCGGGCCTGATGCGTGATGCGCACTTGCCCGGCCTTGGAGGCAAACTTATAGGGGCGGCTTCTCCCAAACAGGAAAGCGGCCCTCTCCCATGCAGAAGCTTCACCTCGTTATGGGCGGCCGGGTCAAGGACCCGCGCAGCCTCGATTTCGTCGATCTCCAGGACATGCACATGGTCGGGGTCTTCCCCGATTTCGCGTCCGCACAGGAAGCCTGGAAGGCGAATGCCCAGCGCACGGTCGACGACGCGGAGATGAAGTACGTGATCGTCCATCTGCACCGTCTGCTGGAGCCCGACCTCTCCGAAGGCTGAGCCTTCCCCCCAAGCGCAAAAAAGGCCGGCGAAATGCCGGCCTTTTCTTTGCAACGCGAGAACTGAAGCGCAGCGTTTGAGGTGAAAGCGACGACCCGGGCGAACGCATCGCCCGGATCTGCCACCGCAGCTTCAGATGAACTCGATCTTCTGAACCAGGTAGAACTTGTCGCCAGAAGGCACCGTCACTTCGACTTCGTCGTCGACGCGGCGCCCGATGAGTGCCTTGCCGAGCGGCGAGTTGTAGCTGATCCGGCCCACCTTGGCGTCGGCCTCGTAAGGGCCGACGATCTGGTACTTCACCGGCTTTTCATCGTCGTCGAGAAGCGTGACCGTGGCGCCGAAGATGATCTTGTCCCCCGACAGCGAGGTCGGGTCGATGATCTGTGCGCGGGTGATCTTGTCTTCGAGGTCGGCGATGGTCGCCTCGACCTGGCCCTGCCGCTCCTTGGCAGCATGGTACTCGGCATTCTCCGAAAGGTCGCCGTGAGCGCGCGCTTCTTCGATGGCGTCAACAATGCGCGGACGCTCCTCACGAAGCGCCTTGAGATCCGCGGTCAGCCTTTCGTAGCCTTCCGCGAGCATCGGCAGCTTTTCGATACTTGCCATTACTCGTCTGTTCCTCCTGTTGCCTCCCGGCCCTCAACGCATCGGCGGCGACTAGTTTCCTGTCCCGGCCCCGCGGCTTGATACCGTTTTGGAGCCAGGCCGATCCGCAGCGATGTTGGGAGGCAAGATCGATTTCAGCTATAGTAGTCCTGCAACGAACGTACTTCAAGCTGGCTCCCGCGAATCGTCGCAATCGCCTCGCTCGCAGCAACGCTCGCCGCCGCGGTGGTGAAGATCGAGACTTTGCCGGTGAGCGCCGATGCGCGGATCGACTGCGAGTCCTTGAGGCTCTGCCATCCTTCGGTGGTGTTGACGATCAGTGCGATCTCGCCATCGACGATCTTGTCGACGATGTGCGGACGCCCTTCTGCGACCTTGTTGACCACGTCCACCGGCAGGCCTGCCTCCGCAAGGTAACGCTGCGTGCCGGATGTGGCGATCACGCGGAAGCCCTGAGCGATCAGCGTGCGGATGGCGGGCAGGATGATCGGCTTGTCGCTGTCCTTGACCGAGACGAACACCGTGCCCTCGGTCGGCAGCTTCATGCCTGCGCCCAGCTGCGCCTTGGCGAAAGCGGTCGGGAAGTCTGCATCGATGCCCATGACTTCGCCCGTGGACTTCATCTCCGGGCTGAGCACCGGATCGACACCGGGGAAGCGCGCGAAGGGGAACACCGCTTCCTTCACCGCCATGTAGGGCAGGTCGCGCTTGAACGGCGGGAAGTCCGCCAGCTTCTCGCCGGCCATGACGCGGCTGGCGATCTTGGCAACCGGCTGGCCGATAGCCTTGGCGACGAACGGCACGGTGCGCGAGGCGCGCGGGTTCACCTCGATGAGGTAGACCTCCCCGTCCTTTACGGCGAACTGGATGTTCATCAGGCCGCGCACGCCAAGGCCGAAGGCGAGCGCCTCAGCCTGGCGCTCCATCTCGGCGATGATCTCGGGCGGAAGGCTGTAGGGCGGCAGCGTGCAGGCGCTGTCGCCCGAGTGGATGCCCGCTTCCTCGATGTGCTGCATGACGCCCGCGACGACCACCTGGTCGCCATCGCACAAGGCGTCGACGTCGCACTCGATCGCATCGCGCAGGTACTGGTCGATGAGCACCGGGCTGTCGCCCGAGACCTGGACGGCGGTGGCGATGTAGTCGTCCAGCTGCTGCTCGCTGTCCACGATCTCCATGGCGCGACCGCCCAGCACGTAGCTCGGGCGCATGAGGACCGGATAGCCGATGCGGTTGGCGACGTTCACCGCCTCGTCGCGGCTGCGCGCGATGCCGTTGGCGGGCTGGCGCAGGCCCAGCTTGGTGACGAGTGCGGCGAAACGCTCGCGGTCCTCGGCAAGGTCGATCGCATCGGGCGAAGTACCGAGGATGGGGATGCCCTCATCCTCCAGCGCCTGCGCCAGCTTGAGCGGCGTCTGGCCGCCGAACTGGACGATGACGCCGACGAGCTCGCCCTTCTGCTGCTCGACACGCAGGATCTCGAGCACGTCCTCCGCGGTAAGCGGCTCGAAGTAGAGGCGATCGGAGGTGTCATAGTCGGTCGAGACGGTCTCCGGGTTGCAGTTGACCATGATCGTCTCGTAGCCCGCCTCGGCCAGCGCGAAGCACGCGTGGACACAGCAATAGTCGAACTCGATGCCCTGGCCGATGCGGTTGGGACCGCCGCCCAGGATCACGATCTTCCGCCGATCCGACGGCATTGCCTCGTCCTCAGGCGCGCCGAAGATCGGGGCTTCGTAGGTGGAGTACATGTAGGGCGTGACCGCCTCGAACTCGGCCGCGCAGCTGTCGATGCGCTTGAACACCGGGAGCACCCCCAGCTTGCTGCGCAGCTGGCGCACTTCCTTCTCGCTGGTGGCGCCGGCCATCGCCCGCAGCGCATCGTGCAGCAGGCCGGAGCGCTTGGCCTGGGTCTCGCCGAGGCCGCCGGCAACGCCCACCGAGCGCACCGCCAGCGTCGCCAGACGCTTGTCGGAGAAGCCCATCGCCTTGAGCCTGCGCAGACCTTCAGCATCGACCGGAAGGCCGTCCTGCAGGACCTTCGCCTCCTCGGCGATGATCTCCTCGATGTGGCGCAGGAACCACTTGTCGTAATGGGTGATGGCATGGACCTCGTCCACGCTGAAGCCCTCGCGGAAGGCCTGAGCCACGTGCAGCAGGCGCTCGGGCGTCGCCTTGGAGAGCGCGGCGACGATGACGTCGCGTCCGGCCCCTTCCAGTGCGGTCACGCGGTTGAAGCCGTCGAGGCCGGTCTCGAGGCCGCGCAGGGCCTTCTGCATCGACTCCTTGATGTTGCGGCCGATCGCCATGACCTCGCCCACCGACTTCATCGCGGTGGTCAGGTCATTCTTCGCGCCCTTGAACTTCTCGAAGGCGAAGCGCGGGATCTTGGTGACGACGTAGTCGATCGTCGGCTCGAATGCCGCGGGCGTGGCGCCGGTGATCTCGTTCATGATCTCGTCGAGCGTGTAGCCCACCGCCAGCTTGGCGGCGACGCGCGCGATCGGAAAGCCGGTTGCCTTGGAGGCCAGCGCCGAGGAGCGCGAAACGCGCGGGTTCATCTCGATGACGATCAGGCGGCCGTCCTTGGGATTCACCGCGAACTGCACGTTCGAGCCGCCGGTCTCGACGCCGATCTCGCGCAGCACCTCGATCGAGGCGGTGCGCATGATCTGGTATTCCTTGTCGGTCAGCGTCAGCGCCGGTGCGACGGTGATGGAATCGCCGGTGTGGACGCCCATCGGGTCGACGTTCTCGATCGAGCAGATGATGATGCAGTTGTCGTGCCTGTCGCGCACGACTTCCATCTCGTACTCCTTCCAGCCGAGCAGCGATTCCTCGATCAGTACTTCGGTGGTCGGCGAGGCATCGAGGCCCGAGCGCACGATCGCCTCGAACTCGGCCTTGTTATAGGCCACGCCGCCGCCGGTGCCGCCCAGCGTGAAGCTGGGGCGGATGATCGAAGGCAGGCCGGTGCGCTCCAGCACCGCGTAAGCCTCTTCCAGCGTGTGGGCCACGCCGGAGCGGGCGCTCTCGAGCCCGATCTTGTCCATCGCCTCGCGAAAGCGCTGGCGGTCCTCCGCCTTGTCGATGGCGTCGGCATCGGCGCCGATCATCGTGACGCCGAACTTCTCCAGGGTGCCGTCGTTGAACAGCGCCAGCGCGCAGTTCAGGGCCGTCTGCCCGCCCATCGTCGGGAGCACCGCGTCCGGGCGCTCCTTCTCGATGATGCGCGCGACGATCTCGGGCGTGATCGGCTCCACGTAAGTGGCATCGGCCATGTCCGGATCGGTCATGATCGTCGCCGGATTGGAGTTCACCAGGACGACCCGGTAGCCCTCTTCCTTCAGCGCCTTGATCGCCTGCGTTCCCGAATAGTCGAATTCACAGGCCTGGCCGATGACGATCGGGCCGGCGCCGATGACGAGGATCGAGGAGATGTCGGTGCGCTTGGGCATGGCTGTCCTGGGTGTCCTGTGTGTCTTTGGTGTCGATCAGGTGGCCTGGGCCACCAGGTCGCCGAAAGCCTTGTCCCAGTACTCGGGATCGGCCTTCGCCTTCTGGATGATGGGGTCGCCCGCCTGCTGCTCGCGCACGGCGTCCTTGAAGCGGGCGGACTGGAACTGGTGCATCCGGCCGCCGTACTCGTTTTCCTTGGTCTCCCACGCCCCCTTGGCGATCATCGCGTCGAGGAACGTCTTTCCGGCTTCCTTGGCGTGCTTGCGCACCTTGGGACCGAACTTGCGGGTCGCGATGGAGAACTTGTCCTCGATGATGAGGCCGAGCTCGCCATAGGGATACCAGCGGGTCGCGATTTCGAGGTCGTTGGCCGGACCGGCGACATAGTAGGCGATCATGTGGTCGATGATGTCGGTCATGCTTCGGGCACCTTGCTTGTTGTCAGGTGCCTGACTGCATAGGCGCAGTGCGGTGCCGGGTCGAAAGCTCGCTTGGCCGCGCCGGCATTGATCGCCGATGCGGGAGACGGCACGGTCGCCGCCAAGCGGGTCTCGACCCAGGCTGCCATCAACCGAGCATCCCCACGAACTTCTCGAACAGGTAGAAGCTGTCCTGCGGACCGGGGCTCGCCTCGGGGTGGTACTGCACGCCGAAAGCGCGCTTGCCCTTGATCGAGATGCCGCAGTTGGTGCCGTCGAACAGGGAGACGTGGGTCTCCTCGACATTGTCCGGCAGGCAGGTGTTGTCCACCGCGAAGCCGTGGTTCATCGCGGTGATCTCGACCACGTTATCGGCATGGCGCTTGACCGGGTGGTTGGCGCCGCGATGCCCCTGGAACATCTTGCTGGTGCGGGCGCCGGCCGCCAGGCCGAGCAGCTGGTGACCCAGGCAGATGCCGAATACGGGGATGTCGCGCTCCAGCAGGGCCTGGATCACCGGCACGGCATAGACACCGGTCGCCGCCGGGTCACCGGGGCCGTTCGACAGGAACACGCCCGCCGGCTCCAGCGCCAGGATGTCCTCCAGCGATGTCTCGGCCGGGACGACGGTGACGCGCGCGCCGGCCTTCACCAGGTTGCGGAAGATGTTGTCCTTGGCGCCGTAGTCGATGGCGACCACGTGGGGACGAGCCTCGCCCTCGCCGTTCCCGTAGCCCTGCCCCAGCGTCCAGACCGAGCCTTCCCAGCCCTCCTGGATCTCGCGGCTGACGATCTTGGCGAGGTCCATACCCTCCAGCCCCGGCCACTCCTGGGCGCGGCGGACCAGCGCGGGAATGTCGAAGTTGCCTTCGGGATCGTGGGCGATCACGGCATTGGGCGCGCCGTTCACTCGGATGCGCCGCGTGAGGGCGCGGGTATCGACCCCAGCGAGCCCGACTTTCCCCTTCTCCGCCAGCCACTGGCCGTACTCGCCGGCGGCGCGGAAGCTGGACGAAGGCGTCACGTCCTCGCGCACGACGCAGCCGACGGCGCCGTCCACCTTCGACTCGAGATCCTCCTCGTTGACGCCGACGTTGCCGACGTGCGGGAAGGTAAAGGTCACGATCTGGCCCGCGTAGGAGGGATCGGTCATCACTTCCTGGTAGCCGGTCATGCTGGTGTTGAAGCAGACCTCGCCCACGGCTTCACCGACGGCACCGAAGCCACGGCCCCAGACGACGTGCCCGTCGCTGAGGACGAGCACGCCCGTCGCCCCTTCGGGTTTGGGCGCAAGCGAATTTGCGGCGTCGGCCATGGTGGGTCGCTCCGTTCTACGGCGTTTCAGACGTTGTGTGCTAAGACGCTGCCGCTAGAGAGGGTTGTGCATGGCGTCAAGGCACAGAGGTGCAAAACGGCGCGCGGGTTGCTAGTTTTGCCGCAGGAACCCTTCCCATCCACTCCAGACGTTCAGGAAAACAATGCTTCGTGATTCGATCAAGGCCGCGCAGGTCTCCGCCATGAAGGCCGGCGACAAGCCCCGCCTCGCCGCCGTCCGGCTCATCCTCGCCAAGATCAAGGATCGCGACATCGAGCTGCGCACCGCCGCCTCTCTCCCGGACGACGACGAGCTGGTGATCGACGTGCTCCAGAAGATGGTCAAGCAGCGCCGCGAATCGATCCAGCTCTTCGAGCAGGGCGGCCGGCCGGAGAAGGCGGCTGAGGAGCAGGCCGAACTGGAGGTGATCGAGACCTTCCTCCCCGCGCAGCTGTCCGAGGAAGAGACCAAGGCCGCGATCGAAGCGATTAAGGCCGAGACCGGCGCTTCGGGCATGAAGGACATGGGCAAGGTCATGGCCGAGCTCAAGGCCCGCCACGGTACCGTGCTCGACATGAGCAAGGCGAGCGGATGGGTGAAGGCGGCGCTCGCCTGAGCCGCTGCGATGGGCCTCCTCAAGCGCTCCCTCGACTGGCGGCTGCGCAACGTCGCCGCCATCGACACCGATGAGGCAGGCTTCGGGATTCGGCTGAGGCGAACGTCCCACAAGGTGGCCTGGCGGGAGATCGAGGCCGTCACGGCCTTCAAGCGGGACGATCTGATCGTAGACCGGCTGTGCCTGCTCGTACAGCACGCCGGCAGCATCATCGAACTGGACGAGGACATGGCCGGCTTCGAGAAATGGCTCGCCATGCTCGAGTCCCGGCTGAGCCTGAACGATGAATGGCGCGCGGCCGTGCTGTTTCCGCCCTTTGAGGCTCAAGTCACCGAGATCTTCCGCCGCAAACCTGTGTCCGTGTCTTGCGGGGAGCAGGCCTGATGCTGACGCCCCAGTGGCTGGACCAGCTGCGTTCGCGCACCACGCTCTCGGCGCTGGTCGGCCGGTCCGTGCGCCTGCAGAAGGCGGGGCGGGAGCACAGGGCGTGCTGTCCGTTCCACAACGAGAATTCGCCCAGCTTCTACGTCAACGACGAGAAGGGCTTCTACCACTGCTTCGGCTGCGGCGCCCATGGCGATGCGATTCGCTGGATGACCGACCACCAGGGCCTCGCCTTCATGGACGCGGTCAAGGAGCTCGCTGCCGAGGCGGGCATGGATGTGCCGGCGCCGGATCCGAAGATGGCGCGCGCCGCGGAAAAGCGCGACAGCCTCCACGACGTGATGGCGGCGGCGCAGGAATGGTTCCGCGCCAGCCTGTCCGCGCCGGAAGGGGCCGAAGCGCGCGCCTATCTCGCCACGCGCGGCTTCGATGCGCATACCGTCCAGCGGTTTGGCTTCGGCTATGCGCCGGAAGGCCGGCAGGCGCTCAAGGAAGCGCTCTCGCGTTTTCCCGAGACCATGCTGGTCGAAGCCGGCCTGCGTATCGCGGTGGAGGAGCGCGATCCTTACGATCGCTTTCGCGGGCGGTTGATGCTGCCGATCGAGGATGCGCGCGGGCGCGTGATCGCGTTCGGCGGCCGCATCCTCGCCAAGGGCAAGACCGAGGCACCCAAGTACCTCAACTCGCCCGATACACCGCTCTTCGACAAGGGGCGCACGCTCTACAACCTGCACCGCGCGGCGCCCGCCGCGCGCCAGTCGGGCCGGATGGTGGTGGTCGAAGGCTACATGGACGTCATCGCGCTCGCCGCGGCGGGGATCGCCGAATGCGTCGCGCCACTGGGCACCGCGCTCACCGAGCACCAGATCGAGATGCTCTGGCGGCACGTGGAGATGCCGGTCCTGTGCTTCGACGGCGATGCGGCCGGCCAGCGCGCGGCGATGCGCGCGATCACCCGTGCGCTTCCGCTGCTGCGGCCCGCGCACTCGCTGCGCATCGTCCGCCTGCCCGAGGGGCTCGACCCCGACGACCTGGTCAAGGCCCAGGGAGCGCGCGCCATGGAGGATCTCCTCGGCAAGGCGCGGCCGCTGGTGGAAGTGCTCTGGGAGGCCGAGCGTGACGCGGTGCCGCTCAGCACGCCCGAGGACAAGGCCGGCCTCAAGGCGCGGCTCATGGCGCACGTCGACGCGATCCAGCACCCCGACATCGCCGGGCTCTATCGCCGCGAGCTGCTGGACCGCTATTCCGAGTTCGCCTTCCCCCGGCGCGAGAGCCGCTGGCAGCAGGGCGGCGCCCCCGGGTTCCCGGCCGGACGCCAGAGCGCCCGCACCGGGAGCAAGTGGAACGGCCGCCCTGCCCCCGCCCCGTCCTCGCCCGAATCGATCAGCCGCCTCAACAGCCGCTATACAGGCAGCGGGACGCGTGACGGTCTCTCGGCCGCCGTGCTCGCGGGATTGATCCGTCACCCCGCGCTCCTTCCCCGGTTCGCCGAGGCGCTGGCGCGCACGCCCGGCCTCGATCCCCGCTTCTGGGCCCTGCTCGACTGCTGCAGCGCCGGCCAACCGCTTGAAAGCGAGACACTGCGGACCATATTACAAGAGAATGGCTCGGAGCTTCCGGTGCCGTCGGACTACTCGGGTTTTCGTTTCGGCTTCCTCGAGGCTGATGCCGACCTCGGGAGGTCGGAGGCGGAACTGACCCAGGCCATACAGCTTTTGATCGAACGACCGGTGCTCGACGAGGCCCTACGGGCCGCCACGGAGCGCCACGAACGCGAGTTCACGGACGAGACCTTCGCCGAGCAGCAACGGCTGCGCGAGAGAAAGCTGGAATTTGATACTCGCCTCAGGCAAATGGCGACCAGACATGCGTCGTGATTGTATAATCACCTAACGACGGCACGGGATAACGGCGGACGAATGAGCAAGAACGACACCAACGGCGCAGACAACGACGGCACCGATGCGCCGCTGATCGACCTCAACGAAGGGTCGATCAAGAAGCTGATCGCTCGTGCCAAGCGCCGCGGCGTGATCACGTACGACGAGCTCAACGAGGCGCTTCCGCAAGACCAGATGTCCTCCGAGCAGATCGAGGACATCATGGCTGCGATCTCCGAGATGGGCGTCAACATCGTCGAGAGCGACGAGGACGCCGACGGCGCCCAGGAGGACGACCGCGAGGCGGACGACGCCGACGACAGCGATGGCGACGAAGTCTCGCCGCGCGTCATGGTCGACGCCAAGAAGAAGGAAACGGTCGAGCGCACCGATGATCCGGTGCGCATGTACCTGCGCGAGATGGGCGCGGTCGAGCTGCTGAGCCGCGAGGGCGAGATCGCCATCGCCAAGCGCATCGAGGCCGGGCGCGACATGATGATCCTGGGCCTGTGCGAGAGCCCGATCACCTTCCATGCCATCATCCAGTGGTCCGAGGCGCTCAACAACGGCGAAATGCAGCTGCGCGAGATTCTCGATCTCGACGCCATGCTCTCCAAGGAGCCGCAGCCGGAGAACCTGAACGAGGACGGCGAAGGCGACGACGACGGCGAGATCTCCGAGAAGACCGCTGGCCCCTCCTTCAAGGAGGAGGAAGACGTCGAGGAGGAATCCACCGACGACGTCGACGAGGACGGCAATCCGATCCCCAAGCGCCAGGCCGAGGAAGAGGAGGAGGACAACACCCTCAGCCTTGCCCAGATGGAAGCCGCGCTCAAGCCGGAGGCACTGGAGAAGTTCGCGCTCATTACCGAGCTGTTCCAGAACTTCGAGCGCCTGCAGAACGAGCGGCTCGAATCGCTGGCGCTGGGCATCGACTTCCCCGGTGCCAAGGAAGAGCAGTACCAGCAGCTGCGCGAGGACCTGACCGCGCAGGTGGAATCGGTCCAGTTCCACGCGACCAAGATCGAGTACCTGGTCGACAACCTCTACGCCTTCAACCGCCGCCTGACGACGCTGGGTGGCCAGATGCTCCGCCTGGCCGAGCGTCACAAGGTGAAGCGGGCCGACTTCCTGGAGACCTACGTCGGCCGCGAGCTGGACGACACCTGGCTTCCCGAAATGGGGAAGAAGGACAAGAAGTGGGCGGCCTTCGCCGAGGCCGAGGCGGATGCCGTCGAGCGCATCCGCTCCGAGGTCTCCGACATCGCTGCCGCGACCGGCATGGCGCTTCCCGAGTTCCGCCGCATCGTCAACATGGTCCAGAAGGGCGAGCGCGAGGCGCGCATCGCCAAGAAGGAGATGGTCGAGGCGAACCTGCGCCTGGTGATCTCGATCGCCAAGAAGTACACCAACCGCGGCCTGCAGTTCCTGGATCTCATCCAGGAAGGCAACATCGGCCTGATGAAGGCGGTCGACAAGTTCGAGTACCGTCGCGGCTACAAGTTCTCGACGTATGCCACCTGGTGGATCCGGCAGGCGATCACGCGCTCGATCGCGGATCAGGCGCGCACGATCCGCATCCCGGTCCACATGATCGAGACGATCAACAAGCTGGTGCGCACCAGCCGCCAGTTCCTGCACGAGCAGGGCCGCGAGCCCACTCCGGAGGAAATGGCCGAGCGCCTCTCCATGCCGCTGGAGAAGGTGCGCAAGGTGATGAAGATCGCGAAGGAGCCGATCTCGCTCGAGACGCCGATCGGCGACGAGGAGGATTCGCACCTCGGCGACTTCATCGAAGACAAGAACGCGATCATCCCCGTGGACGCGGCGATCCAGGCGAACCTCAAGGAAACGGTCACCCGTGTCCTCGCCTCGCTCACCCCGCGTGAAGAGCGCGTGCTGCGCATGCGCTTCGGCATCGGCATGAACACCGATCACACCCTCGAGGAGGTCGGCCAGCAGTTCTCGGTGACCCGCGAACGCATCCGCCAGATCGAGGCCAAGGCGCTGCGCAAGCTCAAGCACCCGAGCCGCAGCCGCAAGATGCGCTCCTTCCTGGACCAGTAAGAGGAACCCCGCTTCGGCGGGGTTTTTCATGCCGCCGGCAGCTCCTGGCGAAGCCGCCGTGTCCGCGCCCGCAGCGATGTGTTGACATTCCGGCTCAAGTCCGTAAGGGGCAGCCCTTCACGTGGCGCCTGCTCTTCGCAGGTCCGTCCATTCGGCCCCGCATCCCGGTGAAGCGGCGGCCGCGCCCGGCGCAATAGGCCAGGTGGTGCACCCCGGGAAACATACGGATCGCGCGGCCACAGTGGCGGCGCGGCAGCAGAACGGAAAGTTGACGCATGTCGAAGCGCCAGAGCGCCAAGTACAAACTCGATCGCCGCATGGGCGAGAACATCTGGGGCCGTCCCAAGAGCTCGGTGAACCGCCGCAGCTACGGTCCTGGCCAGCACGGTCAGCGCCGCAAGGGCAAGCTGTCCGACTACGGCATCCAGCTGCGCGCCAAGCAGAAGCTCAAGGGCTACTACGGCGACGTGACCGAGAAGCAGTTCAAGCGCACCTACCAGGAAGCGTCCTCGATGAAGGGCGATACCGGCCAGAACCTGATCGGCCTGCTCGAGCAGCGTCTGGACATGGTCGTGTACCGCGCCAAGTTCGCGCCCACCATCTTCTCGGCCCGCCAGATCGTCTCGCACGGCCACATTCGCGTCAACGGCGTGAAGTGCAACATTGCCTCGCGTCGCGTGAAGGTGGGTGACGTCATCAGCCTGGGCAACAAGGCCAAGGAAATGGCGCTGGTGATCGAGGCGCAGAACCTGCCCGAGCGCGAAGTGCCCGACTACGTGGCCCAGGACGGCACCGACAAGGTGACCTTCGTCCGCGTTCCGACGCTCGACGAAGTGCCCTACCCGGTGAAGATGGAACCGAACCTGGTGGTCGAGTTCTACTCGCGCTGATCCGGTCACATCGGCAAGCCGAACACAAAAGGGGGCGGTCCTTCGGGATCGCCCTTTTTCGTATCCGCGAGAGGCCGGTCAATACCCCGTGCGCCAGAGAAAAAGTTATGATTTCTGGTCACTTGGGAACTGCCGCCGGTCCCGGCGCATTATCCGGTCACCATGACACGCTACCGTTTCGTAACACCCCATCGCACCGGAAAATGGTATCCCGACCTGCAGACCGCCCAGCGCCATGCCTGTGAAATCGGCGCCGGGTTCTTCGACCGCATGACCGGCCGCTTCGTCGCCTACGTCGAGACCATGATGGAAACGACAATCGACGAAGACGTACCGGTCACCCACGGAGAGATCCGCGCAGCAGCCTGACACGTGACGGGCGGGCTGCTACCGCCCGCTCCCCTTCACTTCACGCCAAGCGTGCGGCGCAGGAAGCGATCGGTGCTCGCGAGCAGCTGCGTTCTGGCGGCATTGTCGTCCAGCTGATGTTCGAGGCTCTTGAACTCGACGTAGTCCACCGACTTTCCGGCAGCTTTCAGCCTGCTGTTCATGAGGCGTGATTCCTCGACGCCGACGTTCATGTCCAGGTCGCCGTGAAACAGCAGCACCGGTGCCTTGAACCTGTCGGCATGCCGCGCCGGGGATCCCTCCGCGATGTGCGGGCCGCTGCCGATGAAGTTCTCCATGATACGGTGATTGCTGTAGTAGCGCGATTCGCCCTTCAGCACCTCAAGGTCGGTCACGGGCGCGATCGCGACGACGGCCTTGTAGAGATCGGGGTCGAGCACGGCCGATTGCAGCGCGGCATAGCCGCCGTAGGACCAGCCGACGATCGCGAGCTTGTCGCTGGAGGTTATGCCCTGTGAGACGAGCCACCGGCCGGCGTCGTTCACGTCCCCAATGGCGGTCTTCCACGATTGGAAGCCGTTCTTCTGGAACCAGCCCGAGCCATAGCCGGTCGAACCCCGGTAATTCGGCTGCAGGACCGCATACCCCTGCGTCACGAAATACTGGACCAGCCAGTCGAAACCCCATTCGTCGCGCGCGGCCGGGCCGCCGTGCGGCATGACGATCGCCGGCAGGTTCTTGCCGGTGCTATTGGGTGGCAGCGTCAGGTAACCCGGGATCTGGGTGCCGTCGGCCGCGGGGAAGGTAACGGGCTTCATTTCGCCGAACTTCACCCCGCCCAGGTTCTCGCGCACACCCATGATGGGCGAGAGCTTCTTGGTGGCCTTGTCGAACATGTAGTATTGGCCGGGATCAACGTCGCTGCCGATGAAGAGGATCAGCCGCTTCTCGTCCTTGCTCGCATCGATGATGCTGATCTGCGGGTTGCCGACCAGCGCCTTCCGGAGCGACGCGGCGAGCGCGGCCAGTTCCTTGTCGAAGTATTCAACGTAGCGCTTTTCCGTGGCGTAGGTCACGCCGACGATGCGCTGGTCGCGGCCCATCCGGACCAGCCCGTCGACATCGGCCCTGGGATGGGCAAGCAGGACCTTCGCCTCGCCGCCGGAAGTCAGCGGCTTTTCGAACAGCGCCTTCCTGCCTTGGTAGTCGTCGAAGCCGATGATCGAGTTGCGCTCCGGAGCCACGGCGATCGGCTCGAACCCACGGCTCTTGCCGCTGTCATAGGTCACCGTCGAGAGCCTTTGCCAGTCGCCTCCCGGAACGGGGCGGACGAAGTAGTTGCTGCGAGGTTCGACGTAACCGGACGTATTGACCGGCATCGTTTCCATGATTCGAACGTTTCCGAGCCCGTCGGTCTGGAATGCAGCAACGTCGCGCGGCGGCTCCACGACCCGCCGCTTGAGCGAATAGACGTCGACAGCTTCCACCGTCAGGCCCCGCTCCTTGCTTGCGACCAGCGAACTCGACGTGACTTCGGGGGCGACGTGGCGCACCATCAGGACCGAGCGTGGGTCGTCCGCTACATTGTAGTCGATGATGCCGCCGCCGTAGCCGGATCGATAGTAGGCGGACATCCTCGTCGGCGCGGACAACTTCTTCATGTCCTTGCCATCGGCGGAGATGGTCGCCAGCCTGGTCGCCGCGTCCACGCTGCCGCCGGTACGCTCGAAGACGTAGATGCCGCAGACCACGCGATCGTCCATGATGAACTGGCAGTGCGTGAGCTTTTCCGTACCGCCCGCCGAGGACAGGATGGGCACGGCGTGGGTGGTGGCAAGGTCGACGACGATGGCATTTTCGCCGCCGTCGATGCGGGTCCCGATAATGAAGATCTTTTCTCCATTCGGGGAGATGCCGAGGTCGAGCACCGAAGGACGCGCACCGAACTTTGCGGCGGCTTCGCTGATTTCGTCCGCCGATACGGACTGGACGGCAAGCGCCGCCAGCGCTGTGCCGCACAGCCACTTCAAGAATGTCATGAATCCCCCCGATTCAGATGTCAAAACCGGCGCTACGGTAGAACCCGCAAGTGACAAATCAATCCGTTCGTGCAGCGCTTCAACGCCTTACCGCCTCACGGCTCTCGTGACCGCTTGGACCGCCGCAGCTCCCTGGCTAGCGAGGGGCGAAGTAGTCTCGCCTGAAATTGGCCGCGAAGGTGGCGAAGCGCTGGGCGGTGATCGCGTCGCGCATGCCTTGCATGAGCTGCTGGTAGAACCAGAGGTTGTGCTCGGTCAGCAGCATCGCTCCCAGCATCTCCCCGGCGCGGATCAGGTGGTGCAGGTAGGCGCGGGTATAGGTCGCGCAGACGGGGCAGCCGCAACGCGCGTCCACGGGTCCGGTATCCTCGGCGTGGCGGGCGTTGCGCATGTTGAGCGGCCCGCTCCAGGTGAATGCCTGTCCGTTGCGGCCCGAGCGGGTGGGCAGCACGCAGTCGAACATGTCGACGCCGCGCTCGACCGCGCCGACGAGGTCGTCCGGCTTGCCCACGCCCATGAGGTAGCGCGGGCGGTCCTGCGGCAGCTGCCCGGGTGCGAAGTCAAGCGTGGCGAACATCGCCTCCTGCCCCTCTCCCACCGCGAGGCCACCGATCGCATAGCCGTCGAAGCCGATCTCGGTCAGCGCCTCCGCGCTGGTCCGGCGCAGCTCCTCGTCGAGCGCGCCCTGCTGGATGCCGAACAAGGCCGCGGCCTCGGCATGCGCCCCGCCCGTGTCGAAGGCCACGCGGCTGCGCCGGGCCCAGCGCATCGACATCTCCATGGAGCGGGCAATGACGTCGCGCGACTGGTCGACCTTGGGGCATTCGTCGAAGCACATGACGATGTCGGAGCCGAGCAGCCGCTGGATCTCCATCGAGCGCTCGGGGCTGAGCATGTGGCGCGAGCCGTCGATGTGGCTGGCGAACGTGACGCCTTCCTCGGTGATCTTGCGCAGCTCCGACAGGCTCATCACCTGGTAGCCGCCGCTGTCGGTGAGGATCGGGCGGTGCCAGTTCATGAACGCGTGCAGCCCGCCCAGCCGCGCCACCCGCTCGGCACCGGGGCGCAGCATCAGGTGATAGGTGTTGCCCAGCAGGATGTCGGCGCCGGTCGCACGCACGTCTTGCGGCTTCATCGCCTTGACCGTGGCAGCGGTGCCGACGGGCATGAAGGCGGGGGTGCGGATCTCACCGCGGCGCATGCGGATCGTGCCGGTGCGCGCCTTGGCCTCGGTGGCGTGGATGGTGAACTGGAAACGCGGATTCATGCCGCGCCCGTTACCCGCATCAGAACCCGTAGACCAGCGAGAAGCGCGAGATCGTGTCGGTCTTCAGCGCGCCGATCGGCGGCGAGGTCTCATGCTCGATCGAATAGGAGAGCTTGGCCTTGAGCCCCTTCGCCATCCCGGCCTCCAGCCCCGTCAGCGAGGTGAAGGTGTTGTTGTCCGAGCCGAGATAGCTGCTGGCGTCCTGCGTCAGCTTGATTGTGGGATTGATCGTCCAGTCGAAGTCCACCGAGGTCAGCACCGACCAGGTCGTCTCGTTCGGCTCCTCGACGTAGTTGGTGCGGCGCAGCGCAGGACCGGCCTCCAGCGAGAGCGTCATGTTGCGCCGCTCGATCACGCGATAGCCCAGACCGCCCGACGCCGAGTAGCGCTCCTCGAAGCCCTGGATCCTGTCGCGTTCGTACTGAAGCCGCCCGTAGGTGAACAGGCCGTCGTTCAGCGTGTAGCGCGGCTGGTAGCCGGCGGAATACTGCTCCCGCGTGACCGTGCCGCGATCCTCCTGGTAGTCCGCGCGGGCCTGGACGATGTGCTCCCAGTCGATACCCTTGCGGTCGAACTTGAACGCGGCGGTGAAGCCGAAGTTGTCGGTGTTGCCGGTGGACCGGAAGGCGCCAAGCTCCACCTGCCCCTTCCACAGGTCGAGCACGCCCGAAGCGCGGATCCGGGCCAGCTCCGCCTCGGTCTTGGCGGCCAGCTCGCGCGCCCGCCGGTCGAGATACGCGCGGTGGAGATCCCGGATCTCGTCCTTGTCGTAGGGTTGGGTCTGCACGGCGAACTTGACCAACGCCGCCACCGCGGCGGTGTCGTCGGTCTTCATCGCGGCTTCCAGCATGGTGCGGACCTCACGCGCCAGTCGCGGAGGTCCGGCAGGGACGAAAGGCACCACTTCGGGATAGGGCGGCAGGTCCAGCACCAGCGGCGGCGGCGGCTCGGCCGCCACGAACGGCGCGTCCTCCATCGCCTCCTGCGCCTGGGCGGGAGCGGCGAACACGAGGAGGGGAAGGCTGGCGAGAACCGTTCGGCGCATCGTCATGGCGGTACGGTAACCGGTTACGTACGCAAACGCCACCCGGTCCTGAATATCCAGGTGATGAGGCCGACGCACAAGGCGAGGAACAGGAGCGTCAATCCCAACGACAGCGCGATCGGCACGTCGGAACTGCCGTAGAACGTCCAGCGCAGGCCGTTGACGAGATAGACCACCGGGTTGGCCATCGCCACCGAGCGCCAGGGTTCGGGCAGGACGTCGACCGAATAGAAGGTCCCGCCCAGGAAGGTCAGCGGCATCAGGATCAGCATCGGCACGATCGTCAGCTTCTCGAAGCTGTCCGCCCAGATGCCCAGGATGAACCCGAAGAGCGAGAAGCTGGCGGAGACGAGCAGGACATAGCAGAAGGCATAGACCGGATGCGCGATCGAGTAGTCGACGAAGAGGCTGGCCGTCGCCAGGATGATCGCAGCCAGGATCAGCGACTTCGTCGCCGCGGCTCCGACGAAGCCGACTAGCGTCTCCGCCACGCCGACCGGGGCCGACAGCAGCTCGTAGATCGCTCCGGTGAAGCGCGGCATGTAGATCCCGAAGCTGGCGTTCGAGGTGCTTTCCCCCAGCAGCGTCAGCAGCAGCAGCCCGGGCACGATGAACGCGCCGTAGTTCACCCCGCCCGTCTCTCCGCTCATTTGCCCGCCGATGGCCGCGCCGAACACCACGAAGTACAGCGTGGTGGTCAGTACCGGCGCCAGGATGGACTGCAGCGCCGTGCGGAATGCGCGCATCAGTTCCTGCTTGTAGATGGTCCAGGCGCTGCGGGCGTTGAACAGGTTCATGCTGCAGCCTCCTGGGAGGGAGCGTCCGGCCCTTCGAGCAGGTTGACGAAGATGTCCTCCAGGCTCGACTCGTGGATGTCGATGGCGGTGTAGTCGATGCCGGCGCGGGTCAGCGCCTTGGTCACCTCGGCCACTTCCGCCGTGCCGGCAGCGGCCCCTTCCCCGCCGCCGCCGCGGTAGCAGAGCACCCTGCCCTCTTGCACCAGCGAAACAGGGTAGGCCGACAGAACCTCGGGAACTTGCCCCAGCGGCGCGGCCAGGGTGATGAGCGCTTCGGTGCGGCCCAGGCGCTCCATCATCGCCGTCTTCTCGTCCACCATCAGGATCTCGCCCTTGCGGATGATGCCGACGCGGTCGGCCATCTCCTCGGCTTCCTCGATGTAGTGGGTGGTCAGGATGACCGTGGTCCCGCGCTCGCGCAGGCGGGCGATCTGCTTCCACATGTCGCGCCGCAGCTCGACGTCGACGCCGGCGGTGGGCTCGTCCAGGAACAGCAGTTCCGGCTCGTGCGCCAGCGCCTTGGCAATCAGCACGCGCCGCTTCATGCCACCCGACAGCGTGCGGATCTGCGCGTCGCGCTTCTCCCAGAGGCTCAGCGCACGCAGGATCTCCTCGATCAGCGTGGGGTTCGGCGGTAGCCCGAAGAGCCCGCGCGAGTGGGTGACCGAGCGCAGCACCGGCTCGAACATGTCGGTCGCCAGCTCCTGCGGCACCAGGCCGACCCGGGCGCGCAAGGTCCGCCAGTGGCGGCCCATGTCCTCTCCGAAGGCGTGGATCGTGCCCGAGGTCGGCCGGACCAGCCCGCACACCGCGCCGATCAGCGTCGTCTTGCCGGCTCCGTTGGGGCCGAGCAGCGCGAAGATCTCGCCCTTGTTGATGCTGAGGTCCACGCCCTGCAGCGCAGTGAGCCCGCCCTTGTAGGTCTTGGTCAGACCCCGGATCTCGAGAATGGATTGCATCGCGCATGAATGGCGCTGGAACGGCTGCGTTCCAACCCTCTGCGTGTACTTTTTATCGCATCGCAGCAGTGAGCGAGGCCGCGCCATGTCGCGGGCGAACGGCGTAGGACCGTTCCCGATCCGCACCCGCTCATGCCGCCCTTCCGATCATGGGATCAGCAGGCTGGAATCCCCGTAGCTGTAGAAGCGGTACCTCTCGGCGATCGCATGGCCGTAGACGCCCTGCATCCGCTCCAGCCCCATTAGCGCCGAGACCAGCATGAACAGCGTCGAACGGGGGAGGTGGAAGTTGGTCATCAGTCCGTCGACGGCGCGGAAGCGGTAGCCAGGGGTGATGAAGATCGCGGTGTCGCCTTCGAAGGGGCGGATCACGCCATCCTCGCCGGTCGCGCTTTCCAGGAGGCGGAGCGAGGTCGTGCCGACCGCGATGAGCCGGCCGCCGCCCGCCCGTACCGCGTTGAGACGGTCGGCGGTGGCGGTGTCGATGCGACCCCATTCCGCGTGCATCCGGTGCTCCGCGGTATCCTCGGCCTTGACCGGCAGGAACGTTCCCGCACCGACGTGGAGCGTAAGCGTCTCACGCCCGATCCCGGCGCTCTCGAGCGCTGCCACCAGGTCCGGCGTGAAGTGCAGCGCGGCAGTGGGCGCGGCGACGGCGCCCTTCTCGCGTGCGAACATGGTCTGGTAGTCGCTGGCGTCGGCCTCGTCGGCGGGGCGCTTGCCGGCGATGTAGGGCGGCAGCGGCATGCGGCCGGCGCGCTCGAGCAGGACTTCGACGGGCTCGTCGCCGGCGAAGGCGAGCGTCCAGCTGCCGTCGTCGTGGCGCGCCTCGGCCACGGCCGTGACGTCAGCCGGGAAGGCGATCCGGTCGCCTTCCCTCAGGCGCTTGGCATTGCGCACGAAGGCCTGCCAGCGGCGCAGGTCGATCCGCTTGTGCAGTGTGGCGCCGATCCGCGCCTCGCCCCGCAGGCCTTCGAGCTGCGCGGGGATGACGCGGGTGTCGTTGAACACCAGGACGTCGCCCGGCAGCAGCACGGATGGAAGGTCCCGCACATGGCGGTCGGCGAGGCCCGCGGGCCCTTGCGCCACCAGCATCCGCGCCGCATCGCGCGGCGAGGCGGGGCGCAGGGCTATGCGTTCGGTGGGAAGATCGAAGTCGAACAGGTCAACGCGCATCGCCGCGCGCTAGACCAGCCGGTGGCGATGGACAAGCCTCGCGGTCGGCCGCTCAGTCGGACTTCGATCGGCTCAGCTCGGCCGCGGTCGGCGTCGCAGGCGACGCCGGCGTGGCAGCGGGCACCACGGGGGCGACCGGCGCCACCTTGTTCTGCGAGGCGAGCGAGGCCTGGACGATCTTGGTCGGGTTCTCGGGCGGCTCGCCGCGCTGGATCGTGTCCACGTAGTTCATGCCGGCGATCACGCGGCCGAAGACCGTGTACTTGCGATCGAGCGCGAAGCGGGGATAGAACACGATGAAGAACTGGCTGTTGGCGCTGTTCGGCTCGTTGGTGCGCGCCATCGACACCGTGCCGCGCAAGTGCGGCATGGCGTTGAACTCCGCCTCCAGGTCGGGAAGCTCGGAGCCGCCCTGCCCGGTTCCGGTCGGGTCCCCGGTCTGCGCCATGAACCCGTCGATCACGCGATGAAAGATGATGCCGTTGTAGAAGCCCTGCTGCGCCAGCGTCTTGATGCGCTCGACATGGTGGGGCGCCCACTGCGGCATCAGGCGGATGGCGACGCGGCCACCGTTGGAGAGGTCGAGCAGGAGGACGTTTTCGGGATCGTGGGTCACATCGGCGTCCACGACCGTCGGCAGCGCGGCGGGCGCGGGGGTCACCGGCTCCTTGTCCTTCGCTACGGCCTGGCTGGCCGCAAGCGCGGCGCCGATGAACAACGCGGTCAAGGGAAGGCGAAACTTCATCTGGTTCTCACTGGGCAATACGGCCGATCCGCAGGCGGACGCGATAGAGCGGCGCCGCTGTCGACACAATGAACGATTTCCTGCGCGTGCAGGACCTGCCGGCAAAATTCAGTAGTCCCCCATTAGCCCGTTCTGCGCGACCCGCTCGACGACATCGTCGCGGACCGCCGGGCTGACGAACCTGGCGATGTCGCCCCCGAACATCGCGATTTCCTTCACCAGCTTGGACGCGATCGGCTGCAGGCCCACGTCGGCCATCAGGAACACGGTCTCGATGGTGGCGTTGAGCTGCTGGTTCATGCCCGCCATCTGGTATTCGTACTCGAAATCGGCCACCGCCCGCAGCCCGCGCACGATCACGCTGGCGCCCTGCTTCTGCGCGAACTTCATCAGCAGCGCGTTGAAGCCCACCACCGAGACGTTGCCGATGCCCAGCGCCGCCGCCTCGCGCTCCACCATCGCGATGCGCTCCTCGGGTGTGAACAGCGGGTTCTTGGAGGGATTCGTCGTGACGCCGATGATGAGCCGGTCGACCAGCTTGGCGCCGCGCCGGATGATGTCCGCGTGACCCAGCGTGATCGGGTCGAACGTGCCCGGATAGACCCCGATGCGTTCCTGCCCGGCGGATGCCATCAGTGATCCCTCTCGATGATGTAGCGCGCGACGCTGCGCAGCAGGTCCGCCTCGCGCCCGTGCTGGACGAGATGCCCGACCGCCTGCTCGACCAGCATCCGGGCCTGTTCGCGCGCCCGCTCGGGGCCGAGCAGCGAGACGAAGGTCTCCTTGCCGGCGTCCGCGTCCTTCCCGACGGCCTTGCCGGCGATCGCGGCGTCGCCCTCGAAGTCGATGAGGTCGTCGGCAATCTGGAAGGCCAGGCCGATGTCACGGGCATAGCCGCGCAGATGCGTGCGGCCCTCGGGCGGGATGCGCCCCAGGATCGCGCCCATCTCCACCGCCGCGCCGAGCAGCGCGCCGGTCTTGAGCTGCTGCAGCCGCGTCACGGTGTTGAGGTCGAACTCGCTGCTCTCGGCGACGAGGTCCATCATCTGCCCGCCGGCCATCCCTTGCGCGCCGCTCGCGTGGCCGAGGGTCTGCACCAGTTCGATGCGGGTGAACGGATCGGCGCACGTCGCCGCATCGGCCAGCACCTCGAAGGCGAAGGCGTGGAGCGAATCGCCGGCGAGGACGGCCGTGGCCTCATCGAAAGCGATGTGCAGCGTGGGCTTGCCATGGCGCAGGGCGTCGTCGTCCATGCACGGCAGATCATCGTGGATCAGCGAATAGACGTGGATCGCCTCGATCGCGACGCCGGCGCGGATCGCGGCCTCGCGCTGGACGCCGTACATCTCCGCCACGGAGGCCAGCAGCAGCGGGCGCAGCCGCTTGCCCCCGCCGATCGCGGCATAGCGCATCGCTTCGACCAGCCGCGCCCGCGCGTCTGCCGGAACGGGCAGCAGGGCGTCGAAGGCGCTGTCGATCTCGACGGCGATGCGCGCGAGGCCCTCCGCCAGAACCGAGTCGGTCTCCCCCACCACCACGCGTCAGCGGTCCGGCGCGTCGAAGGGCTGTGTGCCGGCCGCAGTGCCGTCCGGCCCTTGCACGATCCGCTCGATCCGCGCCTGCGCCGCGTCGAGGCGCTTCTGGCAGTGCTGGCGCAGCCGCTCGCCCTCTTCGTAGAGCGATATGGAATCCTCTAGCGGGACATCGCCGCTCTCCAGCCGGCGCACGATGGTTTCCAGCGCGCGCAGGGCGTCTTCGAAGCTCAGTTTCTCGATGGTCTGGGTCTCGGGATCCATGCGGCAGCAATGGCGACCTCGCACAGGCCGGTCAAGGTCGAAGGCGAGCGGCCCACAGCGATCGCGCAGCGGCGACGCACGGGCTAGCGCCGGCGCATCGACGGAGCTAAGGCGCGTCGCATGACCGGAATCACCCCTGACGTCGTCGAGGCGCATGGCCTCAACCCCGAGGAATACGAGCGCGTCCTGAGCGCCCTGGGCCGCGAGCCGAACCTTGTCGAGCTGGGCATCTTCTCGGTGATGTGGTCCGAGCACTGCTCGTACAAGTCGAGCCGCTTCCACCTCAAGAAGCTGCCGACGGAGGCGCCTTGGGTGATCTGCGGCCCCGGCGAGAACGCCGGCGTGATCGACATCGGCCCGGGTCCGGACGGCCGCGGCCAGGCCGCCATCTTCAAGATGGAGAGCCACAACCACCCCAGCTACATCGAGCCCTATCAGGGCGCGGCGACGGGCGTGGGCGGCATCCTGCGCGACGTCTTCACCATGGGCGCGCGCCCGGTCGCCAACATGAACGCGCTGCGCTTCGGCCGGCCGGACCATCCCAAGATGAAGCACCTGGTCCAGGGCGTGGTCTCCGGGATCGGCGGCTATGGCAACTGCGTGGGCGTCCCCACCGTCGGCGGCGAGACCAACTTCCACAAGGCCTACGACGGCAACATCCTGGTCAACGCGATGACCGTGGGCGTCGCCGACACCGACAAGATCTTCTATTGCGCCGCCACCGGCCTGGGCAACCCGATCGTCTACGTCGGCTCCAAGACCGGCCGTGACGGCATCCATGGCGCCACCATGGCCTCTGCCGACTTCGACGAGCACTCGGACGAGAAGCGCCCGACCGTGCAGGTTGGCGACCCCTTCACCGAAAAGCTGCTGATCGAGGCCTGCCTCGAGCTGATGGCCACGGACGCCATCGTCGCGATCCAGGACATGGGCGCGGCCGGCCTCACCTCCTCTTCGGTGGAGATGGCCAGCAAGGGCGGCGCCGGCATCCGGCTCGACATGAACAAGGTGCCGTGCCGCGAGGAGGGCATGACCCCCTACGAGATGATGCTGAGCGAGAGCCAGGAGCGCATGCTCATGGTGCTCAAGCCCGGCAAGGAAGCCATGGCCGAGGCGATCTTCCGCAAGTGGGAGCTCGACTTCGCCGTGATCGGCGAAGTGACCGACACCGGGCACATGGTGCTGGAGTTCGACGGCGAGGTCGTCTGCGACATCCCGCTGGGCCCGCTTGCCGACGAGGCCCCCGAGTACCAGCGCCCCTACGTCACGCCCGAGGCGTACAAGGCCTGGGCCGCAGTCCCGGCGCTGGGCGACGTCGCCGAGAGCAACGACCTGGGCGCCGATCTCCTCACGCTGATGGGTTGCGCCGACCTCGCCTCGCGGCGGTGGATCTGGGAGCAGTACGACAGCCAGGTCGGCGCCGACACGATGCAGAAGTCCGGCGGCGACGCCGCGGTGGTGCGCGTCCACGGCACGCAGAAGGCGCTGGCGATCAGCACCGACTGCACTCCGCGCTACTGCTATGCGGACCCGTACGAGGGCGGCAAGCAGGCGGTGGCGGAGACCTACCGCAACATCAGCGCCGTCGGCGGGCTGCCGCTGGCGATCACCAACTGCCTCAACTTCGCCAACCCGCAGCGTCCCGAGATCATGGCGCAGATCGTCGGCTGCCTCACCGGCATGGGCGACGCCTGTCGCGCGCTCGACTACCCGATCGTGTCGGGCAACGTGTCGCTCTACAACGAATCGAAGGCGACCGGCGGCGGTTCGGCGATCCTGCCCACCCCGGCGATCGGCGGCGTGGGCTTGCTGGCGGACCACGAGAAGATGGCCACCATCGGCTTCAAGGCCGAGACCGACCGGATCTGGCTGATCGGGGGCAAGGGCACGCACCTGGGCCAGTCGCTGTGGCTGCGCGAGATCGCCGGGCAGGAGGCGGGCGATCCGCCGTCGGTCGACCTCAAGGCGGAAGTCGCCAACGGTGCGCTGGTGCGCCAGCTCATCGCCGAGGGCACCGTCAACGCCGTCCACGACATCAGCGACGGCGGCCTCCTGGTCGCCATCGCCGAGATGGCGCTGGCCGGGAATCGCGGCGCGCTGCTCGATCCGCTCGCGGGCGTCGCCGAGGCCTTCGGCGAGGACCAGGGCCGCTACCTCGTCACCGCCCCTGCGGGCGTCGAGGTCCCGGGCGCCGTGTGCATCGGCTCCGTGGGCGGCGGCGCGATCCAGGAAACGCGCGAGAACGGCCTGAGTGTCGACCTCGTCACGCTGCGCGAGACCAACGAAGCCTTCTTCAAGGACTGGATGGACGCGTGACCTCGACGTCGGGCGGCACCGCCGCCCTTCCGTTCATGCTGAGCCTGTCGAAGCCCGCGGGCCCCGCGCCTCGCCGCGGGGCCTTCGACAAGCTCAGGCTGAGCGGATCGAGGAGGTCCGGCTGGGCTGGAACGCTGCGGTAGAGTCCACCCACACGGCTCATGCTGCGCTAGGCTTCACCCATCCCGCTCATGCTGTGCTAGCCCCCCACACCGCTCATGCTGAGCTTGTCGAAGCATGCGGGCCTCGCGCCACGCCCCGGGGCCTTCGACAAGCTCAGGCTGAGCAGACCTGGAAGGTTCGGCTGGGCTGGGGCACGTGGACAAATTCAGACAGTCCGGTCACGCCCCGTTGCGGACATAGGCAAAATCCGCGACCGTTCGTGAAAGGGAGTAAAAATAGTGGGTTTCTTTGGGGTGCTGGTACATGGGGAAATTACCGCAGAGCGGCCAGAACAAAACGAAGAGATGCCTCAAGGATTCTACGTTTGGAAATATACATTTGCGCGAAATTGCCACATTGCGGTGGAAAAATCTTTCTTTCAGATAACAAAGGACTTTGAAAAGCGGCATAAATCTATGGCGATATCTAAATCCGAACTTTCTCTCGAATGCGATCAGATTTGCAAAGTATCGCTTTTCGCGCTTCTGAAAAGGCCGAAGGGATATGCTTTCTATATAGATTAATTCCCGGCCTTCCTTGTTTGGTTCGACTATAGAAGATAAGGTCGAAGGCAGTTATGTTCGCAACCCACCCGGTGCTGCCATTTAGCAGACGTCGAATTTGTGCACGCCGCCTGGGGGCCACCCACACCGCCCATGCTGTGCTAGGTTCCACCCACACCGCTCATGCTGAGCTTGTCGAAGCATGGGAACCGCGCGCCTCACCCCAAAGCCTTCGACAAGCTCAGGCTGAGCGGATCCGGGAGGTCCGGCGCAAGCGGTCCCCTCCCCGTGCCGGCGCGACAGGCAGGATCAGCCCGCCCCCGCGAGCCCATTCACCTCAGCGCCAGGACCCCGCGGTTGAACACCAAGACCAGCCCGAACAGCCGATAGTGCGGATGGCTGCTCTTCGACACCGGCCTCTCCCCACCGCGTCGTCCCGTGCTAGCGCACCCAGTCCTTCTCGGAGATTCCCAGCAGCCGCAGCACGCTGGTGAGGTCGCCCCGGTCGATCCAGCCGTTGGCCGCGGCGCGAGCCTTGGGCTTGGCGCGATAGGCGATGCCGTAGGTCGCCGCCTCCAGCATGGGGATGTCGTTGGCGCCGTCCCCGGTGGCGAGCGTGGTGACGCCGTCTCCCCACTGCTCCTTCGCCGCCTCGATCTCCGCCAGCAGCGTGGCCTTCTTCACGGCCGAATCGACGATGCCGCCGACCAGCCCGCCGGTCAGCTTGCCACCCGCCACTTCCAGGCGGTTGCCCACCACGTGTTCGAAGCCCAGCTGCTCGGCCACCGGGTCGGCGAACTGATGGAAGCCGCCGGTGACCAGCACGGTGCGGCAGCCCAGCGCCCTGAGCGTCTCCACCAGCACCTTGGCGCCGGGCATCGGCTGGATACGCGTGGCCAGGCACTGCTCTATGGAATCGGTGCCCAGGCCCTGCAGCAGGCCGACGCGCTCGCGCAGCGCCTGCTCGAAGTCGAGCTCGCCCTGCATCGCCCGCTCGGTGATCGCCGCGATGCGGTCCTTGAGCCCGGCGAAGTCACCCAGCTCGTCGATGCATTCCTGCCCGATCATGGTCGAATCCATGTCGGAGATGAAGACGCGGGGCACGATCGGCTCGTCGGCGGTGACGAGACCGTCGGTGGGCGCGAAATGCGCATCGAGCGCCTGGCGCAGCGCCGCCGCGTCGTCGTCGGGGGAGGCCATCTGCATGGTCTGTCCGCAGAAATCGAGCATCGCCGCGGAGGCGATCCGCACCCCTGCCCGCTCCATCTCGGCCTTGGCGGCCTCGAGTCTTGCCGAAAGGTGGTCCGGTTCTGCTATCAGCCGGGCAATGAGCACTGCGAATTCCCTTGATGCGCCATACGATGTCGCCGCCGGAGACCGGCCGCCGCTGGCGCTCATCGCAGGGCCCACCGCCAGCGGCAAGAGCGATTGTGCCGTGGCGCTGGCCCAGGAACTCGAGCGGCGCGGACGGCGCGCGGTGGTGGTCAACGCGGACAGCTCGCAGGTCTATGCCGACCTTTCCATCCTCAGCGCGCGCCCGGACGCGGACGACATGGGCGGCATCGAGCATCGGCTGTTCGGCGCCTGGGACGGTGCGCAGGGCTGCTCGGCCGCCGACTGGGCGCGCGCCGCGCGCGAGACCCTGGCCGAGATCCACGGCGATGGCGCGGTGCCGATCCTGGTGGGTGGCACCGGGCTCTACATCCGCACGCTGATCGAGGGAATCGCCCCGATCCCGCCGATCGCGCCGTCCGTCCGCGAAGCGGTGCGCGCGCTGCCGGTGGAGGAGGCCTATGCCGCGCTCCTTCGCGAGGATCCCGAGCGTGCGGCACGGCTGGGCGCCACCGACGTAACGCGCGTCGCCCGGGCGCTGGAGGTGGTCCGCTCGACCGGGCACGGCCTCGCCCACTGGCAGGCGCGCACAAGCGGGGGCATCGCCGGCACCGTCGCGCTGCACCCGCTCATCCTGCTGCCCGAGCGCCAGGCGCTCTACGCCCGCTGCGACCTGCGCTTCGAGGGCATGATCGCGCGCGGCGCCCTCGGCGAGGTGGAAGCGCTGCTGGCGCGGGGGCTGGACCCCGACCTCCCGGTGATGCGGGCGATCGGCGTACCCGAGCTGGCGAAGGTCGTCTCGGGCGAGTGGACGCTCGAAACCGCCGTCTCGCGGGGGGCGCAGGCCACGCGCAACTACGCCAAGCGGCAGTTCACGTGGCTGCGGCACCAGCCCCCCGCCGATTGGCCGCGCATGGAATTGCAAAATTTCAATGGCAGGCTTCTTAGAGATATTTTATTGCGTTTTCTGGGTTGACCTGACATTTCCACCTGCCTAGAGGCCGTGTCCACCTGCTGGCCGGAAGTCAGGCAGGGAGGAGAGGACGACCCGGTGCGGCCCAGCCGTCGTGCCGGGTCGGATTCATCAGGGAAGCAGCCGGATCACCGGCCTCCTGCAACGGATTTGAGAAGGAACGTGTTGTGAGTGAAGAGCGCAGCGGCGCGAGCATCCTGGTCGAGAGTCTGGTCCAGCAGGGGGTCGAATTCGTATTCGGCTATCCCGGCGGCGCCGTGCTTCCGATCTACGATGCCCTCTTCGGCGACGAGCGACTCCGCCACATCCTCGTCCGTCACGAGGCCGGCGCCGCGCACGCGGCGGAAGGCTACGCGCGCTCGACCGGCAAGCCGGGGGTCGTGCTGGTCACCTCGGGCCCCGGCGCGACGAACGCGATCACCGGCATTGCCGACGCCTTCCTCGATTCGATCCCGCTGGTGGTCATCACCGGCCAGGTCCCGACGGCGCTGATCGGGTCGGACGCGTTCCAGGAAGCCGACACCGTCGGCATCTCGCGCCACTGCACCAAGCACAACTACCTCGTGAAGGACCCGGCCGACCTCGCCGCGATCATCGACGAGGCGTTCCAGATCGCCACCACCGGCCGCCCCGGCCCGGTGCTGATCGACATCCCCAAGGACGTCCAGATCGCGATGGCGACCTGGCACGACGGCCCGGTCCAGCGCCACCAGCGCTACAACCCGCGCACCGAGGGCGCCGCCGACGAGATCGCGCGTGCGGTCGCGATGCTGGCCGCCGCCCAGGCGCCGGTGTTCTACACCGGCGGCGGTGTCATCAACTCCGGCCCGCGCGCCACGGCGCTGCTGCGCGAGCTGCAGGCGAAGACCGGCGCGCCGGTCACCTCGACGCTGATGGGTCTGGGCGCGTTCCCCGCCGACCATGCCGACTGGCTCGGCATGCTGGGCATGCACGGCACCTACGAAGCCAACATGGCGATGAACCAGGCGGACCTGATCGTCTGCATCGGCGCCCGCTTCGACGACCGCGTCACCGGCCGACTGGACGCCTTCGCGCCCCATTCCGAGAAGATCCACATCGACATCGACCGCGCCTCGATCAACAAGACGGTCCAGGTCGACCTGCCGATCATCGGCGACTGCGCCACCGTGCTCGACCAGATCCTGGCCGAGTGGGGGGATCGTAAGGGCCAGGACCTGGCCGCGTGGAAGGCCCGCGTCGAAGGCTGGCGCGGGCGCAAGAGCCTCGCCTACCCCGCGAACGCGCAGGCGATCATGCCGCAGCTCGCGATCGAGCGGCTCTACGAGCTGACGAAGCACCGCGATCCGGTGATCTCCACCGAGGTCGGCCAGCACCAGATGTGGGCGGCGCAGTACTTCCCGTTCTTCAGCCCGAACAAGTGGCTGACCTCGGGGGGCCTGGGCACCATGGGGTACGGCCTGCCCGCGGCGATCGGCGCGCAGTGCGGCAACCCGGACAGCCTGGTCATCGACATCGCCGGCGACGCCTCGATCCAGATGAACATCCAGGAACTGGGCACCGCCACGCAGTACCGCCTGCCGGTCAAGGTCTTCATCCTCAACAACGAGTGGATGGGCATGGTCCGCCAGTGGCAGGAGCTGACCTACGAGAGCCGCTACTCCAACTCCTACTCGGACAGCCTCCCCGACTTCGTGAAGCTGGCCGAGGCCTATGGCTGGAAGGGCATCCGCATCGAGAACGAGAGCGAGCTCGACGCCGGCATCCAGGCGATGATCGACCACCCCGGCCCGGTGATCGTCGACTGCCTGGTCCACAAGGAGAGCAACTGTTTCCCGATGATCCCCTCGGGCGCGGCGCACACCGACATGATCCTCTACGGCGACAGCGTGGCGGGCACCATGGACGACGAAGCCAAGGCGCTGGTCTGAGGACGAGAGAACCCATGATGCACATCCAGCATGAAGCCGAGGAACGACACGTCCTCACCGTAACGGTCGACAACGAGGCGGGCATCCTCGCCAAGATCGCCGGCCTGTTCACCGCCCGCGGCTACAACATCGACAGCCTGACCGTGGCCGACATCACCGACAACCACGCGGTGAGCCGGATCACCATCGTCACGCACGGGCCGCGCAGCCAGATCGACCAGATCCACGCCCAGCTCGAGCGGCTGGTGCCGGTCCACAAGGTCGTGGACCTCACCGAGGTCGGCCCGCACGTGGCGCGCGAGCTGGCGCTGGTGAAGGTCGCCGGCGTGGGCGACCGCCGCGTCGAGGCCCTGCGCATCGCCGAGGTGTTCCGCGCGCGCCCGGTGGACACCACGACGGGCAGCTTCATCTTCGAGCTGACCGGGGCGCCGGACAAGATCGACAGCTTCGTGGCGCTGATGCGCGACCTCGGCCTCGTCGAGGTCGGCCGCACCGGCATCGTCGCGATGGCGCGCGGGGCGGCCGAAGCCTGAATTCCAGAACATCGAGCATACCAGCACCACCCGTCATCCCCGCCGAAGCGGGGACCCATCTCCAGCGGGAGGTCCCAGATCAACGGTCAGGAGATGGGTTCCCGCGCCTGCGGGAATGACGAAGAAAAGGACGGAAAAATGAAGGTCTACTACGACGCCGATTGCGACATCAACCTGATCACGGACAAGAAGATCGCCGTGCTCGGCTATGGCAGCCAGGGCCATGCCCATGCGCAGAACCTGCGCGATTCGGGCGTCAAGGACGTCGCCATTGCGCTGCGCGCCGGTTCGGCCACCGCGAAGAAGGCCGAAGCCGCCGGCTTCAAGGTCCTTTCGAACGCCGAGGCCGCCCAGTGGGCCGACGTGCTCATGATCCTGGCGCCCGACGAGCACCAGGCCGCGATCTACGCCGCCGACCTGCACGACAACCTCAAGCCCGGTGCCGCGCTCGCCTTCGCGCACGGCCTCAACGTCCACTTCGGCCTGATCGAGCCGCGCGCCGACATCGACGTCATCATGATCGCCCCCAAGGGCCCGGGCCATACCGTCCGCTCCGAATACCAGCGCGGCGGCGGCGTCCCCTGCCTCGTCGCGATCCACCAGGACACCACGGGCAACGCGCACGACATCGCCCTCGCCTACGCCTCGGGCGTCGGCGGCGGCCGCTCGGGCATCATCGAGACCAACTTCCGCGAGGAATGCGAGACCGACCTGTTCGGCGAGCAGGCGGTCCTGTGCGGCGGCGCCACCGCGCTGGTCCAGGCAGGCTTCGAGACGCTGGTGGAAGCCGGCTACGCCCCCGAGATGGCCTACTTCGAGTGCCTCCACGAGCTGAAGCTGATCGTCGACCTGATGTACGAGGGCGGCATCGCCAACATGCGCTACTCGATCTCGAACACCGCCGAGTACGGCGACATCACGATCGGCCCGCGCATCATCACCGACGAGACCAAGAAGGAGATGAAGCGCGTGCTGGAGGACATCCAGTCCGGCCGCTTCGTCAAGGCCTTCGTCATGGACAACCGCGCCGGCCAGCCCGAGCTCAAGGCCGCCCGCAAGGCCGCCCTGCGCCACCCGATCGAGGAGACCGGTGCCAAGCTGCGCGCCATGATGCCCTGGATCGGCGCCAACGCGCTGGTGGACAAGACCAAGAACTGAGGTTCGACCCGATCCTTGCGGCGGGCGGGTGGTCGCAAGACCACCCGCCCGTTTTGGTGTGCGGGGCTGGCGCGAGGCCCGCATGCTTCGACAAGCTCAGCATGAGCGGTGTGAGGAGAGGCGGGCACTTCCCGCCTTCCAACCGCACCTTCCCGGCCCGCTCTACCTCGGCGGGGTGGGATGGGCGGACAGTCACTGCCCTCAGCCGCACCTCCCCAGCCCGCTCTGCCTGGCGGAGTCGAATTGGCGGCTACTTCCCGCCTCAAGGCAGACCTCCCCAACCCGCTCAGCCTGAGCTTGTCGAAGGCCCTGGGGCGGGGCGCGAGGCCCGCATGCTTCGACAAGCTCAGCATGAGCGGGGTGGGATTGGCGGGCACCTCCCGCTGCAAGCCAGACCTCCTCGCTCCGCTCGGCCCGAGCCTGTCGAAGGCCCTGCGCCGTCTACTGCGAGCCGTCCGAAAGCCCGGAGCGCCCCCCGCTACCGTCGCCGACGCGTCGGGGCGTGGAAATCGGGCGGTTTGCCCGAGACCCAGCGCACGAAGCGGGCGATCTCCTCCACCGCCAGCAGGGCCGATGCTTCCGGCTTCATACGGGCCAGCTGCGCGTTGCTGAGGGTGACGTGGATGGTGCGGTGGCAGATCGGGTGGAGCGGAACCGTCTCGCGCCCACCGCGGCTCTTGGGCACGGGATGGTGCCACTCGACCTTGCGCCCGAGGGGGCGGGCGCAGAGCCAGCACTCGCGTTCGTCACCTGCCACTGCGGGTCTCCTTCTGCCGCGCCATTAGGGAGTTATCAAAGTTTCAACCTTAATGAGCGGCTTCAAACAGATAGGGTCGCAGTCCTCGCAAGGCGAGGCTTGAGGTTGACGGGTTGATGACGGCATTCGGTCGACGTAACAGTGTGGGCGGACTGGGCCAGGGTGCCCGGCCGGCTTTCGGTGTGGCCAAGCCGCTGAAGGGCGGCGGCGACAAGGTCGGTACGGCGCCGTTGCCGGGCGGGGACCAGTTCCCGCCGCTGCCGGGCGAGCTCGCCGCCCCGTCGCGCGACGATGCCCTGTCGCGCCTGGCCGACCGCGCCAACGCCGTCCACGAGCCGTCCGAGCAGAACGGCTTCGAGGCCTCGATCCACAAGATCAAGGAGCAGGTCCTGCCCCGCCTGCTGGAGCGCGTCGATCCCGAGGCGGCGGCCACGCTCACCAAGGACGAGCTCTCCGAGGAATTCCGCCCGATCATCATGGAGGTGCTGGCCGAGCTCAAGATCACCTTCAACCGGCGCGAGCAGTTCGCGCTGGAGAAGGTGCTGATCGACGAGCTCCTGGGCTTCGGTCCGCTGGAGGAGCTGCTGAACGACCCCGACGTCTCCGACATCATGGTCAACGGCCCCAACCAGACCTACATCGAGAAGAAGGGCAAGCTCCAGCTTGCGTCGACCAAGTTCCGCGACGAGCAGCACCTGTTCCAGATCGCGCAGCGCATCGTCAACCAGGTCGGCCGCCGTGTCGACCAGACGACGCCGCTGGCCGACGCCCGCCTCAAGGACGGCAGCCGCGTCAACGTCATCGTGCCCCCGCTCTCGCTGCGGGGCACGGCGATCTCGATCCGCAAGTTTTCCGAGAAGCCGATCACCATCGACATGCTCCGCGACTTCGGCTCGATGAGCGACAAGATGGCCACGGCGCTCAAGATCGCCGGCGCCTGCCGCATGAACATCGTCATCTCGGGCGGCACCGGCTCGGGCAAGACGACGATGCTCAACGCCCTCTCGAAGATGATCGACCCGGGCGAGCGCGTGCTGACGATCGAGGACGCGGCCGAGCTGCGCCTGCAGCAGCCGCACTGGCTGCCGCTGGAAACGCGCCCCCCGAACCTGGAGGGCCAGGGCGCCATCACCATCGGCGACCTCGTCAAGAACGCGCTGCGCATGCGCCCCGACCGCATCATCCTGGGCGAGATCCGCGGCGCCGAATGCTTCGACCTGCTCGCCGCCATGAACACCGGCCACGACGGCTCGATGTGCACGCTCCACGCCAACTCGCCACGCGAGTGCCTGGGGCGCATGGAGAACATGATCCTGATGGGCGACATCAAGATCCCCAAGGAAGCCATCAGCCGCCAGATCGCGGAGAGCGTCGACCTGATCGTGCAGGTCAAGCGCCTGCGCGACGGCTCGCGCCGCACCACCAACATCACCGAAGTGATCGGCATGGAGGGTGACGTCATCGTCACCCAGGAGCTGTTCAAGTTCGAGTACCTGGACGAGAGCGAGGATGGGCGCATCCTCGGCGAGTTCCGGTCCTCGGGCCTGCGTCCCTACACGCTGGAGAAGGCCCGGCAGTTCGGCTTCGACCAGGCGTACCTCGAAGCCTGCCTCTGAGCGCCGGCCGCGGCCGGCGCGCGCTGGCGGTGCCCGGGCGCCGCACGCGACGCCCGGATCCTGCGCCTCAGTCCGCCTGCTTCTCGAAGGCGGCGGTGATCGACAGCTCCGTCTCGTCGCTGACCATCGGCACGTACTTGGTCACGCCGAACTCGGAGCGCCTGATGACGCCTTCGGCATTGAAGCCCAGCGTGTAGGCCTTGTTCATCGGGTTGACCGCCGCGGCCTTGAAATGGGCCTTGAGCGTCACCGGCCGGGTGACGCCGTGCAGGGTCAGGTCGCCGGCGATGTCGGCGGTGTCGGCGCCGGTCTTCACCACCTTGGTCGAGACGAAGCGCATCGTCGGGTAGCGGGCGGCGTCGAACCAGTCCGCGCTCACCAGTTCGCCGTCGAGCGTGGCGTTGGTGGTGGACACGCGCGCCACCGGGACGGAGACGTCCACCTTGGCCGCGGCGAGGTTGCGCGGATCGATCGCAAGCGTGCCGGTGGCGCCGGGGAAGGTGCCGAAGAAGTCGCTGATGCCCAGGTGGTCGACGGTGAAGCGCACCAGCGTGTGCGCGCTGTCGAGGGCATAGGTGCCGGGCTGGAGCGGCGCGGCCCCAGCCTGCGCCTGCTGCGCAACGAACGGCGCGGACGCGGCGAGAGCGGCGGCCACCAGGGCCGAGGCGAAGATGCGTTTTATGGGAGTTCTCCTGGGATGGGGAAGCGGGGGCGATTGCCGCAGCCTCGTCCCATCCCGGCGCGCAGGTGCCCAGCCGGATAAATTCGATGCGCTTGTTCAACTATTTGGAACGAGTCCGCCTCACCCGCCCAACCAGGCCCTGCCCGCAAGGCCCAGCAGCAGGACCGCCGCCATGAGCGACCAGAAGAAGATCGCGGTCCAGGGCATGAAGCCGACGCGGTCGAGGTCGCGGCGGCGGTGGCGGCGGCGGTCCGCGAACCAGGCCAGGGCGGCCAGCAGGGCGGCGGCGGTTCCGCAGATGGTCATCACGCGAAGAGAATCGTCCATGCCCCGCCTTGCCCTCGCGCGGCGCGGAGTTAAAGCGGCTCTCCGTGACCTCCCCCCGCCCCCCGCAGCCCGAGCGCCCGATGCTCGCCATCGCCCTGCGCCTCGGGGCGATGGCGATGCTCTCGACGATGTTCATGCTGGTGAAGGTGGCGAGCGAGTCGGGCGTGTCGCTGCCCGAGCTGGTGTTCTGGCGCCAGGCGATGAGCGTGCCGCTGATCCTCGCCGCGCTGGGCGCCACCGGGCGGCTCGGGCTGCTGCGGACCGGGCGCATGGGCAGCCACGCCTTGCGCGCGACGACGGGGACCGCGGGGCTGTGCTGCAATATCGGCGGCGCCGCGCTGCTGCCGCTGCCGGTGGCGACGACGCTGGGCTTCACGACGCCGCTGTTCGCGGTGCTCATCACCGCGCTCGCCCTGCGCGAGAGGGTCGGACCCTGGCGCTGGACCGCGGTGATCCTCGGCTTCGTGGGCGTCCTCGTCATCGCGCAGCCGGGCGGCGCGCCGGTGCCGCCGCTCGGCCTTGCGGCCGGCCTGGGCGCAGGGCTGATCGTGGCCGTCGTCAGCTTCCAGATCCGCGACCTCTCGCGCACCGAGCCGCCGATCGCCTGCGTGTTCTGGTTCGCCTTCTACGGCTCGCTGTTCGCCGCCGCCGCCCTGCCCGCCTATGCGACGGCCCACACCGCGCGCGAGTGGCTGCTGCTGGTGGCGATCGGGCTGGCCGGCACCCTGGCGCAGTTCCTCATCACCTCGGCCCTGCGCTTCGGCCAGGTGGCGACGGTGGTGGTGATGGACTACTCGGCGCTGGTCTGGGCGACGCTCTACGGCTGGCTCCTCTGGGGCCAGCTCCCGGCGGCCGCGACCTGGCTCGGCGCCCCGCTGATCGTCGCCGCGGGGCTCATCATCACTTCGCGCGAGCATTTCCTGGCACGCCGGATCTCCCCCACTTCGGCGATCGACGAAGGCGCGACCGAGGAAGCCGACGGCGAGGGAACCTGACCTCCCGCAAGGTGTTCAGACCGATGCGTGGGCCGGGCTGCCGGACTCGCTCGGAAAAAGGAACGCTACCATGGTCAAGAAGCTGGTTCTCGCCCTCGTCGCGGGCGGCATCGTTTTCTCCGCCTCCGCCTGCAACACCGTCAAGGGTGCCGGACGCGACGTGCAGTCGGTCGGCCAGGCGGGCCAAGACGCGATCAACTGATGCCGCGCGCAGGCGGGCCCGCGCCAGCAGGGCTCGCCTGCCGAGGCCGCCGTCTCAGGCGTCGAACATGTGCGCGGCGACCATCGCCCGCGCGCGCTGCCACAGTACGACCCGGCTGAGCACCACCATCCCCAGCATGAGGCCGAGCGTGGCATCCATCACCAGCAGCCCGCTGGCGGCCGGGTGCGGGCCCTGTACGGCCATCTCCGGCAGGAACAGCCGCCGCGCCGCGAAGATCGCCAGGATGAACAGCAGCGCCAGCGGCGACTGGCGGATCATCACCCTGGCCTCGTTCCCCGCACCCTCCACGTGCAGCCGCATCAGCCGCGAGCGCTGGATGCCGAGCCCGGCGCCGAGCGCGAACCCGGCGGCCAGCGCCAGCCACCCGAAGCCGCTGGGCGGCAGGCCGTAGAGCGCGAGGCACACCGCCGCGGTCACCAGCAGCGGCGCGATCCACAGCAGGGGGAGACGCAAGGGGCGGGCCTTTTCCATCCGGAAATAGCGCCAGGCCATGATCGCGGCGAACACCGCGAACGGCAGATAGGCCCCCAGGCCGCGCCCCCCCTCTCCCATGGTCCTCAGCTTCCTCCGATCTCGCTGAGCGAGGGCGTCCCTGCGACGCCGGGCTCGCCCTGCCACACCAGCACAGGCTTCCTTGCCGCGAGCGTTTCGTCAAGCCGCCGGCGCGGCGCGAAGTGCGGCGCGGAGTGCAGGCTCTCGTCGCCGGCCTTCGCGCGCTCCGCCAGGCTGCGCAGCGAAGCGATGAAGCGGTCGAGTCCCGCCTTGCTCTCGGTCTCGGTCGGCTCCACCAGCATCGCGCCCTTGACCACCAGCGGGAAGTAGACGGTCATCGGGTGGAAGCCCTCGTCGATCAGGCCCTTGGCGATGTCGAGCGTGGAGAAGCCCTCCGCCAGCCCCGCATCGCTGAACAGCGCCTCGTGCATGCACGGGCCGCTGGCGGCGAACGGCGCCGGTAGCAGGTCCTCGCATGCACGCAGCACGTAGTTGGCGTTGAGCACCGCGTCCTCGGCGACCTGGCGCAGGCCGTCGGCGCCGTGGCTGAGGATGTAGGTGAGCGCGCGGGTGAACATGCCCATCTGCCCGTGGAACGCCACCATGCGCCCGAACGCCTGGTCGTGGCCCTCGCCCGCGTTCTCCTCCTCGACCAGGTGGATGGAGCCGTCTGCACCGCGCGTCACGAAGGGCAGCGGCGCGAAAGGAGCCAGCGCTTCGGAGAGCACCACCGGCCCCGCACCCGGGCCGCCGCCGCCGTGCGGAGTGGAGAAGGTCTTGTGCAGGTTGATGTGCATGGCATCGACGCCGAGGTCGCCGGGGCGCACCTTGCCGACGATGGCGTTGAAGTTCGCGCCGTCGCAGTAGACGTAGCCGCCCGCGGCGTGGACTGCGTCGGCGATCGCCCGCATGTCGGGCTCGAACAGGCCGCAGGTGTTGGGATTGGTAATCATCACCCCCGCGACCTTGGGCCCGAGCTTGGCCTTGAGGGCTTCGAGGTCGACCCGGCCCGCGGCAGTGGCCGGGATCGATTCCACCTTGAAGCCGGCGAAGGCCGCCGTCGCCGGGTTGGTGCCGTGGGCGCTCTCGGGCACCAGCACCACGTCGCGCGCCTCGCCGCGCGCGTCGAGCGCGGCGCGGATGCACAGCAGGCCGCACAGCTCGCCATGGGCGCCGGCCTTGGGGCTCATCGCCACCGAGGCCATGCCGGTCAGCGTGATGAGCCAGTCGGCCAGCTGCTCGATCACTTCGAGGGCGCCCTGCACGGTCGCCTGCGGCTGCAGCGGGTGGACGTCGGCGAAGCCGGGCAGGCGCGCCATCTTCTCATTCAGCCGCGGATTGTGCTTCATCGTGCACGAACCCAGCGGGAACGGCCCGAGGTCGATGGCATAGTTCTGGCGCGACAGGCGCGTGTAGTGGCGCACGGTCTCGGGCTCGGTCAGGCCCGGCAGGCCCGGAGCGGACTGGCGCAGGAACCGGCCCAGAGCCTCCGAGGGTGCCCGGTCGGCGGGGTCGAGATCGACGCCGCACTTGTCGGCCGCGCCCAGCTCGAAGCTGAGAGCCTCTTCCAGCATCAGCCCGTAATCACCGCTGGATGTTTGGTTTTTCATCTCTCCGGCCTCACCCATGGAGGGGCGCCAGCCGGCTGCATTGGGGGCGTTCATGCCGGTTCTCCTGCAAGCACGGCTTCCAGGGCCGTGGCGAAAGCCTCGATGTCTTCGGCCGTGGTGGTCTCGGTTGCGGCGACCAGCAGCGCTCGGCCCAGGCCCTCCGCGGTGGGGAACAGGCGGCCGAGCGAGACGCCGCCCAGCACCTGCCGGTCGGCCAGGGCGCGCACCACCTCGCGCGCGTCGCGCGGGAGGATCAGCGTCGCCTCGTTGAAGTAGGCGGCATTGAGCAGCGACACCCCCGGAATCCGGGCGAGGCGCTCGAAGGTCGCCTGCGCACGGGCATGGTTGACCGCCGCCATCCGGGCCAGCCCCTCGCCGCCGAGCAGCGTCAGGTGAATGCTGAAGGCAAGCGCACAAAGCCCTGAATTGGTGCAGATATTGCTCGTCGCTTTCTCGCGGCGGATGTGCTGCTCGCGCGTCGAGAGCGTCAGCACGAACCCGCGCTTGCCCGCGGCGTCGACGGTCTGGCCACAGAGGCGGCCGGGCATCTGGCGCACGAACTTCTCGCGGCAGCCGAACAGCCCCAGGTACGGACCGCCGAACTGCAGGCCGACGCCGAGCGACTGCCCCTCGCCCACCACGATGTCGGCGCCCAGCAGGCCGGGTGCCTCGATCAGGCCGAGCGCGACCGGCTCGGTCACCACCGCCACCAGCAGTGCGCCGCGGGCATGCGCCACGTCCGCGATGGCGGCCAGGTCGGGGATGCGGCCGAGGACGTCGGGGTACTGGACCACCACGCAGGAGGTCGCCTCGTCGATCCCGGCGATGAGGGCGGCATCGTCGGGCTCCGCGGTCAGTTCGGGGGACAGCGAGACGATGTCGTCACGCGTGAACTTCGCCATCGTGCGCACCACTTCGCCATAGTGGGGGTGCAGGCCGCCCGAAAGCAGCGCCCGCCCCTTGCGGGTGATGCGCGCGGCCATCAGGATCGCTTCCCAGCACGCCGTCGAGCCGTCGTACATCGAGGCATTGGCGATGTCGGTCCCGAACAGCCGCGCCACCTGCGTCTGGAACTCGAACAGGACCTGCAGCGTGCCCTGCGCGATCTCGGGCTGGTAGGGCGTGTAGGCGGTCAGGAACTCGCCGCGCTGGATCAGGTGGTCGACGCTAGCGGGCACGTGGTGCCGATAGGCGCCCGCGCCCAGGAAGAACGGCACCGAGCCGGCGCTCACGTTCTTCGCCGCAAGCGCGCTCATGTGGCGCTCGACGGCCATCTCGCTGGCGTGAGGAGGCAACCCTTCGATGGCCCCGGACAGGCGTGCCTCGGCAGGGACGTCGATGAAGAGGTCGTCGACGCTGGCAGCGCCGATCGTCTCCAGCATGGAGGCGCGGTCCGCCGGGGTCAGGGGAAGGTAGCGCATGAGGCGGGTTCCTTAGGTATCTTGGGCTTGGATCTCCCCTCCACCACCCGCTGTGCGGGCGATCCCCCTCCCCATTCCTGCGGAACGGGGAGGATGAGGGGCGTCAGAGGCTATCGATGCAGCTCTTGGGGACGAGCGACGGCATGCGGTTTGACGAAGCGGTTTGCTGCCCCTCCACCACCCGCTAAGCGGGCGGTCCCCCTCCCCATTCCTGCGGAATAGGGAGGATACGCAAGCGCTCGCACTTGCTCCTCCCCGTCGCAAAGCGATGGGGAGTTGGCGCCGACGCAGTCGGTGACGGAGGGGTCTGGATCCCTCTCCCCGTTCCGGGACGGGGGAGACACGGGCGTCACAGGCTCTCGACGTAGCTCTTGTAGGCCGCCTCATCCATCAGCGACCCGAGCTCGGCACTGTCGGAAAGCGTCACGCGGAACAGCCATCCGCCCGCTTCCGCTTCGGTGTTCACCAGCTCGGGCGCATCCGCGAGCGCGGCGTTCACTTCGGCGATGGTTCCCGAGACGGGCGTGTAGACGTCCGAGGCGGCCTTGACCGAATCGACGACCGAGACGGAGTCGCCCTTGGCCACGCTGGCGCCTTCGGAGGGGAGATCGACGAAGGTGATGTCGCCGAGCTGGCCCTGTGCGTAGTCGGTGATCCCGACGGTTCCGAGGTCGCCCTCGACTTCGATCCACTCGTGGTCTTCGGAGAAATAGCGGGTCATGTGGAGATCCTCAGCGGTGGTAACGATGGGAAACGAAGGGCATCGGCACGACCATGGCGTCGAGCAGCTTGCCCCGCATCGCGATGGTGAGCGGCGTGCCCTCGGCGGCCTTCGCGGAATCGACGTAGGCCATCGCGATCGGCTTCTGCAAAGAAGGTGAGAAGCCGCCGGAAGTGACGATGCCAACTTCCTGACCATTCACGACAACCTGCGCGCCCTCGCGCGCCGCCATGCGACCGTCGAGGACCAGGCCGACGCGGCGGCGGGCCGGGCCTTGCGACAGCAGCGGCAGCACCGTGTCGGCGCCCATGAAGCCGCCTTCGGCACGGCGGCGCTTGGAGATCGCGAAGCCGAGCTCGGCGCTCGCCGGATCGGTTTCGGGCGAGAGGTCGTGGCCGTAGAGCGGAAGCCCCGCTTCCAGCCGCAGCGAATCCCGCGCGCCCAGGCCGATCGGCTTCACCGCGTCCTGTGCCGCCAGCGCCTCGGCCAGTGCGGCGATGTCCTCGCCGCGCACCGAGATCTCGAAGCCGTCCTCGCCGGTGTAGCCGGAGCGGCTGACGCCCAGCGGGCGCCCATCCCAGAAGAACGGCGCGGCCTGCATGAACTTGAGGTCGTCCAGCCGCGGCATGCCGGGGAATGCCGGCTCCAGGCCCAGGCGGCCCAGCGCCTCGGCGGCCTTGGGGCCCTGCAGGGCGAGCAGCCCGTGCTCGTCGAGGTGGTTGAGCGTGATCTCGTCGGGCAGGTGCTCGCGCAAGTGGGCGATGTCGTCCCACTTGGTGGCGCCGTTGACGACGAGGTAGTATTCGCCGCCGCGGTTGGTGACCATCAGGTCGTCGAGGATGCCGCCGTTCTCGTCGAGCAGCAGCGAGTAGCGCTGCCGTCCCGGCTTCAGCGCGGAGATGTCGCCCGGCAGCAGCGCTTCCAGCGCCGCCGCGGCGCCTTCGCCGCTGACTTCGAGCTGGCCCATGTGGCTGACGTCGAACAGGCCCGCGTTCTCGCGCGTCCACAGGTGCTCGGCCATGATGCCCTCGTACTGCACGGGCATCATGTAGCCGGCGAACTCGACCATGCGGGCGCCCCGTTCGCGATGCCAGGCATCGAGCGGCAGGGTCAGCGGGGCAAGGTCCTCCGCGCCGTCTTCATCTTCGGTAACAGGATATTCGCTCAAGGCACGACTCCGCGACAGGCATGGACCACCATCAGGTGCCCCCTCTGTCACGGAAGCCTGAGAGCTTCCCCGGCGTCATCCTCGATGGGACGGACCGGGTTACACCGTCGGCGGCCACGCACAGGTCCTGCGCGGGGCACTTTCCAGAGGCTCGCTGTCGACGCTGCGCGGTCCTTTTGCCTGAGAGATTCCGGGGCGGTTGCTCCTTCGGCGCCCGACCGACGAATCGGCCAGGTCTCTCCCGCGCGTGTCAGCGAGTGCCCTCAGCCTTGGTGGAGCGTTCCGCGCAAGTCAACGGGCGTGGCATGCAAGCGGCGGCACCGGCCACAGCTTTCTGGACGCTGATGGGCCGCTAATGCGGCGCTAATGCCACCTTATTTCCTGCATGCGCGCTGCGACCAGGCGCGCAGCGCATCGTGTTCGTGGACAAAGCGCCCCGGCGCCTCCTGTCCCGCCAGCGCCAGAGCCGCCCGCGCCACCGCCGCCGCCGGGATCGAGCGGAACCGCCGCAATCGGCCATGGAGCACCAGCCGATCGACCAGCGGCGCCATCACCTGCCCTGCCCGTTCCAGCGGCCGCGGTTCGGTCCTGCGCCCTCGCAGCAGGCTCGGCCTCAGCACGTCGAAGCGGCGGAATCCCAGGCGTTCCACCGCCGCTTCCGCCTCACCCTTGACCCGCAGGTAGAAGTTTCCGCTGCCCCGCTCCGCCCCGACGGAGGAGACCAGGGCCATGCGCTCGACGCCCGCTGCCCGCGCGCCCTCGGCCACGAACCGAACCAGGTCGTAGTCGATCGCGCGGAACTGCTCGCGGCTTCCTGCCGCCTTGATGGTGGTGCCCAGCGCGCAGACCAGCACGTCGGCCCGCGCGGCCCTGACCAGCGCCGGCCAGTCGATCGGCTCCCCCACCAGCATCTCCATCCGCGCTCCAGGCGGCAGCACGGCCTCTCGCCGGCCCACGCCGATCACGCGCACATCCGTGCGCCCCACCGCCTCTGCCATGACGGACGAGCCGACCAGCCCGGTCGCCCCGACCAGGCAGATCCGAATACCCCCCTGCTCCACCGTCAGCCGCGCCTAGACATTGCTCAGCCCTTCAGGCGTGCGCCCGTAGATATCGGCGTGGCGGGCGATGGCGAAGCGGTCGGTCATGCCCGCGATGTAGTCGGCGATGTGCCGGCTGCGGTCGGGCTCGATGCGCGGCATGGTGTCGATCCAGCTTTCCTCCATCAGCACCGGCTCTTGCGAATAGGCAGAATAGAGCTCCGCCAGCAGGGCCCTGGCGCGCTTGGCCGTCTCCAGCTGCTCGGGATGGTAGTAGAGCTTGTCGTACATGAAGCGCTTGAAGGCGCGCTCCGCCTCCGCCATGGCGGGCGAGAACGAGACCAGCGCCCGCCCCGCCGCGCGCACTTCCGCCACGCTGCCGACGCCGGCCAGGTTCTTCTGCGTCTGCGCCACCAGGTCGTTGACCATGACGCCGATCTGGCTGCGGATCAGCTCGGCGAGCTTGCGATCTAGCTCGGCATGCGGATAGCGACGCTCCACCTCTCGCCACCGCTCGGCGACGAACGGATGTACCAGCAGTTCGTCCAGATCGAGGAAACCGGCGCGCAGGCCGTCGTCGATGTCATGGTTGTCATAGGCGATATCGTCGGAAAGCGCCGCCACCTGCGCTTCGAGCGAGGCATGGGTACCAAGATCCAGCTCGTAGGCTGCGTCGAGCTCCGTCAGTGCCCAGTTGGGCTGCGCCACCGGGCCGTTGTGCTTGGCCAATCCCTCCAGCGTTTCCCAGGTCAGGTTGAGGCCATCGTGCTCGCAATAGGGGCTGTCCAGCCGCATCAGGGTGCGCAGCGTGTGGGCGTTATGGTCGAAGCCGCCCGCCTTGTGGAGCGCAGCGTCCAGCGCGTCCTCGCCCGCATGCCCGAAAGGGGGGTGGCCGATGTCGTGGGCCAGCGCGAGCGCCTCGGTCAGATCCTCGTCGAGCCCGAGAATGCGCGCGATCACCCGCGCGATCTGCGCCACTTCCAGGCTATGGGTCAGCCGGACCCGGTAATGGTCGCCGTCCGGCGCGACGAACACCTGCGTCTTGTAGCGCAGGCGGCGAAAGGCGATCGAGTGGATGATCCGGTCGCGGTCCCGCTGGTAGGGGCTACGCGCGCCGCGGGCCAGGCCGTTTTCGATCGCGAACTCGCGGCCCCGCGATTGCGAAGGATGGGACGCATAGCAAGCTAGGGTCAAGCGCTGCAGACTCCGATGGTGGCGACGGATGTCGCCAGCGCCACCCCCTTAGCGAGCCCCTCCGCAACAGAACAAGACCGCACGTGTTTTCCGCCAGGCGGCGCAAGCTCCTCCGCCGACTGACGCAGAGTCTGCAGGGAGCGAGGACGACGGCGGAAACTGTGGAGAGACTCGCGAGAAGGTCAGGAGGCGATCAGACCCACGACGACGGCGACGATCGCGATGCAGATGCCCGTGCCCCAGGTGGCGGCCTTGATGAAGCCGTTGTAGGTTGCGGTGGCAGCCTTCATGTCATTACCAGAAGCCATATCTTCAAACCCCCAAACACTGTTGCTTTGCTGCCGCCGCTCTAGACCGGTGCAGCGGCGCGCTCAAGGTGGAACCGGGCGATAGAAACGCAGCGCGGGTCCGTGCTGGCCTATTATCAGGCTTAATACCGTCTTTACCTGACCGGCTTAGGCTGGCGGCGAAATTAGGAGGCGATCTCGAACGGCAACACCATGGCGGAACTTGACCAACGCCTCCTCATGCTCATCGATGACGAGCCGGCACAGAGCCGTCTCATCTCGGCGCTCGCCGCCCGGGAAGGCTGGCGAACGTTGATCGTGCGCGATGCGGAGACCGCGATCGCCACGCTGGGCACGCGCTCGGGGATGCAGCTCTCCGCCATCATCCTCGACCAGTGGGTTCCGGGCGACGATGCCTGCGCGCTGATCGCCGAGCTCAAGGCGCGCCGTCCCGCGCTGCCGATCCTGATGCTGACCGCCAGCACCTCGCCCCTGCTGGCCGTCGAAGCGATGCGCGCCGGGGCTACCGACTACCTGGTGAAGCCCGTCGCACCCGACCGCCTGATGCACGCGTTGCGCTCGGCCACGACCCGCGAAGCGCCGCGAGACGAGCTCGCGCCACTCACCGAGAAGATGCCGTCCAACCCCGACTTCGAATCTATGATCGGGGCGGCTCCCAACTTCCGCAAGGCGCTTGCGGTCGCGGCAAAGGCGGCGCGCGGCCACGCGCCCGTGCTGATCGAAGGGGAGAGCGGAACGGGCAAGGAGATGCTCATCCGCGCGATGCACGCTGCAAGTCCGCGGGCCAGGATGCCGCTGCGCATCATCAACATCGGCGGCGTCCCGGCGAATTCGGTCGAGTCGGCCCTGTTCGGGCATGAGAAAGGCGCCTTTCCCGGCGCCTTCGACAGGCAGATCGGCGCACTCCAGCACTGCGACGGCGCGACGCTGGCTCTCGACGAGATCGACCGGCTCCCGATATCGGTTCAAGAACGCCTGCTGGAAGCGATCCGCAAGGGCGACTGTCGACCGATTGGCGCGCGACACTCCTTCCGCATCGACGTGCGGGTCATCGCGGCCAGCAACCTTCCGCTCGCGGACATGGCCGACCAGGGACATTTCCTGCCCGAACTTCTGGCGGCGATCTCGCCCACCAAGGTCCACTTGCCGCCGTTGCGCGAGCGCGCCGCGGACATCCCGACGCTGACGCGCTTCTTCCTCGCCCGCATCGGCGAGCAGCCGGGACTGCGCGAACTGGGCATCACCGAAGGTGCGCTTTCGCTTCTCGCCGCCTATGACTGGCCCGGAAACGTGCGGCAGCTCCAGGCCGTGTTGTTTCGAGCCGCCGTCTTCTGCGATGGCGACGCGCTGACCTCCGACGATTTTCCGCAGCTTCTCAGCATCCTCGGCACAGGCTCGTCCCCGGTCGCCGGCAATCCCATGCAGGAGAGCTCGGGCGTCATGCTCTACACGGCGGACGGTAACCTGCGGCCGCTGGAGGAGATCGAGGCTGACGTCATTCGCCTCGCCATCGGCCTGTATCGCGGCCGCATGACCGAAGTCGCGCGCCGCCTCGGGATCGGCCGCTCGACTTTGTATCGAAAGCTCAGCGAGTTGGGCATCGACAACGCCGCCTGAGCCGTCCAGACACCTGTTCGGGAGGAGGACAGGCATGGACGTGATCGACCGGCTTGCTGCCATCGAAGAGATCAGGCAGCTGAAGGCGCGCTACTTTCGCGGCGTGGACGACCGCGATGCGGCGCTCGTCCGCTCGATCCTCGCCGAAGACTGCGTGCTGGACTACCGGGGCTGCTGCACCGATCCGGCAACGGGTGTGGATCACTTCCCGGCCATGAACACGGTGATGAAAGGTCGCGAGGCATGGGCGGATGCGCCGCCATCGCAAGGTCCGCACCTCGTGACGGTCCACCAGGGTCACGATCCGGACATCACCATCGAGAGCGCCGGCACCGCACGCGGCATCTGGGCTTTCACCGATCGCCTGTTCCTGCCCCCCGGCGGTCCCTTCTCTCGCCTCACGGGGTGGGGGCGCTACCACGAGACGTACGTCAATCGCGGCGACGGGTGGCGGATTCTCACGACCCGGATCGAGCGCTTGCGGGTGGAGGTTGAGTGACATGGCGATGGATTTCGATGGGCGTACCGCACTGATCACGGGAGCGGCCTCCGGGATCGGCGCGGCGGTGGCACGCTGGCTCGACGAACGAGGCATTGCCCGCCTGGTGCTGGTGGACAGCGATGCCGCGGTCCTCGCGCGGCTGGAGTTGCGGACTCCATGCCGCCGCGTGGCAGGCGACGTGCGTGACGAACAGCTATGGGCGGAGCTCGAGGCGTCTGAGCCAGGGCTCGACCACGCGGTGCTGAATGCCGGCATAGCCGATGGATGCCCGATTGTTTCGCTCGACTATGCGGATTGGCGCGCAATGCTGTCGGTCAATCTTGACGGCATGTTCCTGTCCTTGCGCGCTGCGCTCAGGCTGATGACCCGCTCGGGCGAAACACGCGGTCGCAGCGCCGTGCTCACCAGCTCGGCCGCGGGTGTCAAGCCGGTGCCGATGACGGCGGCCTACGGAAGCAGCAAGGCCGCAGTCGCACACCTCGCTCGCGTGGCCGCGGCGGAGCATGCGGCGCAGGGAATCCGCGTGAACGCCGTCGCCCCGGGGCGGGTGGACACTCCCATCTGGACCAAGAACGCGCATTTTCAGACGATGGTGGATGAACTTGGCAGCCGGCAAGCGGCACTCGACACGCTGGCCCAGGAGTCGACGCCGCTCGGGCGCTTCGCCAGTGCCGAGGAGATGGCCGGGCAGATCGGCTTTCTGCTGTCCGACGCGGCCTGGAACGTGACCGGTACCGTCCTGGTGAGCGACGGCGGCAACAGCCTTTAAACCCTCGGGTTACTCGAAGTCCTGGCGCATCCGGAGCTCCCCCGTAATGCCGGTAGCGAGGACGAAGTTGCCGAGGTACAGCAGCGGCCAGGCGATCGACGCGACGACGGACGGCGCCGCTCCGAGCGTTGCAATTTCCAGCACCACGCCAGCGACGATCACGGCCGCCCCCAGCCCCACCCGGCCCCGGGGAAAGGTGCTGATCCACGCTCCCGCCGTCATGCCGCCCAGAGCAAGGCCCAGGAACACCGGGACGCTCACGCCGGCGCGATCTGCGGCAAAGAAGCAGAGCAACGGCGTGCCCAGGACCAGGGCCAGCGCCGAAGCACGCCGGCTGCTGTCCACCACGGCGCGGCGGTGAGCCATGAACAGGCCCAACCCGATCAGATAGGCGAGCAGCAGCAGGTTGAGCCCGATGAGCGGCGCCGTCTCGATCAGCGCCCCGCCGATGCCCTGAAGCGCCAGCATCGCTGCGAGAGAGCGGGTATCATTGCCCTTGTGGCGCAGCGCCGCATAGACGCCGAGCAGCAGCAGCGGCAACGCCTGCAGCGCGATCAGGTACAGCCCTGGGACCGCGCTGTCCTGTAGCCAGAGCCACGCGAGGGCGCAGGCGAGGCTCGCCACCAGCCAGGGCCTGCGTTCTATCAGCGCGCGTCTGGGCATTCGGTGGTCTCCTCTCGGCCAGCATGCCCCTATGGCAGGTGCACCAGCCCTTTTCCATGGCGTCGAGACAAGCTAGGCCGCCGTCATGCATACCCCTTCCCCAACCCACGATATTCACGTCATCGGCGGCGGCCTGGCGGGCAGCGAGGCGGCCTGGCAGCTCGCGCGCCGGGGCTTCCGTGTGCGCCTTTCCGAAATGCGCGGCACCGGCGAGCGCAGTCCTGCCCACCAGGGCGATGGGCTGGCCGAGCTGGTCTGTTCCAACTCTTTTCGCTCCGACGACGACGAGAAGAATGCCGTCGGCCTGCTCCACCACGAGATGCGCCGCTGCGAGTCGCTGATCATGGCCGCGGCGGCCACGGCCCAGGTCCCCGCGGGCTCTGCGCTGGCGGTGGACCGCGACGTGTTCTCCGCAGAAGTGGAAGCCCGCCTCGCGGCTCTGCCCAACGTCGAGATCGTGCGAGAGCGTGTGGATGCGCTTCCGGAGAGCGGGCCGACGATCGTCGCCACCGGCCCGCTCACCGCGGAAGCCCTCGCCGGCTCGATCGGCCGCGCCACGGGCGCGGACAGCCTGGCCTTCTTCGATGCGATCGCACCGATCGTCTACCGCGACACGATCGACATGGACGTGTGTTGGATGGCCTCGCGGTGGGACAAGGGTGAGACCAAGGACTACATCAACTGCCCCATGGACAAGGAGCAGTACCTCGCCTTCCATGCCGGGCTCGTCGGGGGCGAGAAGACGGCGTTCAAGGAGTGGGAGGAGAACACGCCCTACTTCGACGGCTGCATGCCCATCGAGGTCATGGCCGAGCGCGGGGTCGACACGCTGCGCTTCGGGCCGATGAAGCCGGTGGGCCTCGACAATCCGCGGACGGGGCGCTGGCCCTACGCCGTCGTCCAGCTGCGTCAGGACAACAAGCTCGGGACGCTGTGGAACATGGTCGGCTTTCAGACCAAGCTCAAGCATGCCGAACAGGTCCGCCTGTTCCGCACGATACCAGGCCTCGAACAGGCCGAGTTCGCGCGCCTCGGCGGCTTGCATCGCAACACCTTCCTCAATTCGCCCGTGCTGCTGGACCGCACCTTGCGGCTGAAGACCGCACCGCACGTCCGCTTCGCAGGTCAGATCACCGGCTGCGAGGGTTATGTCGAGAGCGCGGCCGTGGGGCTTCTGGCGGGGATGATGGCGAGCGCTGAGCTGGCGGGGCGCGTATGGCAGGCGCCGCCGCGCACCACCGCGATGGGCGCCCTGCTCTCGCACATCACGGGCGATGCCGAGGCTGAGACCTACCAGCCCATGAACGTCAACTTCGGCCTGTTCCCGCCGCTGCACGAGGTGAAGAAGAAGCAGCGCAAGGAGGCGTACACGGCGCGCGCCAAGGACGATATCGCACCCTGGCTGACCGCGCTCGGCTGACAAACCGCGCCTAGAGCGTGATCGTCTTAGGCTGAAGCATAGCCGCTGTTTCTGAGATAGTTT